>CAZPZF010000118.1:0-10221 GCA_964590705.1 uncultured Spirochaetales bacterium | reverse complement strand
GAGCCATGGAACTACAAGAAACGCGGGTTGGGCGTCCTGCTTGTCTTTTTCCTCATGGGCATCCTCATGATAGGCGGCTCCTACTACGCAGTGTCTGGAAACTTTTCCTGGCGGGTCGTCCCGATCTCGATTCCCGTGAGTTCCCTCGTCTCTCTCATCCTCCTTTCAAACGAGATACGCGACTTCGAGTACGACCAACGGCATGGATTCGGGACCCTGACCGCCCGGATAGGACTCCAGGGGAGCAGGATTCTGTTCTTCTCTCTGGCGGTTCTCGCGTACGGTGGAACGGCACTCTTGAGCGTTTTCGGTCTCTTCCCCCGGATTCCTTTCGTCTTCGCCGGGCTTCTCTTCCTCATCAAGCCTTCCCTCGCCCTGTACCGGAGGGAGGGAAGGAGGAAGCGGATCATCCCTGACATCATGCTTCATCATTTCGTGTTCGGGGCGTTGTTCATCGGGAGCTACTTCCTCCCCGCTTTATAGCTTGAACAGCGGGGACTTGAGATAGAGATAAGGAAGGCTGTGGATATGGAAAAAGGGACTGTCCGCCTCTACGCGTGTCTGTTCTGTATCGCGGTGACTCCGGGGCTTTTCGCTTCCGGAAACAAAGAGACCCTCACCATCGGCCTTATGCCAGCGATCAACTCGATACCCCTGATCGTCGCCGAACACAACGGCTATTTCGACGACGAGGGTGTCGAGGTAACCCTCGTGATGTTCAAGAGCCAGATGTACCGGGAAACCGCCCTGCAGGCCGGGGAGATCGATGGCACGATTTCCGACATGATAAACGCCGCGGGCGCCGTTTCCCAGGGCTTCCCCTTGGCGGTCACCTCCGTTTCCGACGGCGATTTCGCTCTCATGACCGCGCCGGGCTGCCGCATCCGGACACTAAAGGACTGGAACCGAGTGGAGGGGAAGATCAGGACCGGACTTCTGGAGAACAGCATCGTCTACTACGTCACGGAACGGATGTTGGAACGGAAAGGTTCCGATCCCGCGAAGGTGGAACTCGTCTCCACCCTCATTCTGACCGCCCGCCTCGAGATGCTCCTGGCCGGACAGCTTGAAGCAGCCTGCCTTCCAGAGCCGGTGGCAACACTGGCAGAACAGGCGGGAGCGTACCGCATCTGCGATACGACCATCCTTCCAGGAACTCCGGGGGTGATCCTCTTTTCCAAAGACTCGATAGAGATGAAGGGGCGTGAAATCTCCGCGTTCTATCGAGCCTATAACCGTGCGGTGGCGGATCTCAACCAGGATTACGAGCGGTATCGCGACGTGATCATCGAGAAAGGAGAGTTTCCCCCCTCGATACGCGATTCCTTCACCCTTCCGCGTTTCTCTCCAGCCAGGGTTCCCACGCGAGAGGAAACGGGGGACGTGGTGGCGTGGATGCTCCTGAAAGGTCTCCTGGAGCGTACTCTTCCGTATGAATCTGTGGTGGACGGGAGGTTCATTCCCTGACATGCTGGATGCGAGCGGGTGCGCGGCGGAGTACGGGAACCACACGATTTTACGAAATGTAAACCTTTCCCTTTCTCCGGGCGATACCGCGGCCATCGTCGGACCCTCGGGCGCGGGCAAGAGCACGCTCCTCTTCCTCCTTGCCGGACTCCTGGCTCCCGCAGTCGGCGAGGTTAGAATCTCGGGTACCCCTGTCCGCGCGGGTGATAGCCGGGTCAGCCTGATGTTCCAGGAATACGGTTTGTTCCCCTGGTTCACGGTACTGGAGAACGCCGCTCTTGGACTACGAATCAGAAAGCGTTCCGCAGAGGACGCGGTAAAGCGGGCCAAGGAGGAGCTTGCGCGGCTCGGGCTCGGGGGCAAGGAGAATCGATACCCGCACGAGATATCCGGCGGAGAGCGCCAGCGGGTCGCGCTCGCCAGAAGCCTTGCCCTCGATCCCGAGGTCCTACTCATGGACGAACCGTTTTCTGCGCTGGACGCCGTCACCCGGGAGGCCCTCCAGGATCTTCTGTACCGGGAACTTTCCGCGCGTCCGATCGTCACGGTTCTTGTCACCCACAGCATCGAGGAAGCGGTCTACTTGGGAAACAGATTGTTCGTCATCAGGCAGGGGTCCGAGTCCTGTCTCCGCGAGGCTGTCCCTTTTTCCGGAGCCAGAGACGCAGAGACCCGCCGTCTTCCCGCCTATTTCGCCGTATGCACGGCGCTCCGGCGTATCATGGAGGAACGGGGATGAGGAAGAGGTTTTTCTGGTATCTTCCGGGGAGCCTCCTCATCCGCTGCCTCTGGTGGCTTTTCTCCGCGATTCTCGGAAGCAGGCGGGGCCCTCCGCCACACCGCGTGCTGCCGGTTCTGTGGGATCTTCTGTCGCGCGGGCTGGCCGCCCATGCCGCGGCCACCCTCGGCAGGGCCGCTGCGGCCCTCTGCGCCGCCCTTCTTCTGGCCTTTCCCCTTGGGGTCGCCATGGGTAGGGTGCGATGGCTGGACAGCGCGCTCTCACCCCTCGTTTATCTGTTTCACCCGGTACCGAAGATCGCCCTGCTGCCCGTCGTCTTTCTCCTCTTCGGTCTGACCGATCTATCCAAGATCTTCATCGTGTTCCTCGTGCTCTTCTTCCAGATTCTGATCGAGATTAGAGGAAGCGTTCGCACGATTCCGGCGGAGTATTTCCGTTTCGCCGTCTCGCTGGGCGCCTCGGAAACTCAGCGGGTCAGATACGTGATCCTGCCCGCTATATTGCCCGGGGTCTTCACCGCGGTCAGGATCGGAACGGGGACAGCCCTTGCCGTCCTCTTTTTCGCGGAGACTTTCTTTGCCTCTAGGGGACTCGGATTCTTCATCATGGACAGCTGGATGCGGGTGGCCTATGCGGAAATGTTCGCGGGAATCGTCGCGATGGGGCTACTCGGCTTTTTCCTCTTCCTCCTCGTTGACGTTGCGGAGAGACTCCTCTGCCCATGGAAAAGAGGTGCGGCGACGCTGCCCGGTTTTCAGGCTACGGCGCCTCGATCATAACGAACTGGTCGTCTTTCAGGGTAAATTTCCCAGAGAGTCCGGGCGTGACGAGGATTCCTCTCTGTTCCGTAACGATGACACCCTCGACCTCGGGCAAGGAACGCAGAAGGGCGTACCCCTCCTCGATCCCCATCGAGAAAACGGCGGTAGACAACGCGTCTCCCCGTGTCGGATCCGGATCCACGATCGAAACGCTGGCGATGCCGTTTTCGACAGGCCAGCCCGTCTCCGTATCGAGAATGTGGTGATACCTCCTGTCCCCTTCTGTAAAGTAGCGTTCGTACTTTCCCGAGGTAGCAACGGATCTCTCGCCTACTGCAATAACGGCGATATACGTACCTCGGAGATCCCATGGATCCTGGATTCCGATCCTCCAGGGGGAGCCGTCCGCCTTTGTTCCGATCGTGCAGACGTTCCCACCGAAGTTGATCAGGGCTGTCTTAACCCCCGTAGTCCTAAGTCTGTCGACAACCGCGGCGATGGCCCAGCCCTTGGCGATTCCGCCGAGGTCGAGGGCCTGACCGGCCGCGGGGAGGTATACCGAGCGTTCCCGCGGATCCAGAATCACGGACGTGTAATCCGTCAGGGCCGTGGCGCCGGCGAGCTCCTCCGGGGCGGGCACGCGCGGGTTTTCAGTGCCGATTCCCCAAAGGGAAACCACCGGTCCGATGGTGATATCGAAATGGCCGGAGCTCAGCCGAGAGAAGGCGAGCCCCCGCTCGATGACGGTGAAGGTATCGGCGGAAACGGAAACAGGCGCTGTACCGGACGCCGCGTTGACGCGGGAAACTTCGCTGTTTGGGATTCGGACGCTCATCCGTTCCTCGATGTCGCCAACCAGGGAGAGCGCCTCTTCGGCTAGTGGAGCATCCTTGCGTTCATAGACGGTGATCGAGCATTGGGTTCCCAGGGCCAGAGTTGATACGACAATCGGTTCGCGGCTCTTCGCAGCGCATCCGCTGAGCGTGAAGACTGCCGCGAGGCTCGCGAGCGCCGTGAAGCGAAGGGCGGATCTGTGGTACATCAAGGCCTCCTTGAAGGTAATATACTCATGCGCTAGAGATTCGGGCGAACTTGTTTTCACCCTCTTTTTTCACTAAAGTGAAGATGTTCAGTGTTTTTATATTCTAATAATACTTATTTTTTGATATATTTGAAATATAATATATTGCCTCGGTTTGTTCTACCATAAAATCGACAGATTGTGCGGGGCACGTGCCCGAGTATCGGGTACAAACCTATAGGTTTTTCGGGAGGATCGATGAACGAGCGGAAACGGATCATCATTCTCGGGGGAGGGTACGCGGGCGTTGCCGCGGCTAAACATCTCGTGAAGAAGGTCGGCAAGAACAGGAATATCGAAATAACCCTGATTGACAGGAACAGGTATCAAACCCTCATGACCGAATTGCATGAGGTCGCCGGCGGAAGGGTGGAGCAGGGCGCCGTTCAGGTGAGCTTTGCCAAGATCTTCGGGGGAAGACCCATTGCCCTTGTGCAGGACGACATCGAAACGATCGATTTCAAGAATCAGATCATCGTATCGCCGAAAGCGAAGTATCCATACGACTACCTCCTGCTCGGGGTTGGAGGAGAACCGGAGGACTTCGGCACGCCGGGGATTGCGAAACATGCCTTCACGCTGTGGTCCCTCGACGACGCATTGAAACTCCGCGAACATATTGAGCGTATGTTCTTTCTGGCCTCTACGGAGCTCGATCAGCAGAAGAGGCGCGAGCTGCTCCGCTTCGTGGTGGCTGGCGCGGGCTTCACCGGTGTCGAGATGCTCGGCGAGCTCCTCGATTGGAAGAGTGTACTCGCGCGCAAATACTTTGTCGACGAATCGGAAGTAAGCCTCCTCCTGGTGGAGGCCGTGGATAAGATCCTCCCCATCCTCCCCGAGTCTCTCCAGAGGAAAGCCCAGAGGTATATAGAAAAGCGAGGCGCCGAAGTGTTGCTCGGCTCAAAGATCACCAAGGCGGCCGCGGATTCCTTCGTCATCAACGGGGAAAAGGAGATACGCACCCATACCCTGATCTGGACTTGCGGGATCCATGGCTGCGAATTCGCGGGTAATCTCCAGCTCACCAAGGGGCGCTGCGCCAACAAGCAGTGCAGTTTCGCGAGTACGCAGGGGACCTGCGGGGAACGGGAATGCCAGTTCGCGGAGGGGGGAACGTACGTCAACGGAAAGAGGGGCCGGCTCCTCGCAAACAGCTACATGCAGAGCGCGGACTACCCGAATGTCTACATCGCCGGCGATGTGCTCTGGTATCTGGAAAATGAAAAGGTTCTGCCGCAGATTGTCGAAACAGCCATCCAGACGGGCGAATGCGCCGCCCATAATATCATCGCGGATATAGAGGGGACCGAGAAGCGGGAATTCTCGTCGAGCTATCATGGCTTCATGGTCTCCATCGGCGCCAAATGGGGGGTGGCCCATGTCGTGGGCATGTCGATGTCCGGGATCTTCGCCATCCTCTCGAAGCACCTGATCAATGTCGTGCATCTCCTCGGCGTCGCCGGGATCAATGCGGTCTGGGGATACCTGAAGCACGAATTCTTCGACATCAGGGAAAAACGCTCCGTTACCCGCGGGCTTCTGTCCGCCAAAGTCCCCATCTATTGGGTCACGATCCTGCGGGTGTTCATCGGGGCGATGTGGTTCGTCGAAGGCTTAAAGAAGATCCTCGAGGGATGGCTCAAACCGGAGAATGCGAGCTGGATCAACAGCTTCATGTTCGGAATCGTCCCGAAAGCCGTCGACGGTGTCGCCTCGGCCTCGTCGGCCGCCTCCGGAGCGGCGGAAGCCGCGGTAGAGGCGGTAGAGGCGGTGACGGCGGCGACCGCGGCGGCGCAGACCTGGGCTCCCGCGGCGGCGCAAGTAGCCGACAGCGTGACAGCCGCGACCGATGCGGCAGGAGCGGCCGTTGCTGAAGCGGCGGCGGAGGCGGTTACCGCGGCGACCGCGGCGGCGGCGCAGGCGGGAGACGCCGTGGTCGACCTCGCGCGGGCGGCGAGCGCCGCGGCCAACGCCGCGGGCGGGGTGTTCCTCCCGGCGATCAGCAAGCCTTGGGGCCTTTACAAGTGGATCATCGGCATCTTCGTCGGCGACGGCTCGACTGCGGCCGGCCTCTTCTTTGCGGATCTCTTCCGCTACATCGTGGTTCTGGGCGAGGTCGCCGTGGGACTCGCCCTGATCGGGGGGCTCTTCACCTTCCTCGCGTCCGGGGCATCCATCATCCTGGGTCTCATGTTCATCATGTCGGGCATGGCGACCAGGGAGATCCTCTGGTATATCTTCGGCGCCATCGCGCTCCTTGGGGGAGCGGGCAAGGGCCTCGGCCTCGATCACTGGGTGATGCCGTGGATCAAGGGCTGGTGGAACGGGACTCGGCTTGCCCAAAAGACCTACCTGTACCTCGACGAGCCGATCGAGAGAAGAAGGCGCCGCGGCGCTTCATGAAGAAGTTTTTTTCCTCCTACCCTGTTCTCGAAACAGATCTCTCCATGGCGAGGAAGGTCTTTCTCGAACAGGCGGAAAGCCCCAACGCGGCGATCCGAAGCGGCATCGAGGAAGCGGCGCAGAACGGGAAGCTTCTTCGGCCCGCGTTTCTCCTGCTTGCAGGCAGACTGGGCAAATTCGACCAAGAGAAGCATTCGGCGTTAGCAGCGGCTGTTGAGATGCTCCACGTGGCCACGCTCATCCACGACGACATCGTGGACGATTCCCCCAGCAGACGGGGGAGACCCTCCCTTCACACGACCCGAGGCAGGCATGACGCGGTGCTCATGGGAGATTATCTCTTTTCTCGTTGTTTCCACCTGACCGCTCGATACGCGAAAATGGAAAACGCCAGATACCTTGCCGCGGCTGTGGCGAGGATCTGCGAAAGCGAAATAGCGAATCCGGTTGTTCACCCATCTAGGCGGGACTACCTCCGGAAGACGGCGGGCAAGACCGCTGTCCTGTTCATGGTGAGTTGCTACGTCGGCGCCGAGGAGGCCGGTTGCCCGCCGCGAGTCTGCGAAACCCTGCGCAGGGCGGGGTACAGCATCGGTATGGGTTTCCAGATCATCGACGACATCCTCGATTTCACCGGAAGCGCGGAGGAGATGGGAAAGCCGATCGGAAACGACCTCAGATCCGGGATTATCACTCTGCCGGTCATCCTTGCCCTCCGGCGGAACGGGAATGCGCTCGAAGCCATCCTCTCGCGCTTCTTCGCCGGCGAGCTTCCCCTCGAAAGGACGATTGACGCCGTCCGGGATGCCGGCGGCATCGAGGCGGCCCGGGATCTCGCTCGCGTCTACACGAGGCGGGCGGTAGACATCCTCTCCACGCTTCCCGACCAATGGCCCCGCAAGGCGCTTCTTGGCCTTACCGAAGAGCTGCTCTTGAGAAGGTGCTGAACGCGGGGATGAGCCGGTACGACTATCGATTCATGATGAGCTCGTACAGGGTCCGTTCGATCTTCTGAAGAGCCGGATCCGCGAGATTCCTCTCGTACAGGGGCAACGGGCACTCAATCGAGGAACGGATCACGGCGGGAAGCGCGGAGAGAAGGATGATCCGGTGGCCCAGAAGGAGGGCTTCCTGGATATCATGGGTCACGAAGAGGGCTGTCCGGCTCTCCTCTTCCCACAGGGGAACGAAAGCCTTGAGCAGGGACACCTTCAGGTTGAGATCGAGGGCCTGGAAAGGTTCGTCCATCAGGATGATTTCGGACGGAAAGGAAAAGGCCCGGGCGATGGCGGTTCGCTGACGCATACCACCTGAGAGCTGGCGTGGGTAGAGCTTCTCTGAACCGGAAAGCCCTACAAGACTGAGAAAACGCTTTATCCTGGCCCGTTTTTCCTCTTCTGGCATTGTTTCTCCAAGGACGAACTCGATGTTCCCCAGAACCGTTTTCCAGGGAAGGAGCCTGGGCTCCTGGAAGAGGTAGCTAATCCGCTTGCCCTCCGTTCCGGTCACTGTCCCCGAGTCCAGAGGCAGATTACCGCTCAGGATGTTGAGGATCGTCGTTTTCCCGCAGCCGGAGGGACCGAGGAGAACGGTGATCCGTTTCTCCGGCATGTCGAAATCGAGTCCGGAAAAAACGCGTTTTTCCCCGAAGCTCTTGCATAATCCGCGTACCGTGATTCCGCTCATGGCTCAATCCCGTTCGTATCTTCTCATACGGCGCGCGATTCCCTCGACTCCCCATTCGCTCAGGCCCGAGAGGACGATCGAGACGAATGTCCAGGCAAAGACCTCCGCTGTCTCGAGGTTGATCCGCGCATTCTGCATTTTCGTTCCCACCGAGTAGATCGGCATGGCGAGAACCTCGGCAGCGATCACCACCTTCCAGGTTATTCCGACCGCGGCCGATACTCCGGAAACCATGTAGGGGACGATGGACGGCAGATAGATCCCCGTAAGGAGGGAGCGTCTGCTGACGCGGTAGGAGCGGGCCATCTGGATAAGAGAGCGGTCGACGTTCAGGATCCCTCCCGTCGTGTTGCTGCAGACGATGGGAAAGGTCATGAGGATGGTCACGAAAACGGGGACCGCGTCTGTGTGGAACCAGATCATGGCGATGAGGATGATGCTGATGACTGGCGTAGCCTTGATGACGGTCAGGAGAGGCTTGAGGACGGATCCGAGGAAGGGGGAGAGTCCCGCTCCGATTCCGACGAGCGTTCCAGCCGCGAGGGAGATCAGAAAACCCGCTACTCCCCTGATCACGGTGGCTCCGACCGCCCGCCAGAAGGAAGGGGAACCCATCAGGCGGAGGAAACGGAGCGCCGTTTCCTCCGGAGACGGGACGATGATCGCCGCGCCCACGATGGCCGAAACGATCTTCCAGCCGAGGATGAGGAGCAGCGCGGAAACCGCGGTTAGAAGGCTATTCCGAATAGTAGAACGCTTCATCGGGAAGTTTTCCCCCCACGGAATAGGGATCCGCCTTCAGAAGAAGCGAGAGGTAGCGTTCGATCTCCCCGCGGGCCTCCACTGCAAGGGAAAAACGGAGGTTGAGATTGGGGATAGCTTTCGAGGCAACGGGAGCGGCGAATTCCATGTACGTTTCTGCCAGGGCGCCCCCCTCCTGCGGATGCTGATTGATCCACACGATCGCCTCGCGGTATGAACGCAGGAATGCGCGTACGACATCCGGGCGTTTGGCGATCAGCGCCTCGCTGACGACGACGACGGAGACGGGGAGCGAGGCTTCCGGTCCGTAGGCCGCCCGCCACTCCCGTTGGATATCGATAACGACCGCGACCGACGGATTCTTGGCCCGCACCGTGCTCGCGAAAGGTTCGGGCAGAAAGGCAAGGTCGATCTTGCCCGCCGCGAGAAGGGCCGCGGCCTCGAGCTGTGAGTACCGATAGTCAACCGTCAGGTCCGCAAGAGGATCGAGTCCGGCCGCTGAGAGGATCTCGTTCAGAACCAACTCGGGATTGGCCCCTTTGCCGATACTGTAGAGGGTTTTTCCCCGGAGGTCCGCGACTGACGTGACGTCGTTCCTGAGGGAGAGGATGTAGAACGCGGCATCCCCGGTGACCGCGGCAAGGCGGATCGGCGTTCCTTTATTATACATTTTTGCGGCCAGGTTCGTGGGCAGGGAGGCAATCGAGATCTCGCCGGAGAGGATCCGAGCGGTCATAAGATCCGGCGAGTTGACTATTTCGTACACGGCATCGACCGATTCCCCAAGAGAGGGCATATCCTGGAACAGCTGGAGCATGCTCATTCCCGTGGGACCCTTCAGGGCGCCGATCCTGATCGAGACGGGTTCGAGCGGTGCCGCAGCCTTCTGGTCAGTCGATTCTCTATTTCCGGCAGAGAAGAGCGACGCTCCCGTTATCATGAATACGGAGGCAAACAGGATAACTGAGGGAATGGAAAAGCGTTTCATGGAAATACTCCTCGCTTTTTCGATGGTGGTTCTTTTATAAATCTACCCCTCGCTTAAGGAACGGGTCAAGGGTGGACAGACTGCGCACGATGAACGAAAATGGACCCATAAGGAGAACGGGCAGATGAGCGTTTCCCTGGTTTCGTACGGCGGCGCCCAGGAAGTTACCGGATCAAAACACCTCCTCTCTTCCGGAAAGAGCAGCGTGATGATCGATTGCGGAGCTTTTCAAGGGAAGAGGGAAGAGGCGGATAGGAAGAACCGCGAATGGGAATTCGACGCGGGATCTTTGGGCGGGGTGATCCTTACCCACGCGCACTACGACCATTCCGGC
>CAZPZF010000117.1:0-10264 GCA_964590705.1 uncultured Spirochaetales bacterium | reverse complement strand
TCTTGATCTCGTCCGGTCCGCCCAGCGCGATCCTCTTTCCGAAATTGAGGACCAGGATCTCCTCGCAGATCCCCATGACCAGGCGCATTTGGTGTTCGACGAGGAGGATAGTCAGGTCGAACTGGTCCCGGATCCGTACGATGAGGCTGTTGAGTGCGTCGTTGTCCGCCGGATTCATGCCCGCGGCCGGTTGGGCGAGGAGGAGGATCCTCGGTTTCGAATCGAGGGCGCGCGCGATCTCGTTACGCCGCTGTTCGCCGTACGGAAGGGCGCCCGCCGGAACCATCGCCTTGTCAGAGAGCCCCATGAAATCGAGGGTTTCCATGGCTTCCCTGTGTATCCGCTCCTCCTCGAGGCGCCATCTCTTAGTGGACGCCAACGCGTCGAAGAAGGAGTACCTGATCCGGCAGTACTGCGCGATCTTCAGGTTGTCGATGACTGTCTGGTCATCGAAGAGACGGATGTTCTGGAAGGTCCTCCCCACGATCGTGCCGACGATCCGGTGGGGCGGAAGCCGGTTGAGCAGCACTTCGCCGGCGGTGATGGTTCCGGCGGAGGGGATGTACACGCCGGAGATCACGTTGAACACTGTCGTCTTGGCCGCCCCGTTCGGGCCGCTGGTGGCGCAGCTGCTCCCCCTCCCCACCTCGAAGGAGACGCCGTCTATGGCCTTGATGCCGCCGAAATGCATGGATACGTCGTTCAGGCGGATGACCGGTTGTTCGCTCATTGGCCGCCCTCCTTCCTCCGCCTTTCCCTTTTTTTCAGGACGTTCCTTACCGCGGAGAGCGCGTTCGAGCACCACTCGAGGGAGATTTCACGGTTCCCGAAGAGCCCCGTCGGCTTGAAAACCATCAGCAGAATCAGGACGACCGCGCCGAGGATCCAGCGCCACATTCCGATGACGCGGAGGGTTTCGACGAGGATCTGCCAGAGGGTCGCTCCGATGATCGAGCCCGTCACCGAGCCGATCCCTCCCAGATAGACCATGATGAGCCCTTCGATGATCAGGTGATAGCCGTACGCCCCCGGATTCGTGTAGCAGAGGAGGTGGCAGATCAGGGCCCCGGATATCCCGATCAGGAAAGACGAGAGTCCGAAGGCGACGAGCTTCACCTGCCTGACGTTCACGCTGACGAGCTCGGAGGCGACCTGGTCTCTCCGTATCGCGAGAAGGGATCTGCCGTATTTCGATCCGACGAGGCGCTTGACCAGCAGGATCGCAAGGGCAAGGAAGAGGTAGGCCCAGACGATGTTCGTGTACTTCGGGATCGGCCGAAGCCCGCTCGAGGCGCCGATGGAATCGATGTTCTCTATCAGGCTCTGCACGAGAAGGGAAAAGCCGAGCGTGATGATCGCGAGGTAGTCGCCGCGGACGGTGAAGGAAGGAAACGCAACGATCAGCCCGATCAGCATCGAGACGAGACCTCCGATGAAAAGGTTCAGCGGAAAGAATAACGGAGCCGTCAGCACATGCATGCTCATCAGGCTCGCCGCGTATCCTCCGATCGCCATGATCCCGGCGTGGGCGAGCGAGAAGATGCCTAGATAGCCGTTGATGATATTGATCCCCAGAACGAAGATTGAATAGATCGCGATGTACTGGAGGATGAGCTTGAGTGTGTTGCTCACGATGCCGGTTTCGTTGATGAGGACGCACAGGAAAAGGCCGGCCGCAAACAGGGTCGGTTTCAACAGCTTCCGGAGGTTCTTCATACGTTGATCCCGCTCATATCTTCTCGACGGTCTTCTTGCCAAGGAGGCCCGTGGGCTTGACGAGAAGGATGATGATGAGCACGGTGAAAACCAGGATATCCTTGTAGGAAGAAACCGGCATCACCATCGCTCCGATGACACTCAGCGCGGCGAGAACAAAACCGCCCACTACCGCCCCCCTGATGTTGCCAATGCCTCCGATGACCGCGGCGATGAAGCTGTACCAGTTGATCCTCTCGCCGATGTAGGGGGAGAAGGTGAAGTAGATGGCCGTGTAGAGGGAAGCGCCTATTGTTGCCATGATCGCGCCGAGGGCGAAGGCGACAGATATGATCATGTTCCTGGATATTCCCATGAAACTGGCGGCCACGGGATCCTGCGATACCGCCCGAAGCGCCACTCCTGTCCGCGATTTCCGGATGAACAGGCTGAGGATGACCATGGAGACCGCGGACATCACGATGATGATGACGCTCGCCAGGGAGAACTTCACGTCCCCGATTACGATGGGAAGATCCAGGATGAGGGCGGGCATCCGTTTCGGCACGGGTCCGATGGTGAGCAGCACACCGTATTCGAGGATCATCCCGACCCCGACGGAGGAAACCACCAACGAGACGATGGGTCCTCCTCGGAGCGGCTTGTAGGCGAACTTCTCTATCAGGACGGCGAGTCCCGACGTGATCAAAGCGGAGAAGAGAACCGCGAGGAGATAGACCGCCCAACTGTTGTCGACAAAATTGTAGAAAGCGGTCCCGAAGTAGAACAGCAGATAGGTCGAGACCATGAAGATCGGCCCGTGGGCGAAGTTGACCAGGCGCGCGATCCCATAGACGATGGAAAATCCGATCGCCAGAAGCGCGTAAATGCTTCCCAGCTGCACCAGGTTAACGAACTGCTGCAGGAATATGCTCATTCCTCGATCCTTGCCCTTCCCGAGTGGAGCGAAAAAGCGGAGCCGCCGCGCGCGGGAGATCCTCCCTTCCGACAACGGCCCCGCGAAAATTCAGGCTGAGGCATCCGTTCTACGGTTTCTCGATCGAGAGGAACCGGAAGGCTCCGTCCCTGATCTGGATCATGACCGCGGTTTTCTTCGGGTCACCCAGAATCGGGCCTCCGAACTGCATATTCCCCGTTACTCCCTCGAAGAGTTTGATCGAGGCAAGCCCCTTCTGGATCGCGTCCCTCTCCAGGACTCCGGCCACCTCGATCGCCTTTTTCAGCAGGAATACCGTGTCGTAATTGAGCGCCACAATATCATTCGGAACTTTGCTGGTTCCGAACTTCTTCTTGTACGCCTCGATGAACCGCAGGGCCATATCAGAGGCGATATCGACATGGTAGTGGCCCACCCATACGGCGTTGTTCAGGAGATGTTCCGTGTCAGCCGCGAGAATCGAAGAATCCCCCCACGTGTCGGAACCGAGGAACTTTCCCGCATACCCCAGCCTGCGGGCCTGGGTGGCCTGGTTCACGACCTCCTCGTAGAAATTGGGCAGGATCAGGATGTCTGGCTTTTTCGCGATGATTCGCGTGAGCTGGGCGTTGAAATCCGTATCACCCGCGTTGTATGCCTGAAATTCGACAACCTTGCCTCCCATCTGCTCGAAGGTTTTGGAAAAAATCGTCGCGATGCCCACGTTGTACGGGTTGGATTTGTCATACAGGGCCGCGGCGGTTCTCGCCCCTTCCTTCTCGAAGGCATACTTGGCCAGGATCGCTCCCTGGAAGTCGTCGGTAAAACAGGCCCGGAAGAAGTACGAGCCTCCCTTTGTGATGTCGATGTTGGTGGCCCACGGTGTGATGGTCGGCAGGCCCTCAGCGTTGACGATCTGCGCGGACGCCAGGCACATAGCCGAATCGTTCGGCCCGATCATGGCGAGGATCCCCTCGTCATCGGCGAATTTTTGGGTGACGACCGCCGCCTCTCCCTCGCTGAAGCCGTTGTCGAGGAAAACGGGGACCATCTGGTACGCCTTTCCTCCCACCATCACGCCGCCCGCGGCGTTGATCTGCTCCACAGCGAGGAGGATCCCCTCACGGGCGGAAGTTCCGATGATCGGGAAGTCTCCCGTGAGCTCGTAGTTGACCCCGAACCGGATGGAATCCTCCGCTTTGCCCGCGCCGAACGCGGACATCGCGGTAAAGATGGAAACCATGCAGAGAACAACGACAAGGAATCTCTTCATAACGCTACCCCCCGCTTCTGTGTATTTTATTCGCAATTCCGTCAAACCAATTCACGCCAATGGGTGACCACGAATTCCTCTTTTTGACATTTTTTGATATATTTTGTCACATTTTTGAGGAATTATGCCAGAGAAAATTCATGCTGTCAAGTTTAAATATAGAACGCTCATCTCTCGTTCACGTTCCCTTCATACCCGTATGAAAGGAAGACTCCCTTTTCACCTCCTTTTTAGCGGCATTTCCTCATTTTATACTTCAAAGGGCTGGGTTAACTGACAATATTGACAGGAACCGGGCTCCGTGATAGCCTTGCCATTGTTTCATTTTATTCCATTTATTTTCATTTTCTACCATAAGAGAGCGTTTGACACATGAACGACCGGAGGATCATCGATTCCCGGAGTTTGACGTTCCGGTCAGGAACTTGTATCATCCGATTGAACGCGGTTTGGCGGAACATCCCGAAGGAGGTGGGGTATCCTTAAGGCACAGCGTTTCTCTGAGATAAGGAAAGTCTTGAAACAGGATGGTTTCACCTCGATCGACCATCTCGCCAGAACGCTCGATGTCTCCCGCTCCACCGTGAGAAGGGATCTCTTCGAACTGCAGCAGGAGGGGATCCTTGAGTGCGTTCACGGCGGTGCCATGATGGCTTCGAACAAGTCCTCCTACGAACCGCCCTTCAAGGTCCGCTACGATCGCTTTCGCGATGAGAAGAAGCGAATCGCCGCGTTTGCCGCCACGCTGGTCAAGGAGAACGAAACCCTGCTCCTCGACAGCGGAACGACCATCGGAGAACTTGCTGCCGCGCTCGATAAAAGACAGAACCTGTACGTGGCCACGAACGACATGATGATCGCGATGAGCCTTGCCGAGAACGAAAACATCAACCTGACGGTGCTGGGAGGGTCGATCCGCCGCCATCACTTCTCTCTCTACGGCTACTTCACCGAGAACATGCTGAAGCAGATCCACGCGGACAAGGTGTTTCTCGGCGTCGACGCGGTAGACTTCCAGATCGGGTTCATGAACTTCTCCGTTCACGATGTCCAGGCTAAAAAACTCATGATCGAAACCTCGAACGAGACGATCATCCTGTGCGATCACTCGAAATTCGAAAGCATCGCCTTCGTGAAGATCTGTTCGTTCGACCAGGTCGACCTCGTGATAACCGGAAAGGAAATCAGCGAAAACGCCCTGTCTCGCCTCAAAGAGCTCGATGTCGATGTCATGACGGTCTGAGAGAGAAGAGGCGGGACCGCTGAGGTGCCGGCCGGCGCGGCCGTGATCAGGCGCGGCGCCTCAGTCCGTGAGCAGGAAGTCGACGGTGGTCACCACCCGGACGATCTTGCGATGGGGCATGCTCGAATCAACGTCCTCGATGGTGAAAAGCCCCTGAGTGGCGCGCATGATCTTTCCCACCTCGCTTCCCGAATCCTCCGCGAACTGCCTGGCCGCCTCCCGCGCGTTTCGGGTGGCTTCCGCGATCATCTCCGGCTTGATCTCGTTCAGCGCGGTATAGATGAACTGCGACTGAGATTCGTAGTTCCTTGCCACAGCCACGCCGCGGCCCAGGAGCTCCAGGCTCCGTTCCATCGCGGTGCGGACCGTCTCCACGTCGGATGACCGGACGAGTACCGTGGCTTGCGCGCTGTAGCGGAAGGGCTCCTCCTCGCCGGACATGCCGTAGGGTTCAACGCGGGCGTCCCTGATCGCGGGCGGGGCGGTCGTGACATCAGACGGATCGACGCCCGCCTCGGCAAGAAAAGCCAAGATCACCTCGATTCCCCGCCCTATCTGGGTTCCGAGATCCCCGAGGGAGTCCGAGGCCACGCCGAAGGTGATGGGCCAGACCGCCAGATCCGCCTCGACCTCCCGCTCGGCGAGGCCCCGCACGGTGACGACCCGTTCCCCAGCCCGCGACCTCACCAGGCCGCCCGCGAGAACGAATCCCGCGGCCAGAAGCGTAGCTCCAAGGATCGCTGCCGCGGGAACGAGGGAGCGCCCCGAAGGTTCCCTTCCGCTTCCGGCCGATCGATTTCCTGTGTTATTTTCCATCTGCATTTCCGCCATGCCTTCAAATCTCCAATCCAAGGAACTTCTTTACGAGGAACCCGATGAGGAAGGATACTGCCGCCACCCCGATACTGATGACCGCCATCTCCAGGAAACGGGAGAGGAAGGGCTGGTCCATGGCCACCGAGATGTAGTAGTTGAACAGGGCGATGATGAGGACCGCGGTGGCAATGGTGATGGCGAGGCTTGCCACGTAGCTCTGGAGGAGGAGGAAGGGGAGGACGAGGATCGTCACGGTGAGGATGTATGCGATCCCGGTGTAGACGGAAGCCTTGCCCGGTTTCAGCTTTTCGGAGTTCTCCGCCTTCGACGAGAGGTACTCGCTGGCCGCCATGGAAAAGGCTGCCGAGATTCCGGTGATGAGGCCGAGCAGCGCGATCGTCCGCGAGTTGCGAACCGAGAGGGTGAAGCCGGCGAGGGCACCCGTGAGCTCGACCAAAGCGTCGTTCAGGCCGAGGACCACGGCCCCGATGTAGGAGAGCTTCTCCTCGTCGATCATTCCGATGAGGCTCTGTTCGTGTTTCTCCTCGTCCGCGATGATATCCGTGATCTCCGGAATCTCGCAGGCCGCTTCGCGGTAGCTGTCGAGCGAGCCCTCGTTTTTTTCGAATATCTTCAGGGTGAAGGTGAGGCCGAAGAGGCGCGCCAGCAGGGAGTACATGAAAACGGAGAGACGGATCCCCGCCCTCCCCGGTTCCTTATCGATATCGAGGTACTTGGAGAAAGTCTTGTAATGCTCCATCTCCTCGTCGGCGATCCGTCTGATGATGTCAGCGTTCTTCTCGTCTCTGATCCGTTTGGCGATGGCGGAATAGACATGATAGCCGGTGATCTCGTTCTTGCGCAGTCGGTTCAGGTCGGCGATGGTTTCCGCGCTGTATTCCATATGTACCTCCGGTTTTCGGGTTCCTGCCCCTGGATACCATGAGACCGGCCCCTGTTCAATTCCGGAGGTTGACAGCGGAGGGAACCGGTGGTATGGTATGCCCAGATTAAGACCACGAGGAGGTAGTTGATGTCGGTTTCCCTGATCGGGTGGTCCCTCGCGGGATAGCCGGTCCGTCCGCTTTTTCCGAATCAAGAAAAACGCCCGTATGGCGCAGAGGCATCCATGGATGCCCGATAAAAACGGCCAGCCTTATCCCGCGCTCCCCCGCTGAACGCTCCGGTAGATAAAAACCGGCGCGGTCCAGCGCAACCCCGGACCACCACTATAATCATGTACCCGCAACAAAGAGATCGGTTCCAGCTTTCGGTTCCGATTCAGCATCAGTCATGGCAGGAAACGTACATGCACGCATGCCGGCGCACAGTATATGTCACGTTACATAAAAAAGATTTCTCAGGATACGCGTAGCTTCATCTGCGGCCATTGCGGCTCGGTTGTCAGCCCCGCCGATTCGGGAGGCGAACAGAGGAACCACTGCCCCCGCTGCCTGTGGAGCCGCCATGTCGATCTTCGGATCGGAGACCGGCGTTCGGGCTGCCGGGGCATGATGGAGCCTGTCGGCATCTGGATCAGGAAGTCGGGGGAATGGGCGGTCATCCACCGCTGCGAATCCTGCGGTTTCCTCCGGGCCAACCGGATCGCGGCCGACGACGACGAGTTCCGGCTCTTCACCCTCGCGGCGAAGCCGCTGGCGAGCCTCCCCTTCCCCGCGTCGGTGATAGACGGGTTCGAGCCGGCCCCGGCCGGGGCCGAGCGGACTGGCATTACGGCAATACAAGAGGCGGAATCGGAAGATGAACGATACGATTGAATACGGAGAAGGACCTGGCGATCTAGGTCTGGATACACCGGGATCCGGGATCGGCCTGACCCCTGGCATCATCGAAACCTGCGCGCGCATGTTCGGCCCGCAGCGGCAGCCCGCGCGCGTGGTCAAGACCGCGAGGGGAATACAGACAGTGGCCGCCGCGTTCCGCACCGGGCTCGCCCGGACCACGGGGGCCTTCGACTTCACCGCCGTGGGCCCCGCAGACTATCCCTGCGCAGGGGACTTCGTCGCGGTTGAAGAGGTCCCCGACCCCTCAATCCCCTTCAGGATACACGGGATCCTTCCCCGGCGCTCCATCCTCTCGCGCAAGACCGCGGGGCGGGAAACAGTGGAGCAGGTCCTCGCGGCCAACATAGACATCGTGTTCATCGTCATGAGCCTGGAGGGGGGAAGGAAGTGCGTGCCCAGGAGCGCGGAACGCTACGCCACCATGGCGTGGGACAGCGGTGCGGTCCCCGTTCTCCTTCTCAATAAGGCCGACCTATGCGCGGACACGGAGGGCGCCCTCCTCGCGATGGAGAACGCCCTGCCCGCGGTCGACATCATCCTCCTCAGCTGCGTGACCGGGGCGGGAACGGACACCCTGCAGAGCAGGCTCGGTCCCGGGACGACCGCGGTCCTCGTGGGCCCGTCCGGCACGGGAAAATCGACCATCGTCAACACCATGCTCGGTACGCAGGCGCTTAGGACCATGGAGGTCCGGGAGGACGATAAGAGGGGTCGGCACACGACCACGCATCGGGAACTGATCGTCCTGCCCTCGGGCGGCGTGATCATCGACACGCCCGGCCTCAGGGAACTGGCCCTCTGGGCCGACGAGGATTCCCTGGACGCCTCCTTCACCGATATCGCCGACCTGTCCGTCTCCTGCAGGTTCCGGGACTGCACCCATACCGGAGAGCCCGGCTGCGCGGTTCAGGCCGCCCTGGCCGACGGTTCCCTCGAGCACGAACGCTACGAGAACTACCTCGATCTCAGGAAGGAGATTGCCTATCTCAAGAGGAGGGCCTTCGAGCGGGAGACCAGGACGCAAGGCGGGGGAGCCGCGGGAAGCGCCGACGGCGCGATGGAGGCGGTCCGGGCCGAGGCGGCGCGATGGAAAGCGATCTGCAAGAGCGCGCGCGGCTTCACGAAGGAAAAACGGTCGGGGGGATGATCTCCCCGGCCGAGATGAACCGCGCGACGCGGCATCACCGGAAGCGCGACGCGGCATGCGCCGGATATGCCCTGAGCAAGGCGCGCTTGAGCGAAGCTCGCAAGCTGCGGGTTGCCGGGCACGCCGAACCTCGAACCGCGGGCAGCCCCTATCGGGAGAGGCGCTCCAGGATTCCCATGTAGTCCGATTCCGAGAGAACCGGGACATTGTCCGCGTTTGAGCCGTTGGCCGCGGATCTCTCCGCGATGAGGGGAAAGTCGCCCGGAGGAACCCGGAAGTTCGAAAACGGGGGAAGCCCAACCTCTTCGGCAAGTCCGGCCACAACGGAGACGGCGTCGTCCGCCGTTCCACGCGGAATCCCCATGGCCTGTGCCAGGCGCGCGTATCTCGATGAGCAGGCCTCCTTGCAGCGTTCCATGACGGCCGGCAGACAGACCGCGTTCCCGACGCCGTGGGGGATGTCGTACATTCCGCCGAGAGCCTCGGCGATGCAGTGGACCGCGCCCACGTCGGAATGGCTGAAGGCGATTCCCGCGATGAGGCTGCCCAGGAGAACCGCGGAGCGGGCCTCGAGATCATCACCCCTGCGGCAGGCCCGCGGCAGATTGGCTGCGACGAGCTCGGCGGCGTAGAGTGCGCAGGCGTCGGAGATGGGTTCTGCCGCCCTGGAGGTGAAGGCCTCGATGGCGTGAGTGAGCGCGTCCATTCCCGTGGCCGCAGTGAGGGAGGGAGGCATGGAGACGGTAAGCTCCGGGTCAAGGAGCGCCGCTCTCGGCGCCATCTCCGGGGATTTTACGGTGAACTTGAAACGCTCGCAGGTGTCGGTTATAACGGCGCCGAAAGTGATCTCGCTGCCGGTTCCCGCGGTCGTGGGCACGGCCACGATGGGCAGGAGCCCCTTTCCGATTCTCGAACGATCCTCGTAGTCACGTATCCTTCCTCCCCTGACGGCGCAGACGGAGACGCCCTTGGCGCAGTCGATCGAGCTTCCTCCGCCGACCGCGAGAAGCGCGTTCGCCTTGAACGAGCGGGCCACCTCGGCCGCGTCCTCGACATTGCGGTCCTTCGGGTTGCCCTCCACGCCGTCGAAGACCATGACCGTGAAGCCTTCCCTGTCGAGCAGGTCGAGGACGCTCCTGAACCATCCGAGGCTCCCGATGATCCGGTCGGTCACGATCATGATCCGCTTTCCCGGATTCTCCCTAAGAACGGCAGGCAGTTTCGCGAGGATTCCGATTCCAAACTCGATCCTGGTGGGCAGAGCGAAACCGAACGGCGCGGTAAAACCCATTGCTTCCTCCTCGTGCTGAGTCTCCCAGTCGAAAGCCCGTTTGTGCAGCGTTCCGGG
>CAZPZF010000116.1:0-10281 GCA_964590705.1 uncultured Spirochaetales bacterium | reverse complement strand
TCGCGAGCACCGGAAGCCACTGTCGGAGAACCTTCCTGAATCTCGGGGAGGAAAAATCGAAGTTTGGGCGGAAACGATACCCGAGCCTCATGAAGGATGGAGTCTGGAAGAGGATCTGGGCACGTCCCCCAGCGAGGACCCCCACTGCCATGGAATACTCGCCCAGCCTTCCATGGAGGAGGAGGATCGAGCCGATAACGGAGACGGAGAACAGGATCGGCGTTAGAGCCGGGACGAAGAAGCGGTTGTGCGAGTTCAAGACCGCCATGAGAACAGCGCTGATGGAGATCAAGAGCAGGTAGTTGATGAACCAACGGAACAGTCCGGCCGAGAGGGTCACCTGCCATTCCTCGCTGAATTCAGCAAGGACGACTGCGATGAGCGGTCTGGCGAACACGATGCACAGGACCGAAAGGGGAACGAGGAGAATGAGCTGGAAGGTCAGGATGCTCCGCACGATGGATTTGGATTCCGTTCCGTCAGGCTTCTCCACGAGGGTCTCGGAGAGAACGGGGATGAAGGCGGATGAGAGAGCTCCCTCGGCCATGAGCTTACGAAGGTTGTTGGGCACGGCAAAAGTGAGATTGATGACATCGGCCGCGCCGCTGGCGCCGAAGATCGCGGTGACGACTGCGGTGCGCGCGAAACCGAGGATCCTCGAAACCATCGTGCATATCATGACCACGAAGGTTGAAACCGTGCTTTTCCCGATGCTGGTCTCTTTATCCATCATGAACCCGAGGCGCCGGCCGAGTAACGACGGAGGAAATCGTCTCTGAAACCGGTGAATCTGTCTTCCTCTATTGATTTTCGTATCCGGTTCACGAAATCATGAAGGAAATACAGGTTGTGAATAGTGGCGAGCATGGGCCCGAGGATCTCGTTCGCCTTGAAGAGGTGCCGGAGATAGGCACGGGAGTAGTTCCTGCAGGCATGGCAGGAGCATCCGGGATCGATGGGTTCATGATCCGACTTGAACCGTTCCCGTTTCATGGCGATAAGGCCGTCCCGGGTGAAAACAGCGCCGTTTCTCGCGATCCGGGTGGGGAGGACGCAGTCGAACAGATCGATTCCGTTTTCCACGGCCATCAGGATGTACTCTGGAGTGCCGATGCCCATGAGATAGCGCGGTTTGTCTTCGGGAAGCATGGCGGCCGAGTGGGCTAGGAATTCCTCGAACATTCCGGTTGGTTCCCCGACCGAGAGTCCTCCGATTGCGATACCGGGGAGGTCGAGGGAAAGAATCTCCTCCATACTCCTCTCCCGTAGTTCCTTGAAAAAATTTCCCTGAGCGATTCCGAAGAGGACGCCCCTGCCCTCGCCGTGCGTGGTACGCCAGGTCTCCCGGCTGCGGCGGGCCCAGTTCGTCGTTATTTCGGACGCCTCCAGGGCCTTCCGGTATTCGGTGCCCGGAGGAGTGCAGACGTCGAGAGGCATGAGGATATCGCTTCCGATCGTCCGTTGAATGGATACGATATCCTCAGGCGTCAGGTTATGAGAGGAGCCGTCGATGTGAGAACGGAAACTCACCCCCTCCATGCGTATCTTACGGAACGGCGCGAGAGAGAATATCTGAAAGCCTCCAGAATCGGTAAGGATATTGTGGTTCCAGGAGCTGAACCGGTGAAGGCCTCCAAACGATCCGATGACGTCCATCCCCGGCCTGAGGTAGAGATGGTACGTATTGCCGAGGATGAGGCGGATGCCCATTTGCTCTAGTTCTGAATGGAGAATCGCCTTCACCGAACCGGCCGTGCCGACCGGCATGAATACGGGTGTACGCACGTCTCCGTGCGGAAGGGAGAGAATCCCCGTTCGGGCCTTGGTTTCCGATGACGCGTGTGTCTTCTGAAAAAGCATGGGTGAATTCTATCAGGTCTTTACGAATCTTACCAGCCAGGCTCCGCTAACGATGAATAGGAAGAATGGGCTGAAGGCCCCGGTGATGGGAGAGATGTATCCGAGGTTCGCCATGATTACGGTCACCATCTGGGTGACATAGAACAGAACGGAGATTATCAGGCTGATGAGCAGGCTCATGAGAAGGATGTTCTTCTTAAAACTCCCCCCGATCATTCCGGAAATGAAGGTGACGATCAGGCACGAGAGGGCAAAGGAGAAGCGTTTGTAATAAACGGTGAGCGATTCGCGGAAGGGCAGTCCCGCTTTCCGGAGTGCGTCTATCCATTCTCTCGCCTCTCGGAAACGCATCTCCTCCACGTTCCGCACGGTTTTTCGGAAGGTGGAGGGAGGTTCGACGAGGAGCGGTTCGATAACCGATCCCGACGAGGTTTCCACGATCCGCTCGTGGTCCGCGTCCCAGGAAAATACCCTGCAGTTCCGCAGCTCCCACCTCTCGTTTTTCCAGCTTCCCCATTCGGCGTCGATCCTACGCAGGAAGGCTCCGTCATCGTCGCGGAAGAGGACGATGAGCCCAGAGAGGGTTTGGGTGTTATCGTTGTAGTAGTCGGCATTGTAGATGATCCGGTTGGCGTCGCTCAGCACCGTCACGTTTGTATTGCTGAAGGATACCGTCTGGTTGAGAAGCGTCCTCGAGAGGGCGTTTTTCTGTTTGTAGGTCTCGATGACCACGTACTCCTCCAAGAAGAAGGAACCGGCGCTCAGGAGGACTCCGGCGAGGACGAACGGGACGATGAAACGGAAAAGCGGTATTCCTGATCCGAAGACGATGATGAGCTCGTTGTTCGAGTAAAAGGTGCCGAGGGTGAAGGATGTGGAAAAGAGGAGTGAAATGGGTATGGCAAAGAGGGCGCACTTGGGCAGATAATACAGCTGCACAGTCAGGATCTGAGAGATGGTCGCATCGTTGTCCAAGTATTTCCACAGGTTGCTGAAAAGATCGACCAACTGGAGGATGAGGATGAAAAAGAGCAGAGCAACCGTGAATACGGGGAGGAACTGCCGCAGCGAATAACCGAAGAGCGTTTTCATCTCCGGAACCTCAGAAAGGCCAGAACCGCTCCCACCGAGAGAATGAGGATGTCGGGCAGCCACATCGACAGGAAGGGGGGGAAGTACATCCGTATTCCCATGGTCTGGCCGGCGAACAGGATGCCCCAGAAGATGATCGTGACGAACAGGCCGATCCCGAAACCCACAGAGCGCCCGCTCCTCTTCGTGAACATGCCCACGGGAAACGCGAAGCAGATGAACGCGAAACAGGCGAAGGGGATGGAAAATTTCTTGTAGTATTCGAGGAGGTAGATCTGGAGGGATCGGTCGAGGACCTTCTTTCGCGCATTTTTCTGAAATTCGTTCAACGCGCCGGTAAGCGGCTGGAGGTAGCTCCTGGCCAAGCTGAGAGACTCGGCTTCAGCAGCATATCTCGAGACGAGGCGCATGAAGGTCGAGATCGCCAGGCGGTTCTGCTCTTCCTCCTTTGACAGGAGGTCCCGTCTTTTTTCCACAATGACCTTCCAGACATCGACGGAGCTCATCTCCCTCGGTCCCGGGTTCCTTATATCCAGATTGAGCTGTCTGAGGAGGATGTTGTACTGGGATTGGGCGGCGGTGAAATACTCGTACTCCCCCTTCTTCTTCGCGGCCGAGACGAGGCTGAAGACATTGGAGAGGGAGAGGGAAATGACGCCGAGCTGTTCCTCGTTCTCGAGGAGCTCGGCCTCTGTAGCCAGGATGACCCGCTTGTCCTTCTTGTCCGTCTTGTCGATGATCACGATATCGTCTATGAGCCTTCCGAACACCTCTCCCGTGATGATGACGCTTTCCTGGTACCGCTTTGTCGAGAAGCCCTCGAGCTCGAGCTCGGGATTCGAGAAGAGGACCCGGCGGTAGAGCTTCTGAAAATTGATCGTTCCGAGGGGGAGGAAATAGTCGTTCATCAGGAAGGAGAAAAGGGAGAAGAGGACGCCGATCGCGAGGAGAGGCACGAAGACCGCCCTGTGGGGGATTCCGGAAGACTGCATGGCGAGGATCTCGTTGTCGGAGGAAAAGCGGCCGATGGCCATCAATGCGCCGACGAGTGAGGCAAAGGGAAAGGTGATGGACACGATCGCGGGGAGAGAGTAGACGATCAGCATAACGACGTCGAGAAAAGGGACCTTCTTGGAGAGGATCTCCTCGGCCAGAAGGAGGAGCTGGTTGATAAAGAAGATGAAGAAGAAGAAAAAAAAGGCTACTACGAAAGAGAAGATGAATTCCCTGGTGATGTAGGCCTGAATGGACCAGTAGCGTCGCTTCATCGCTTCATCGACCGTTTTCGGGCGTCAGACGCCGGGGGAACCGAAGCCGTTTTCCCCTCTCTCCGGCAGAGTCAGGCGCTCCGTTTGCACAAATTGGGCGCGGACCACGGGAGCGAAAACGATCTGGGCGATCCGATCTCCGGGCTGCACCGTGAAAGGCTGCGAGCCCAGATTGACCACGATCACGCGAACTTCGCCCCGGTAGTCGCTGTCGATCGTGCCGGGGGTGTTGAGAATCGTGATTCCCGATTTAAGGGCGAGGCCGGACCTCGGCCTCACCTGCGCTTCGTAGCCTTCGGGAATCTGGAACGACAACCCGGTGGGGATGGCGCAGCGTTCCATAGGCTGGATGGTGAGCGCCGTTTCCATGGAAGCCCTTAGATCGGCTCCGGCCGCGTACATACTCTGGTAAACGGGGACGTGGTCTTCGGAAGGCGCCGTACAATGAACAAGAATGCGCTGCATGGTTCCCCCTCCAATCAGGATCTTCCCCCTCTCCGGTGATCGCCGTGACGCGGGGGTCGGGACTTTTCCTGGGTTCCGCCGTTCCCCTGAGGCGCGCCCTGGGGATCGATTGCGTCTATATAGCTCAGGTTGATCCTTCCCATTCGGTCAAGCTCGATCAGCTTAACGGGGATCTCCTGCTCGAGTCTCAGGACATCGCCGACGGAGTTGATCCTCTCGCGGGAGAGTTTCGAGATGTGGCACAGCCCCTCCTTGCCCGGCAGGATCTCCACGAAGGCGCCGAAATCGACGATTCGTTTGACCGTTCCCGTGTAAACCCTGCCGACCTCGGGATCCTCCACGAGCCCTTTGATGAAGGTCTGCGCTTTCTCGGCCCCGGCGTGGTCCTTGCTGTAGATGGTGACTTTGCCGTCGTTCTCGATGTCTATTTTAGTTTCAGATTTTTCGGAAATGCTCTTGATCGTCTTCCCGCCGGGCCCGATGAGTAGCCCGATCTTGTCCTCGGGAATATGCATGGAAACGATCTTAGGTGCATATTGGGAGAGGTTTTCGTTGGGAACGCTGATGGTGGCGTTCATGATGCCAAGGATATGCATCCTCCCCTGTTTGGCCTGTTCGAGAGCCCTCGTCATGATTTCAGAGGAGACGCCGGAAATCTTGATGTCCATCTGGAACGCGGTAATCCCCTTGTCGGTGCCGGCCACCTTGAAGTCCATGTCGCCGAGATGCTCCTCTTCTCCGAGAATGTCGCTTAGGATGACGGTCTTCCGGGAGTCGGTGACCAGGCCCATCGCAATGCCGGCAACAGGTTTCTTGATCGGCACGCCTGCGTTGAGGAGACTGAGGGTGGAACCGCAGACGGTCGCCATGGAGGAGCTGCCGTTTGACTCAAGGACCTCGGAGACCACGCGGATCGTGTAGGGGAAGACATCCCTGGAGGGAAGAACACCCGAGATGGCGCGGAGCGCGAGATTGCCGTGACCGATCTCCCTTCTGCCTGTCCCGAGCCTTCCGGTCTCGCCGACAGAGAACGGGGGAAAGTTGTAGTGAAGCATGAAGTTCTCGTAGCGCTTCTCGCCGTCTATGTCATCGCGCATCTGCTCGTCGAAGACGGTGCCAAGGGTCGTGACCGCGAGTGCCTGCGTTTCCCCCCGCGTGAAGAGGGCGCTGCCGTGAGCGCGCGGCAGGATGTCGATTTCGCAGGTGATGGGTCGTATGTCAGCGAGCCCCCGACCGTCGGTCCTAATTCCCCTCTCGATGATCGATTTCCGGACAATCTCGTACTCCATGTCCTCGAAGAGCTTGGAGAGCAGTTTCACCTGGTCCTCTGGGATGGAATCGGCAAAGTTCTTCTTCGTTTCAACGAAGGCGTCCTTGATAGCGTCCCTGCGGGTGTGTTTGCCGAGGAGGAAGCAGGCTTTCTCGAGGAGAGGGTATGCGAAAGCTCGTATCTCGCTCTCCTTCTCCAGATGTTCATCCTTCTCGACGAGGGTAATCTTCTTCTTCCCAACCGCTGTAGCAAGCTCGCTCTGCACCCTGCACAGCTCCTTGATGACCGGATGGGCAAGCTCGATGGCCCCGAGCAGGATCGATTCTGGGACTTCCTTGGCGCCTCCCTCGACCATCGTGATTCCCTCTGCGGTTCCAGCGACGACGATTTCGAGATCGCTGTTCTCGATCTGGTCAAAGGTTGGATTGATCCGATATTCCCCTTCCCGATAGCTCACCCGCACGGCTCCGATGGGACCGTTGAAGGGGATGTCCGACACGACGACCGCGGCGGAGGCCGCGACCATGGCGATGACGTCAGGAGGGTTGTTTTGGTCTGCGGACACCGTGGTGGGAACCACCTGAATGTCGCGTTTGAATGATTTCGAGAAGAGCGGTCTCATCGGGCGGTCTATCAGGCGGGATACGAGGATCTCTTTGTCCCTCGGCCTGCCTTCACGCTTGAGGAAGCCGCCGGGGATCTTTCCCGCCGCGTAGTATTTTTCATTGTATTCCACTTGGAGGGGAACGTAGTCAAGTCCCTCGATGTCGTCTTCCGAGCAGCATACCGTCGCGAGGACTGCGGTCCCTCCATAGACGGCGTAGACGGCTCCGTTTGCCTGTTTTGCCATTCGGCCCGTTTCCAGGATAAGGTCCTGGTTTCCGATCTTGATCGTGGTTCGATGAATCATATTCTTTTCCTTGGTATTGATTTGAGAGTGATTGATCTCTGATGCGAGACAGGATGGAGATTGTACCGGTACAGACGCTCTGTACCGGTAATGTCGAAATTCCTGTGATTTCGGAATTGATGAAACGATAAGCTCCGCACCGTTACTTTCTGAGGTTCAGTTTTTCGATGAGCGCTCGGTATCCGTTCAGATCGGTTCTCTTCAGATACTTCAGGAGCTTCCTTCTCTGACCGACAAGCTTCAGGAGCCCTCTCCGGGAGTTGTGATCCTTCGTGTGGATCTTGAAATGCTCGGTGAGGTCATTGATCCTCTTGGTGAGCAGGGCGATCTGAACCTCGGTTGATCCTGTATCCTTTTCGTTCATCTGGAAGCCCTTGATTATCGTTTCTTTCTGTTCTTTGGTCAATGACATTCTTTTCTCCTTATCCCATCGTCAAGTAAAGGCGATGTATTTCACATGGCCTTCGTTCAGTTGTTTCCATTCGATCCTTTCAGGCCCGATGGATACGGTCATTACTTCTTTCCAATCGTCAGCCGTGACGAGACACTGGTAGGATCCGGGCGGGGGCAGCACCTGCCGGATCGAACCGGTTTTCACCGATGTCGCCTCGCCGCTTAGGCGGTGCTCCAGATGGCTCACGTCGAGGCTGAACGGGTTTCCCAGCATTTCGGTCGCGTCATTAAGGTTCCCGTCGAGGATGGCCTTCCTGATGCGTCGGCTGCTGATCGGCTCATCCCCATACAGTACGGGCGGAAGGATCTCCACCGGTATGTGCAAGGCGGAAAGGATCTGTGCCGCATCGGGCGCCGAAGTGTCGTTCCGGTAACCGAACCTGAAGTTGCGCCCCAGGGCGAGATACCGAAGGTCGCTCCTCGATGTCACGACGGAAAGAAATTCCTTTCCTGATAGTTTACTGAAATCATGGGAAAAGTCAATCAGGGTGAGGACAGCCGTGCCGAGCTCCCGGAAACGAGTTATCTTCTGCGAGACCGTCATAATATCGCCCGGATGCTTCTGCGGAGCCAGCAGAAGGATAGGATTCCCTGAAAAGGTGAATACGCACGAAGAGGCGCCGGGTACCCGTCCTATGGAGTTGATGAGGGTCTGATGTCCGCGGTGGATGCCGTCGAAGACGCCGATCGTCATCGCGATCGGGCCGAGCGAGTTTCCAGTCTCGATGAATTCATGCCAGTCCAGGAGGATCATGGGTCAGCTCCGAAGACGACGAGGTAGCGGTAACGCGAATCCCTCTTCTCGACCAGCGCTAGAAGGTTCCCCCTGGTGTCGTATACTCCGATCCTGACACCCTCTTCCGTCATATCGGGGAAGAGACCGGGATCGAGGGGTTTCCCATGAATGAGTCCGGGCGCAAGACTCTCGGGGATGGTGATTCGGGCTATTCCGGGAAAGAGGGGGAGAAAGGCAGATACGGGAATCAGATCCTTGTCCGGATCGAACGCTTCCGGGGAAACCGCGTTTCGAACATCAAAGGGGCCCACCGAGATTCTTCGGAGGTCCGAGAGATACGCGCGTGACCCGCACGCGATGCCCATGTCGCGGGCGAGAGAGCGGATATACGTGCCCGAGGAGCAGGAGATCTGTGCGCGGAGGAAAGGGGTTTCCCACGCGAGGATGGTGATCTCCTCTATCGTCACGGGGCGAGGTTTCAGTTCGGGTTCGATGCCCTGCCGGGCCAGCGCGTACGCGCGTTTCCCGTCGATATGGACGGCGGAAAAAGCCGGAGGTACCTGCTCAATCTTTCCAATGAAACGGGGGATGGATCTCTCGATGTCCGCGAGCAGCGGGACCGGGGCGTGGAAGGCAGGTACCCCCTCAGGATCGAGGGTGTCGGTTTCAACGCCGAACTCGATCCTCGCCTCGTATGTCTTGCTGAGGCTGGCGAACAACGAGGCGAAACGGGTGGCTCGTTCGGCGAGAACGGGCAGCAGACCTGACGCGAAAGGGTCGAGAGTCCCCGTATGGCCGACTTTCGCGGTGCCGAGCCTCCGTTTCAGGGAACCGAGCAGTCGGAACGATGTGATGCCCGGGGGTTTGTCGAGCAGGATGAGGCCGGAGACGAAACTCAAGGATCGAGTCCCTCGATTATTTGGGTCATCTTGATGCCATGTGCAATGGATGTATCCGGGAAAAATGTCAGTTTCGGAGTCAATCTCATGCGGAGCTTCTTCCCTAGGATCCCTTGGATAAAACCGGCCGCGTGGTTGAGGGCGAGCACTCCCTCCTCCAATTTCTTCTCGTTCTGAAAGGTGGAAACGAAAACTTTGGCATAGGCCAGATCCTTTGATACCTGTACCTCGGTTACCGAGAGCATGGTCGTTACACGGGGGTCCTTGATGACTTTCAATACGATCAGCCTGCCGATCTCTTCCATCAGCAGGCTTTCCACTTTCTTCAGCCTGATATCACTCATTCTTCACCGATTGACCGAGCTTCTTGGCGACCTTGGTGACCTCGATCACCTCGATCAGGTCTCCGACCCTAATATCGTTGAAGTTATCGAGGCCGATTCCGCATTCAAAGCCGGTTTCCACCTCTTTCGCGTCGTCCTTGAAGCGTTTGAGGGAGGTGATTTTTCCAGCGAAAACCTCGACCCCTTCGCGGAAGAGCCGTACCTGTGATCCGCGTTTTACCTTTCCCGAGGTGACGTAACATCCGGCGATTGTCCCTATCTTGGGAACCTTGAACGTGTCTCGGACTTCGACGGTGCCGATCGTCCCCTCGATCAGTTCGGGAGCGAGGAGCCCCTCCATGGCGGCCCGGATATCCTCGACCGCGTCGTAGATGATGTTGTATTTCCTGATATCCACCTTTTCCTGTTCGGCAAGCATCTGGGCCTTCGGGGTCGGCCGTACGTGGAACCCGATGATGATCGCGTTAGATGCGGAGGCAAGGGTAACGTCCCCTTCCACGATCGCTCCCGCGAGTGCCTGAATAACCGTGAGTTTGATTTCGGGGGTGGAGAGCTTTTCGAGCGCTGTCTGCAACGCTTCCACGGATCCGTGGACATCGCCCTTGATGACGACCTTCAGTTCCTTGACCTCTCCTTCCTGAATGGAATCGTAGAGATTGTCTAGGGTGATCTTTTTTACGTTTTTCGCTTCGCCCAGCTTTTCGAGTTCCTGCCGCTTGAGTCCGACCTGCCTGGCGATTTTTTCATTCTCCGTCACCTGGAAAGGGGCTCCCGCGTTGGGGATGCCGGAAAACCCGAGAACCTCGACCGGTGTGGATGGGGTCGCTTCGTCGATTTTCTCGCCGCGGTCGTTGAACATCGCGCGGACCTTTCCGGAGTAGACGCCCGCGATAAAGGCGTCGCCGACCCGCAGCGTTCCCCGTTCGATGATGACGGTGGCGACGATGCCGCGGCCGTGGTCGCCCCGGCTTTCGCTGATCTTCC
>CAZPZF010000115.1:0-10409 GCA_964590705.1 uncultured Spirochaetales bacterium | reverse complement strand
CCCGGGCGATCGCACATCTCGTGAAGGTCGAGGAGATCGAATAACCATGGAAGATCTGCGTGCTCCGAGGGGAGCGAACAAGAAGAAAGTCGTCATGGGCCGTGGATATGGATGCAGGAAAGGCGGTACCTGCGGTAAAGGAACGAAAGGTCAGAACGCCAGGGCCGGCGGAGGCGTGCGCATCGGTTTCGAGGGAGGCCAGATGCCTCTCTTTCGGCGCGTAGCTCAGAGGGGGTTTTCTAATTACCCCTTCAAGAAGGAATATGAAATCGTAAATCTCGACAGACTGGAAGCGGCTTTTGAAAACGGCGAAACGGTATCAGCCGCCTCGCTCGCGGAGAAGCGATTGGTGAGCGGACCAAAGGCCCGCATTAAGATACTGGGAAGGGGAGAGATCTCCAAGAAGCTTACCATAGACATCGAATGCGTCTCTGGAAGCGCCAGGGATAAGATCGAAAAAGCCGGCGGAACCGTGAAAGCTCCGCAAGAGAGAGCATAGGAATGGCACGAAACGCGCTGCTGGATGTTTTCCGGGTCAAGGAACTGCGGCAAAGGGTCTTTTTCACCCTTGGCATGCTCGTTGTGTTCCGTCTCGGGACCGTGATTCCCATCCCGGGAATCAATGTGAACGCCCTCAAACTCTATTTCCTCTCCCAGCAGGGATCAAGTACGATAGGATTCACCGAGTATATCGATTTCTTCGTCGGTGGGGCTTTCACGAATTTTTCGGTCTTCATGCTCGGCATCATGCCCTATATCACGATGTCGATCATCATGAGCCTTCTCCAGATCGTATTCCCTCGGCTGAAAAAAATGGCGGAGGAAGAAGGAGGCCGGAAGAAGATCCAGCGGATTAACAGGCTGGGAACGATAGGTGTCTGCCTCATCCAGTCGTACGTTGTGACTGTATATGCCGATCAGATACCCGACGCCATTACGATGTCCAAGCTGCCGTATACGCTCATCGCGATGCTGACGGTGACGACCGGGACCATGTTCCTCATGTGGATAGGGGAGCAGATCACCCAGCGGGGAATCGGGAACGGTACCTCGCTCCTCATTTTCGCAGGGATCGTGGCACGGATTCCAAACGCTTTCGTCACCCTGTTCAGGAACGTGAAAGCCGGCCAGCTGAACCCTGTTTTCGTGATCGTCGTTCTCGCCATGTTCGTGGTGGTTATCGCGCTCGTCATATACGAGCAGCAGGGGCAGCGAAAGATACCGGTCCATTACGCGAAGAGGGTGATCGGGAGGAAGATGTACGGGGCGCAGAGCACGTACATTCCGTTTAAAATAAATCCTTCAAGCGTCATTCCCGTCATCTTCGCGTCCTCTATCCTCACCTTCCCCATCCAGTTCGCCAGCAGCCTTGGAAAGGAAGTGAAATGGCTTGGGGATTTTGCCTATTGGCTTCGGCCGAGCGGGGCGCCGTATCTCATCTCCTACGCCCTGCTCATCATCTTCTTCGCCTTCTTCTATACGCAGGTCACCCTGAACCCTATTGAAATTGCGCGCCAGATCAGGGAAAATGGAGGTTCGATACCAGGGGTGCGCGCCGAGAAGATGGAGAAGTACCTGTCGACGATCCTCAATCGGATCATTCTGCCCGGGGCGCTGTTCCTTACGTTCATTGCCGTCATACCGACGATCGTGCAGAGGCTGTTCAATTTTCCATCGGAAGTGGCGATGCTCATGGGAGGCACTTCCCTGTTGATCATGGTTGGGGTCGATCTCGATACGATGTCACAGATCGAGGGGCATCTGCGGATGCATCACCATGATGGTCTGGTCAAGAAGGGAAAGATCCGATCTCGGAATCTATAAGAGGTGTACTATGAAAGTCAGATCCAGCGTTAAACCGATCTGCGATAAATGCAAAATCATCAAGCGGAGAGGAGTTATCAGAATAATCTGCCAGAATCCGAAACATAAGCAGCGGCAGAGGTAGGGGGAAATCTCATGGCACGTATTGCGGGAATAGACCTTCCGAACAAGGCGATAAAGATCGCCCTGACGTATATATTCGGCGTGGGCAAGGCGACCGCCCTCGAGGTGTGCAGGAAGGCCGGGATCAATCCTGAAGCCAAGGCAAACGATCTTTCCAACGACGAAATCAGCGCGCTCAGGCAGCTCCTTGATAACGAGTACAAGGTGGAAGGGCGACTTCGGACGGAAGTGGCGCTGAACATAAAGAGGCTCATGGATATCGGGTGCTACCGAGGACTCAGGCACAGGAAAGGCCTCCCGGTCCGGGGACAGAGGACGAAAACCAATGCCCGTACCAGAAAAGGGAAGAGAAAGACTGTCGCAGGGAAGAAGAAGTAAGCGGAGGTAATCAGAGGTGGCTAAAGCGGCTGCTACGAAGAAGAAGAAAGAGAAAAAGACGGTATACGAAGGGAAGGTCTATATTCAGGCTACCTTTAACAATACGATCGTGACCGTGACCGATCTCAACGGCAACGCCCTATCCTGGGCAAGCGCCGGGGGGCTAGGATTCAAGGGAGCAAAGAAATCCACTCCTTATGCGGCTCAGACGACTGCCGAAACGGCTGCTAAGAAAGCTCTCGACTACGGTCTCAGAGAAGTACACGTGTTCGTAAAAGGGCCTGGAGTAGGAAGGGAATCGGCTATACGATCGCTGGGCGTTCTTGGTTTGACCGTAAAGAGCATCAAGGATATTACTCCGATTCCCCACAACGGGTGCCGCCCCAGAAAGAGCCGAAGGGTGTAAAGGAGACTGAACGATGGCAAGGAATACCGGTCCAGCCTGCCGCTTGTGCAGGGCGGACAACACAAAACTCTTCCTGAAGGGCGAGCGTTGCCATACCGGAAAGTGCCCGATCTCAAAGAAAAGGCCTGCGCCGGGAAAGGACGCGAAAGCGAGAACCAAGAAACTCTCCAATTACGGGATCCAGCTCAGGGAAAAACAGAAGCTGAAAAGGATCTTCGGCCTCCAGGAAAAACAGTTCCGCAACGTTTTCTTCAAGGCTAATCGGATGGATGGAAAAACAGGCGATAATCTTATCATCCTCCTCGAACGGCGTTTGGATAACATCGTGTATCGCATGAGATTCGCCTCTTCCAGGGCACAGGCAAGACAACTGGTGAACCATGGGCATGTGTTTGTCAATGGTAAACGTGTTAATATTGGATCATTCCTGGTAAAGGAAAACGACGTAGTCGAATTGGGTGATAAAGCCAAGAAGCTCCTTACCGTAAAGGAAAGCCTGAAGGAATATACGAGATCAGGCGTCTATCCATGGCTCGAGGTGAACCCGGATGAAATGCGCGGTGTCGTCAAGGCCATGCCGAGAAGGGCGGATGTGATCGATCTCCATGATATCAGGGAACAGATGATCGTCGAGCTCTATTCCAAGTAGAGGAGAATACATGGCACGGAAAAACCTGTTGAAGGGATTCAAGAGACCAAAAGGCATCACCTTCGAGCACAGCGAGGTCGACGCCAATACCGGTCGTTTCATCGCCTATCCCTTTGAGAGAGGTTACGGTACTACCATCGGAAACACGCTCCGGAGGATCCTCCTTTCGTCGATCCAGGGATACGCAGTTTCCGCCGTGAAGATCACGAGTTACGACGCGGAGAGCACTCCCCACATCATATCGAGCGAATACGAGATGATCCCGGAGGTGGTGGAAGATACTCCGGAGATACTGAACAATCTGAAGAACCTCAGGATCCGGATGCCTGACGAGGTTGAACAAAAAACCATTCTTGTCGAGTGTAGGGGTTCGGGTTCCATCACCGGAGCCGATATCGAAGGGGAGAATAACATCGAGATTCTCAACAAGGATCTCAAGATCGTCACCATGATGGAGAAGGCAAACTTCGACCTTGAAATCCAGATCGATCTCGGACGCGGGTACGTACCCGCGGAAACCAACGAGAAATACATCGATGTTCTCGGAACGATCCCGATGGATGCGGTTTTCTCTCCGGTAAAGCGGGTTAAATACGCGATCGAAAATACGCGGGTCGGACACAGGAACGACTATGACAAGCTGATCCTGGAAGTGACGACAGATGGAACAATCTCTCCGGAGGACGCGGTCGCGGAAGCTGCAAAGATCGCCAAGGATCATTTCACGATCTTCATCAACTTCGACGAGGACGCGATCGGCGGTGACGAAACGATAGATGAGGAAGAAGAAAGGATCCGGGCCCTCCTCGAAACCCCGGTGGAGGAACTGGAGCTTTCGGTTCGGTCGAGCAATTGCCTGAAGAATGCGAACATCAAGACGATCGGCGACCTTACGCGAAAGACCGAGGATGAGATCGCGAAGACGAGAAATTTCGGCAAGAAATCGCTTCTCGAGATCAAGGAAAAACTCAAGGAATGGAACCTCAGTCTGGGGATGGCGGATTACAGCGTCCTGAAGACATCGAAGAAACTCCAGACCAAGAAGGAAGAGGAAAATGAAACATAGGAACAGCGTAAACAGACTGGGGAGGATGCCCCGTCATAGGAAAGCGCTTCATCGAAATATGGTGACATCCCTGTTCAGGTACGAACGGATGGAGACGACAAAGGCCAAAGCCTTAGCTATCCGAAAGACAGCAGAGAAAATGATCACGCGCGCAAAGCAGGATTCGGTTCATAACCGGCGTATCATAGCGAAAGACATCACCGACGAAGCCATCCTTGACAAGCTCTTCACCGAAATCGGGCCTCGGTACAATACAAGACCCGGTGGATACACCCGAATTCTCAAGCTTGGCCGGCGGAGGGGTGACGGCGCCGAAGTCGTGATCCTCGAACTCGTGGACAGGAAGATTCGGGAGCGGAAGAAAAAAACCGAAAAGAAGGAAGAATCGGCCAAAGAAAAAACCGTTAAGGAATGATTGAGTTGATTCCTCTATATGGAACGGCTGCCCGAATCGGCAGCCGTTTTTGTTTCGCCAGGATGGCATTTTCCTGTGAAAACCCGAGATAAAAAACCGATAAAGAGAGGGAAGGGATCATCAGGTTCTTTCCTGGCTGACACTGAAGATGCGGGGGGATGGTTATCGAGGCGAGTATCTGATAGGATCCTGTGTGCCCGTGTCTTTCCATGAAAAAGTCAATCGGAAGCGAGTATCGAAGAGAGTATCGATGAAGCCTGTTCAGCGTATCGCATTCAGCCTCCTCATTTCTGTAGTCGTGTTCAGCGTGTTTGCCGTACTCGCGTTTTCTGGATTGTTTTCCTATATTGAGACTGAATTCTACAATAAAAGGGTTACAAAGCTCATCGAATACGATCTGGAAAGGATTTCAAACGGAATCGAGAGATATCATGCCGACTCGATCCAGCGGTTCTCGGCGGTTCTCGAGCAGGATTTCATCAGCAGGATTTTCCTTCCGAACCTGAGCCGTGAGGACATCTTCCAAATCTCCAACACCTTCAATTCCCTCCTCGCCGAATACCCGGGTATTCAGGGCATACGGATCGTGGACGAAAGAATGAACGTCCATTTCAGCACCTATCCACAGGATATTAAGAAGAGGGAAGAGTATCGCATATCCTACAGCAGGTTCCCGGATGTCGAACCGGGCATACTCGAGGGGGAGCTCGCCTTTAGCGAGGGAGAAACCAGCAGGATCATCTATGACGCGGAGAACCGGAGAATCCTGTTCATCTTTAGGATAAGGGATTCACTCGACAGAGACAGGGGAGCGGGCATTTTTGCGGTTTCCCTGAACGACGTCAAGAAGTACCTTGTCCAGAACGGTTTGATCGATCTCGGCAAAGAGATCGCCCTTGTCGATCGAAAAGGGTATCTGACGAATCTTTCATCGGGTATCGGCTTTTCAGAATTGTCTTCCTCCGTTTCCCCGGCGTGGACCGACGCGACGAAGGGAAAGGAAATCGAACCGATTCCCGTAACGTATTCGGATTCAGCATATTATGTATTTTCGCGATACTCAGATACATGCGGCTTCGTCGGGATCCTCGTCAATTCTTCTCAATTTATCCTTCAGGAACCGCTCAAGTATCTCCTGCTTGCCTCCTTGTTCATCACGAGCTTTCTTATCACCTTCCTCCTGTTCAGTCTGCGGCAGGACAAGGTCGTCATTCTCTCTGAAAGGATCAGAAGATTCCAAGTAAGTTTCCTGAAGAGCTATATGGAGTCTAAAAAGGATCTCGACCTCGACAGATGGAGGGCTGATCTTCGAACGAGGGGAGACGAGGTAAAGAGCGAAATTCGCAAAGGGCTTGGGCGGGTCAAGGATGAGAAAAAGGCGCAGATCGACGAGATGATCGATCAGAGCTGGAACGAATTGATCGAGATCGTCGATCGGCGGATCGAAAGCAGGACCACCACTCGCATTGATATTTCCAATATAGAAGAGATCATCGCGGCGGTCATATCCCGCAGCGGCCTTCCCGGGAAAACCGCCGTTGCTGTGGAAACCGTAGATCGTGAGACGGCAGTCAAGGAAACATCGCCCAAGGCACCGAAGGACGTTGCGCTCCAGCCCAAGACGAAAGCCGCAAAAAAAATGAAGGCCGCTATTGAAGAGGCGGAGCCTGATGAGATCGCGCAGATCGAAGAGGCCGAGGCGGTCGAAGAAGCCGAGGCTGTCGAGGCGGTCGAGGCGGTCGAGGAGCTTGCGGAGGAGGCGGTCCTCGAGGCGGCAGAACCTGCCGCGGGAGAGGTGACCGAGGAGGCCGCCGAAGAGGTCGAGGAAGTCGGGGAAGTCGAGGAGGCCGAGGCGGCCGAAGAAGCCGAGGCGGTCGAGGAGCTTACGGAGGAGGCGGTCCTCGAGGCGGCAGAACCTGCCGCGGAAGGGGTGACCGAGGAGGCCGCCGAAGAGGTCGAGGAAGTCGGGGAAGCCGAGGAGATCCAGGTAGCGCCGCCTGTTGAAATAGCAGAAAAACCTGTTATCATTGGTTCAGAAAGCAGCTTGATTGAGCGGCCCGGAATTCTCGAACATACTGGTGAGATAACGCAGACAGCGGTGGAAGAACCTGAAGAAATCGAGGAATTGGGGCTGGTTCTCGATACGGGAGAGGATATCTATACCCTTGAGAAGGCATCGGGAGGAACTCTCCCCTTTGGAACCTTTTCTAGGGGCTTTTCCTCGCAGTTTTTGTATAAGGATGATCGACAAGGGGCTGTCGAGGAATTGGTTGCTCTCGGCTCGGGAGAAGAACCTGCGGTTCTGCAGGAATTGGATGGAGAGGAGCATTCAGAGAGGGATTCGGATCTAGTATCATCGGAGGTTAGGACCGCAGTGGATGACGCTGAAAGAAGGGGAGAAGAATCCAAAGCCGATGGAAAGCCCGCGGGATCTGACGAAGGATCCGAATTGGAGATGCTCGAAGAGCTTGGCGAAGCTGAAGAGATCGAGGAAATTGAAGAAATCGCGGAGGCTGAAGAAGAGGCCGTAATCGGCGAGGTCGAAGAAAGGGAAGCGACCTGCCCTTCCGCTGCCCCGGCGAAAGGCGGTGAATCTCGGCTTTCCGTATTGCTCCGGCTTGGGAAGATCGAAGTGCATGAAATCGCCGAGTATCTGGGCGCGACTAGCATAGAAGAATCGGCTGTTGTCGAGGAAAGCGGTGTTTTCAGCGTCCGCGAGGATATCATCCATAGGCACGGGAAACCGAAAGACGCAAAGCTGAAGGAGCTCGTGGATTCTGTTGTCGCCGAACCCGCCACGGAGACGGAAAAAAAGGCGGCGAAGATCAGCGATATCCTCGGGTTGCAGAGCATAGATCTCAGTTTGGACGATCTAATGGATTCCGCTGCGGCCAAGCCGCGTATAGAGGAAAAGACGGACGCGCAGGTCTTGTCTTTCGGCGATTTCGGACTCGATTTGGATGAGTATTTCAAAGGCTTCCGTCCCGGGCCTATCGGGATCATGCGCGCACTCATGAATATATCGAGGAAAGCGGACGCGCTCTATGCGGCGGTTCTCGAATTCAGGGATGCTGAAACGCTCGAAGTGGAATACTCCCTGGGACTCGATATGCTGAGTAGAAAAACTCTCCGGTTTGTTGCAACCGAGGAATTGTATTCCATTGCTTTCAGGGAGAATCGGATCCTCTATGTGAGGCTGCCAAAAACGGGAATTCCTGAAATCGACGGCAAGGTTTCCCCGAGAGATCTCCAATACCTCCAAGGAAGCCTCTTCATCCCCGCCCGCTTTAAGAATAGCCACGGCTATTTCTTTCTCGGATTGAAGAGCAATAAGCCTGAAGTCCGCGCCCATATTAATGCCTTGATTGGCTGATTCAGCTGAAGTGAAACAGCTTGACAATGGGTACCTGAATCCGTAAAATGACCAATTATTGTTAGAAAGATGGAAAACGGGGGAAGAATATCATGGCATTTATTTTTTGGATCATTCTTCCGCTCGCAGGTTTGATTCTAGGTTGGACAATCCGATGGTTATATGCCAGATTTCAGCTTTCATCTTCGGAACAGAAAGCGCAGAGATTGAGTCAGGATGCTATAAAAGAGGCGGAAGCTCGGAAGCGCGAGCTTCTTCTGGAGGCGAAAGACCAGCTTCTCAGGGATCGAAATCAGCAGGAACGGGAATTCCGTGAACGTCGGAGCGAAATACAGCGTTTTGAAAGACGCTTACTGCAGAAAGAGGAAAACCTAGAAAAGAAACTGGCTGCCGTTGAACGGCAGATTCAGGGCTTAACGAACCGTGAGGGGAAACTAGCTGAAAAAGAGCTCCTTCTTGATCAGCAGGAGGAACAGTGGATCCGTGAATTAGAACGGATCGCGGGGATAACCAAGGACGAGGCAAAAAACCTCATCATTCAGACGATGGAACAGGAGGCCCGCAGAGACGCCCAGGTCATCGTGAACAAGATCGAGCAGGAGGCTCAAGCCTCCGCTGAGAAGAAGGCCCGGGACATCCTCATCTCCACAATACAGCGTCTGTCCACTGAGGTTGGTTCAGAGGTTTCAGTGACATCCGTCAGCCTTCCGAACGATGAGATGAAGGGAAGGATCATCGGAAGAGAGGGACGGAACATCCGCACCCTCGAAACCCTCACGGGAGTCGATATCATCATCGATGATACGCCGGAAGCCGTTGTCATTTCCTGTTTTGATCCGATCCGAAAGGAAACGGCAAAGGTCTCTCTTGAACGGCTCATCACGGACGGCCGAATTCACCCGGCACGAATCGAGGAGATCGTCCAAAAGGTCAGCAAGGAAATCAACCAGACGGTCTACGAGGAGGGGGAGAAGGCGGTATTCGATCTTGGAATCCACAATATGGGTTCCGAGGGGATCCGCGCCCTCGGTAGACTCCACTACCGCAGCAGTTATGGTCAGAACGTGCTTAGCCACTCGAAAGAGGTCGCCCGCATCGCCGGGATGATCGCTGCGGAACTCGGGGCTAACAAGGACATCGCGAAGCGGGGAGCCCTTCTCCACGACATCGGAAAGGGCGCGGAGACGGACAGTGACCTCAATCACGCGGAAGTGGGAATGGAACTGGCCAAGAAGATGGGTGAAGACCCCCGGGTCATCAACGCCATCGGTTCCCACCATAACGACATCGAACCCACCTGCGTGGAATCGGTCATCGTGCAGATCGCTGACGCCATATCTGCTTCCAGACCCGGCGCCAGGCGTGAAACTCTCGACAACTACATCAAGCGCCTCGAGAATCTCGAGAAGATCTCCGAGAGCTTCGCCGGGGTCGACAAGGCCTATGCGATACAGGCGGGCCGCGAATTGCGCATCATGGTCAATAACGAGTCGGTTTCCGACGAGGACGCCAAGATACTCGCCAAGGATATCGCGAAGAAGATCGAGGGGGAACTCCGGTATCCGGGACGCATAAAGGTAACTATTATCCGGGAAACCCGCATCGTAGAATATGCCAGATAAAAACGCGATGAACGCCCTGCTTCTGGGAGACATTTTCGGAAAACCTGGGAGCAGGGCCATCTTTGTGGGATTGAAACCTATAATCAAGAAGTACCGCGCCGATTTCGTCATCGCGAACGGCGAGAATATCGCAGACGGCTTCGGCATCACACCCGATCTCGCGGAATCGCTCTTCTCCCAGGGAATCGCGGTTATTACCACGGGAAATCATGTCTGGCAGAAGCGCGAGATTCTTCCGGCCCTTGGATCCCGGGAAGGGCTTCTCCGTCCGGCCAATTATCCGCCGGGGGCTCCCGGAAAGGGATTCTGCGTCATCGATGTGAAGGGGGAGAAGATCGCGGTTATCAACCTGCAAGGCCGCGAGAAGATGAGTTCCATCGACTGTCCGTTCAGATCAGCGAAGGAGATCCTCAAGCGGGTCAGACAGGAGACCCGCTCCGTGTTCGTCGATTTTCACGCGGAATCGACGGAGGAGAAGGAGGCGCTTGCCTTCTTTCTTGACGGAAGCGTGACAGCGATCGTGGGTTCCCTCACGCATGTCCAGACCGCGGTC
>CAZPZF010000114.1:0-10414 GCA_964590705.1 uncultured Spirochaetales bacterium | reverse complement strand
TACGGCAACGGGGAAGTGCATAAAAACCTTAACGGGACACAAAGGGGCCGTAGGGGCAGTCGCTGTCAGTCCTGACGGAAAATATCTTGTTTCGGGCGATTCCGATCATCGAATAAAAATTTGGGATCTGGATGGTTATTCACTCTGCGGAGAAGTATCCGGGCATGCGAATATGATATCCGCGATCGTTTTCTCACCGGAGGGAGGAAAGTTCGTAAGCGGAAGCTGGGATAAAACCTTCATTATCTGGGATTTTGCAGATCGGAAAAGAATCGTAAAGGTTAAAGCGCATAAAAACTGGGTGAGGTCGCTCGCTTTTTCTCACGACGGATCGATGATCGCCTCCGGCGGACAGGACGATGGAGTACGGCTCTGGAACGCGGAGACAGGCGTCCTCATAAAAAGCCTGAAAGGCATGAAAAGCGCCTATGCTCTCACCTTTTCACCAGATGACACAAAGTTGTATGCCGGAGGCTGGGAAACATTGTCGGTTTTCGACATAGCGGCGGATAAGAATAAGATTTTTTCGGAAAGGTTCTTTGAAGGCGTACAAGCGCTCTCATTGAGCAAGGACGGTACGAGGGTTTTAGCCGGCTCCTTCACGGATGTCATCCTGCTGGATTCCGGTTCGTTGAAAAAAATAGAAACATTCCACGGACTTCATAAAGATACGATCAACTGCATCGCTTTTGGGCCTGACGATAAATCGTTTATCACTGGTGGAAAAGACCATATGACCGCCCGATGGAAAATCATGGTATAGGATGCGCGGAAGGATCGGCGGAAAGTCGTAGTCAGAAGTGGCGGATTGGAGAGAGGACCCGCACGGTTTGAGCATTTCGGCCTCTTCCGCGCTCGACCTGATTCCGTCGTCCTCTTTCCGCTCTGTCCGTATCATTTTTCCCCTCCCGGGCTGTCACGGGAGTACCCGTACCTATACCAGGCTTGCGCAACACATTTTCCCGCGTTTGTCGCGCAGGCGACAGTTTTTTCCTTCGGTCTCGCGAATACTGGATGGGCCAGTGGGCGTGAGGAGGTGCGAAATGGATGAAAGACTGGAGGGAATCGTCCAAGCCGTGGTCGAGGGCGAGGAAGAGAAAGCAGCCTCGCTTGTCGGGGAGGCGATGAAGGCCGGCGTGCCGGTCCTAGACATTCTAAACCAGGGAGTGGTCGCGGGAATCAAGAAGACGGGTGAGCTGTGGAAGGCGAACGAGTATTTCCTGCCCGACGTCATCCTCGCCGCGGATGCCTTCAAAGCCGGCATGGCCGTACTCGAGCCCCGGCTCGCAGAGGAGTGCGATGGCACGCAGGCGAAGAAATTCGTCATTGGCGTCGTAGCCGGGGACATGCACGACCTCGGCAAGAGCCTGGTCGTAGCGCTCCTGAAGTCCGCGAGCTTTTCCGTCATCGACCTGGGCATCGACGTGTCGAAGGAACGCTTCGTGGAGGCGGTCAGGGAGCACAAGCCGGCCGTGCTGGGCTTGGGGGCCTACATGAGCACGACTATGCTCGAGATGAAGGCTGTCATCCAGGAGATTTCGGCCAAAGGAATGCGCGAAGGGCTGAAGATCATGGTCGGGGGCGTGCCAACGAGTCAGGAGTTTTCCGAAGAGATAGGCGCGGACGCCTGGGGCAGGGACGCGATGGAGGCCATGCACAAGGCTCTCGCCCTGATAGGAGGCTGATATGGCGAATCCGACGTTGCAGATGGTGCAGGGAGTCCTGTACGCAAAAGGAATCCGGATCGGTACCCTGAGCCCTTTGGGCAGGGTCATCGCGTCACTCACCGGAACCCATGGAGACAGGGTCCCCTTCATGGGCCCGCAGATCCACGACCACGCCATGACCGTGGCAAAGGTGCCTGCGTGGGAGTACTACTGGAACGCGGAACTCCTGGTGGATGTGCATCTGGCCGTTTGCCGCTGGTACGGATTCGACAGCGGCACGATCATCGCGGACGCCTACAACTTCGAGGTGGAGGCGCTCGGGGCCAAGATGATCTACAGCGACAACGCGATGCCCACGGTCGACACCACGCGGCCCATCATCGTCGAGAGGGCTGACCTGAAACGTCTGGGCCCGCTCGACGTGAGCAAGGGCAGGATACCCATGGCAGTGGAGCTGGCCGGCATCGTGACGCGGAAAGTCCCGGGGCCTTTTGGCCAGGGATTCTTCTGCTCCCCCTTCAGCATGCTCTGCCAGGCCATGAGCTATCCAAAGGCGGTCCGGGCGATCAAGCGCGATCCCGAATTCGCGAGGGAGCTGTTCGCCTACGTGGAGAACGACGTGCTCATGCCCTTCTTCAGGGCGCAGAAGGCAGCCGGGGCTAAATCAGCGGCAGGAGCGGACGCCTGGGCCGCCTTTCCCAACCTGACGCCGGAGCTGGTTGAGGAGTGGGTGGTTCCTTCCGCAAAGAGACTCGGGGAACGGGCAAAGCGGGAGCTCGGCATGACCGTGTCCGCGGGCATGGCCGCGGCGGATTACTGCGAGGAGGATCCCGCCAAGTTCGACAAGCGGGTCATGTTCCGCTGCTGGGAAGCCGCGGCGAAAACCTCCTTCCTCACCGTCGCACTCTCGGCCATGGGCAGGACCCAGGATTGGAATATGGAATGGTTGAGGGAATTCGCGGAAACGCACGGGAAGAGCGGGAAGCGCCTGCCGATCTTCGCCTCCCTGAATGGCAGGTTCGTGCGCGACAACAGTCCTGAGACGATCGCGGCCAAGGTGCGGGAGTGGATCGACCTCCTCGCCAGGGGCGGGAGCGTCCTCTTCTTCATCGGTAACGTCCCCGCGGACACGCCGCCCGTCAATGTCCACGCGGCCGTCCACGCGGTCAGGACCTATGGGAACTATCCAATAGCAAAAGACCTCTCCTCGATCGAGTTCCGCGTACCGAAGGTCAAACCATTCGACGAGTGGCTCAAGGGCCAGCCTGAGGAGGAGATCATCAGGAAGGCCAGGGAGCTCCCGATCCATCGAAGGTGGACTTGACATGGGCCTGGTTCTGCGGGGCAGAGGCGATCCTCTCACGGTCGATCCTGAAGGGCGGATCCGCGTCATCGGCGAGCGGATCAATCCCAGCGGGAGAAAGGCGATGCTCGAAGCCCTCCGCTCGGGGGGGTGGAAGGAGATCCTCCTGGCCGAGGCTCGCGCGCAGGCGGAGGCTGGCGCTGACATCATCGACGTCAACGTGGGCGGCAAGGGCATAGACGAAGAGGAGATCCTCCCGGAGGCGGTCAAGGTCGTGGCCGCCGCTGTTGACCTGCCCATCTCGATCGACACGAGAAACCCCGCGGCATTGGAAAAGGCGCTCGCCCTCTGCCCCGGCAGGCCGCTGGTCAACTCGATCGGCTGCGAAGACCGGGTCCTCGCGGAAAACCTGCCCATCGCAGCCGCGTTCGGCGTGCCCGTCGTTGCCCTGTGCATGGGCCAGGAAGGGATCCCCAAGAACGCAGACGAACGTCTCTCCGTTGCCCACCGAATCCTGGACGCGGCGGTACGTGCGGGAGTGGCCGAGTATGATGTGGTCTTCGACCCCCTCATCATGACCGTAGGCGCGGACGATCAGGCGGCACGCACCGCGTTGGAAACCATCCGCTGGCTACGTGCGGAATTCCCGGGGAACTGCGTGACCGGCGGGGCGAGCAACGTCAGCTTCGGCATGCCGTGCCGCGCCGCCTTGAACGCGCAGTTCCTGTGCGCGGCCCTGGTTCAAGGTCTCACGATGCCCATAACTGATCCCACGGTCCGTGAGCTACGCTGGGCCATCGCGTCGGGCATGCTCTTCCTAGGCCGTGACCGCAAAAACCGAGAGTACATGCGGTTGTACAGGGAGTGCGGACAGGAGGGGTGACGAGGGTCGGGGTACCCCCGAATGATCGTCGGATCTCAGAGATGCCATTCACGCATGGGGAACGGACCGCATTTCGCCGCAGGTCGCCAGGACCGTCCTGATCACGAGGGAGTGGGTGGTCAATCCTTGTTTGGACGGTATTTCGCGAAACACTCGGGGCAGATCCCGTGGCTGAATTCCGCTTTCGACCTGTCTTCGATATATTCCTCCAGGATGCGCCACTCGTTATTCTCGTCTCGTATTTTCTTGCAGTAGCAGCAAATCGGCAGGATGCCTTCCAGTTGTTGCGCGCGCTTCTCCATTTTTTCGGTTGAGGCTCTCATCTTGTCCATCACCATCGCGACCATGCCGAAAGCGGCGAGGATCTGGAAGCCGACAAGAAAGCCGATGAACAATTCCTCGTCGATGCTGACCCAGACGGATACGGTTATGAAGACGGTCCAGAGGACCAGGCTTACCCCCGCGATGTTTCTCCCTACGCGTTCAATGGAATTGTTCTTGATCAACAAGAAGATTCCGCTTATTAGAAACAGGACCGCCCGCAGCAGCTTCAGAGAGACAGCCGAAAATACCGGATTCTTTCTCAGCATGAGGACCGAAAAGATCCAGAGGACCCACCAGAAAGCGGAGAAAATACATAACCTTTTTCTTCCATGCCGTATCCCTGAAAACCGATGAGCCCCGAACACCAGAAGGAAAAAGCCTGAGACGTGAAACACTTCTCCAACCAAATAGTAGACGACTGGGCTTGTCATGATAATTCCTGACCAGAACAGGAATCCAAGGGCGTTCAAGAAAAACCCGATCGTCCAGTAGGATAGGCTCGTTTCGTTTTTATCGATTTTTCGCAGGAACAGGAACCCGAATCCGATGCAGACGAAGATGGCGGCATAACCCACAAAACCTTTTTGAAGGGCGTTGAATGCGATTGTCATTTTTCCCTCTTCAATAAAGCGATGGGTGAAGTATAGCATGAATACGATGATTGCTATGCTGCCATTGCCTCTATTCACCGATGGACAGATCTCGGCGAAAAGAACCTGTTTACCTGCCTCGTAAAAAACAGCCGGCGGCGGGTCTTGCGATAGTTCATGAACTATGTTACAACTGAATCACTACTCATTTTATATTGCGTTAACGGAGGAGGAAGGACATGGAGATCAGGGATTGCGCGGTCGTCGGCACCGGCGGGGCGAGTGGGATAGGGGAAACAGTGGCGAAGCGCCTCGCCGCTCGGGGGGCGTCCGTCATGATCGGGGACATCGCTCCTGACCGGATACGGATAGTCGTGGAGGAAATCCGGGTCGCTGGAGGTGCCGCGGAGGGTATGGAGACCGACGTCACGAAGGACGCCGATGTCGAGAGGCTGATGGACGGGGCGGTGAGCGTCTTCGGGCGGATCAATGTCGTGGTTCCCTGCGCCGGCATCATCCGGGACAGCCTCATGATCAACACGGACAAGGCGACAGGCAAGGTGAAGAAGGTGATGGACACAGAAACATTCCGATCCGTCGTGGATGTGAACCTGGTCGGTTCCTTCATCACGCTTCGGGAAGGGGCGCGCCGCATGGTGGATAACGGGTGGAAGGGGGTCTTGTTCACCATCTCGTCGATCAACAAGGTCGGCCAGGTCGGGCAGATCAACTACTCGTCCACCAAGGCCGCGGTCGCCCTCTGGCCGAAGATCCTCTGCGGGGAATTCCACATGAAGGGAATCTCGGGCATTCGGGTCGTCGGAATCGCCCCGGGCTACGTGGGAACGCCGCTGCTCAAGGGGATGAACCAGGACGCCCTCGCTTCCCTGCTCCAGGACGTCCACATCGGCAGGCTCATCGAGCCGGAGGAGATCGCGGATGTCATGGCTGTGGTCATCGAGCAGGATGCATTCGATGGCACGACCATCGAGGTGACCGGCGGTATCACGTTCGGACCCCGCACGCGAGCCAGATAACGGTCCCGTTTCCGCGGGGAGTCTCGCGGGTCCTGCCCTTTGTCAGGATATTCCGCGCTCCGCCCCTTTTTTCAGGCAGCCGGCGATGCCCGCGATCGCGTTTCCCATGAAGTGACGTTCCCGCGCCGCGATATCCCCCGGAAGCCGGCCGAAAAGGTTTAGGACAGGATCCGTGCCGAACAACTCGCGAAGCGCGGAATCCACGGAAAACGCCTCATTCGACCGCAGCTGTTTTTCGATGACGGACACCCAGAGATCCATCTGCGCCTCGGCGCGCCGCAGAACGTCTGCGGGCCGCGTCGAGAATCCGTAATGCGCGAAACAAAAAAAGGAAGCGGAAGCTTGCTTCAACGCCGCGATCGACCCGCGGAAACCGGCGATATCGAATACCGGAGGACTCGCGGGCCGCGTGTAGAATTCGCCGTCAAGATCGAGATAGATCCCGGCTGCCTCGCCCGCGAAGAGGAGATCCCCAACCAGAAAGGACTGGTGGTGGGAGGCGTGCCCTGGGGTCTCGATCACGCGGAGGGGGTATCCTGTCGCCTGGTCCGGCGGGGCTGCAAGAATCGCCGAAGAACTCACCGGCGTGATCGGGCCGTACTCCAGCGCGAGGCTGCCCAGCACCTTGCGGGATCCCTCCCAGAGACGGGATGGATCGATCAGGTGCGGGATCCCCTTTGGATGGCAGGCGACCTTCATCTCGGGATAATCCGCGCACAGCAGCCCCGCGGCACCCGCGTGATCGATATGGACATGGGTGAGGAGGAGGAGCTCGACGCTTCTCACCCCGAGCCTGCTCAGTGCGCCTTTCAGGAGCGGATATGTGGAAGCCGGACCTGGGGCCACCACGACAGCCGTATCCCCCCTGCGGACGATCCACGCGCTGATGAATTTCCTGAAGCCCTCCCGCGGCATATCGAGATCGACCAGGGTGAGGGTTTTACTTATCTCGTGCATGACACCTTCCTTCCCGCGACTCCGGCGGCTTTTTCGCGGAAGACCTGGCCCAGAACGCCGATTCCCCGCTTGATGTCGCTGTCCCCATAGGCGGTGAAGTTGAGCCGTATCCGGTTTACCGTTTCGTTGCCGGGATAGAAGATCCTCCCGGGAGCGAAGCCGACTCCCCTCCCGACAGCCGCGGTGAGGAGTTGTTCTGGGTCGAGATCGGAAGGGGTCTCAAGCCAGATGAATAGGCCTCCTTGCGGGAGCTCCCACCGGAAACGGTCAGGCATGCAGGACTCGAGCTCCTTTCCCATGAGATCCCTCCTCCATCGGTAGACCCGGAGCGCCTTCCTGAGGTGGGAATGGTAGCGCCCCACGGTGATGAAGCGGGTGAGCGCCCGATGGATGAGGTCGCTGCCGGCCATATCCTCCACTTCCCTGCGGTCGCAGAAGCTCTCGAGCGCCGGACCTTCCGCGAGGATGAAACCGGTCCTGACGCCCGGCACGAGGATCTTGGAGAAGGTCCTGATATAGATGACGGTTCCCTGTCGATCCAGCGCCTTGAGCGCGGGAAGGTCCTTGCCCTCGTAACGGAAATCCCCGGCGAAGTCGTCCTCCACCACAGGGATCTCGTATTTGAGCGAGAGAGCCACCACATGGCGGCGGAGTTCACCGCTCATGCATGTGCCGGTCGGATTGTTGAAATTCGGAATCACGTAGATGAGTCCGGGCTTATCCCTGCGGAGGATCGCCTCAAGCTCCTCCGCGTACCGGTTCTCGTCCTCCATGCGCACGGGAAGGATCCGTATCCCCATGTTCCGGAAAAGATCGATGATGCCGGAATAGGTGGGGCACCCCGCAGCGACCGCGTCTCCGGGCTTGAGCAGGGTCGCGGCGACGATATGGGCCCCCTGCTGGGATCCCCCGGTGAGGAGGATGCGATCCCCGCGCGCCGGGATTCCTTGGGTGGCGAGGATAGAGGCGATCGTCTCCCGCAGCGGGGCGTAGCCGAGGCGGTCGCCTGAGGAAAGGGCGTTGACTCCGTCTTCGACAATGACGGCTTGGAGCGCCTTGCGGAAATCGTCCAAGGGGAAGAGGCGCGGGTCGCTCGTTCCTGTGGAAAAATCGATGAATCCGGCATCCTTCATGTTCTCGAAGCCGGGAAGGCTTTTCCGGCCGGGAATCGAGCGTCGTTCCATGGCGCGGGTCTGCCATGCGGGAATGACGGAAGGCGTGTCGTTCCCCTCCTCGCGACGCAAGGCCACGGGCCCTCCCACGTAGGTTCCACTCCCATGCCTGCCCATGACGAGGCCCTTGCCTTCCAAATCCGCGTACGCCGCGGATACGGTGATGCGGTTAACCCCCAGGGATTTTGCGAGCTCGCGGGTGGACGGCAGCCTGTCTCCCGGCTTGAGGGTTCCGCCCTCTATCTGTTCCTGGAGAAAGGATACGATCTGGAGATACAGAGGCGTTGAGCTCGACGTGTCGATAGGTATCCGCACGGTTCCTCCGGTTCGCGGGCGATCCGGCACATGGCCGGATCATGGCCGGATCATGGCCGGCGAGGCCCGAACAAGGACAGGTATTCACCGTACCCTTCCCTCTCCATGTCGGCAAGGGGGATAAAACGGAGAGCAGCGGAGTTGATGCGGAACCTGCGGCCTCCTGGTCCGGGCCCGTAGGGAAAGCCATGTCAGAGGTGGTAGTCGCTGTCCTGTCCCCTCACAGCCGACCGCGTCATACCGTTCGAGGTGTCGACCCGTTCCACGATCTCGCCGGGGTCGATGGGTTTGGAGAAACTCGGCCAGCCGCAGCCGGAGTCGAACTTGTCCGTCGATGAGAAAAGCGGAACCCCGGTGACGATGTCCACGTAGATGCCGTCCGCGGCATTGTTCCAGTATTCGTTCTTGAAAGGGGGTTCGGTCGCGTTTTCCTGCGTCACCGCGTACTGAATGGGGGTGAGTATCTTCTTGAGGTCCTGCATCTCTTCCATTTCCGTCTCTCCTTTCTCTTCAGTTTCGATTGACCTGTCTCATGGGTCGTTTTAGTAGTACAATCAATATATACATAACGAGACAGCATCGGATAGAGATCGAGACCGGTCTGACGAGAATAAAAGGAGAAGATATGGAAAAGAGAAACGGCATCCGATTCTTCCTGTTCCTGCTCGCTCTGTTTTCCGCATTGCCTTTATCCGCGGGATCGTGGAAAAACGACGATTTTTCCCTTACATGGACCGTCGCGGGGTCTGAGATCCTTGTGACCGTTTCCTCCCAGACGACCGGCTGGGTCGCGGTCGGCTTCGGGCCTTCGCGCATGATGAAGGATGCGAATATCCTCATCGGCGCCGTTCTTCCGGACGGGAGCGTCATGGTCGAGGACCATTTCGGAACAGGCCTGACGACGCACGGAAAGGACACGGATAACGGGGGCGCCGCGAATCTGCGTGTGATTTCCGGCGAAGAGCGGAACGGAACGACAACTATCTCGTTCGCCATTCCCCTGAACAGCGGCGACCCGAAGGATACCCGGCTCGTTCCCGGCTCCACGGTTGCCGTCATCCTGGCCTCCTCCTCACGCGACAGCTTTGCGGCCAAACACAACAGGAAGGCCAAGACGGAGATCCTGCCGTGAAAGCGCGGACCAGGCAGAGAGCGCTCATCGTGGTCAACGGCGGCCTATTCCTCTGCGCATTGCTCCAACTGGTGACCGCCGTCGGTTTCGTGACCGGACTGGCAGGGGGACCCTTTTGGGTCCTCCATCGCTATTCGGGTTTCCTCATGCTCGCGCTCATTATTTCGCATCTCGTCTTGAACTTCGGATGGATCCAAAGCCTGCTCAAAAAAAAGAACCGAGAATAGGCGCGAACCCGAATCACGTCGCGCGCTCCTCATCGCCCTCTCCTCTCGCGCCGGTCCAGCACCCGTTTCGAGGGCGGTTCGCGGGCGCATCACGGGCGCATCGCGGAAAACACCTTCCCTCCCTTCCCCATTTATCCCTGAGATGGTAGAATCCTGCCAAACGAGTACGCTATCCTGGAAACGACGCGAGGGTAACATGGGAACCGAAGGAAAACCGTTATTCGCCACTGACGAGGCAGGCTATACCGATTTCATTCGACAGGCGGTGAGGGAGGATCTCGAATCCGGACGCTTCAAGGCGGTCCGCACGCGCTTCCCCCCCGAGCCGAACGGGTATCTCCATATCGGCCACGCCAAGGCCATCTGCATCGACTACGGCATCGCAGAGGAATTCGGCGGTTCCTACAACCTCCGCTTCGACGACACCAACCCGGTCAAGGAGGAGGAGGAGTATGTCGACGCCATCAAGGAGGATATCCGGTGGCTCGGTTTCGACTGGAAGGAGAATCTGTTCTTCGCCTCCGATTACTTCGAGACCCTCTACGGCTATGCCGAGGATCTGATCCGGAAGGGAAAGGCCTATGTCTGTGACCTCTCTGCAGAAGAGATACGGGAGTACCGCGGTACCCTGACCGAGCCCGGTAAAGAGAGCCCCTGCCGGAACCGCAGCGTCGAGGAAAACCTGGATCTGTTCCGCAGGATGCGCAAGGGGGAATTCCCGGACGGCGCGCGGACCCTGCGCGCCAAGATAGACATGACCTCAGGCAACCTGAACCTGCGTGACCCGGTGATGTACCGGATCCTCCA
>CAZPZF010000113.1:0-10499 GCA_964590705.1 uncultured Spirochaetales bacterium | reverse complement strand
AGACCGGTATCTTCAACGCTGTTGATCTGTCCCGGTCGGAATCCTCCCCCCCCTTCATACCGAGAAACTCTTTCCAGTCGTTCTCCTTCATCCCCCGATCCACAGCGTCCTCCCAGTTCACGATTTCAGGCATGGGAGAGGAATTCGATCTCCTTTATGAATTCCTCCACGTTATCGAACATCTTGTACACCGATGCGAACCGGACATATCCGACACGGTCGATTTCATACAGTTTCTTCAGCAGCATATCGCCGATGGTCCTGCTCTCGATTTCATGGCTGGACCGCGCGAGCATCTGGGCCTCGTCCTCGATGGAGTGGATCAGATCCTCGATCGCCTCCTGGGAGATCGGTCGTTTCTCAAGGGATTTTCTGATCCCCCGCTCGAGCTTGGTTCTGTCGAAGGGTTCCCTTCTCCCGTCCCGCTTGATCACCATGAGGGGCTTCTCCTCGATCCCCTCGTAGGATGTGAAGCGATACCCGCAGGAGATGCACTCCCTCCTCCTCCGTATGGAGGTTCCCGCCGAGTTCTGCCGTGAATCTATGACCTTGTCATCCATACCGCCGCAATGCGGGCATCTCATGTGACCACTTCCGAGTCAAGAGCTACTTTCTTTATCGGAAAAAAAGCCCCTATATGTAGGGGCTATTCACCGTCAAACGTATAATATCACGCTATATATAGGGTGACAAGGGATATCGGGGAAAAAAAAGGTTCTTTACGTTTTTTTTCACGGCGTTTCGCAAGGACCCTGGTATATCGATGCCCCGACTTCTCCTTGACGGGCGGCCTCGCTCCTCGTATTGTGTATGGATAACGTGGCTTTTCAAGGGGGGGAACCTTCATGTCCGATATCGAGGAATTCGACCACGGGCCGACAAAAAAAGCCAGGGAAGAGGTGATCGAAAAGCTGAAGGAGCAGTATTCCCTGGACAACCTCGATTTCGAGGTCTTCGAGAAGCGGCTCGAGATCGCCACCAACACCTCCTCCAGGAAGGAGCTCTACTCCCTGATCTCCGACCTTCCGACGGGCGGACAGACGCGGTCCGAAAGCAGGGAGACGCAGGGAACCGTGGTCATCAATAGGGGGCCGGTCAAGGAAGAAGATACCTTTTTCGCCCTTCTTTCAGGAACCGAGCGCAAAGGCCCCTGGAAACCGGCCCGGCAGACGAAGGTGTTTTCCGTTCTCGGGGGGGTCGATCTCGACTACAGCCAGGCGGAATTCCCTCCCGGCGTTTCGGAGATCGAGGTTTTCGCCCTTCTGGGCGGGGTCGACATCAAGGTCCCCGAGGGGGTCAACGTGGAGACCGCGGGGGTTCCCGCCATCCTCGGGGGGGTGGACAACAGAGCTGTTAATTCCTGGGGCTCCGACGCCCCCACCCTCCGGATCCGCGGATTCGTCGTGCTGGGCGGAATCGACATCAAGGTCAAGAAACGGAAGGGGAACTGGGGCGGTCTCTTCAAGTGGACCGAATGAGTCCGGCTGCCCGCCCGATCCATATATTTGGAGAGAATCGATGCGCGAGATTGAGGCGGCCCGTATCCGGGACACGGTGAAGAGGCTTTGCGTGGACGCCAACACCATCCTTCCGGAAGACGTGAGAGAAGCCCTGAAAAAGGCCTCCGCGGCCGAGGAGTCTCCCCTTGGACGGGAGATCCTCCGCGATATCCTACGGAACGCTGAAATCGCGGCGAGCGACAAAGTGCCCATCTGCCAGGACACGGGTTTCGCGGTCTTCTTCGCGGAGATCGGGCAGGATGCACATGTCGTCGGCGGCGATTTCACCGAGGCGGTGAACGAGGGAGTCAGAAGGGGATACGTCGAGGGGTATCTGCGGAACTCCATCGTCGCCGACCCGATATTCAAGCGGAACAACACAGGGGACAACACGCCGGCCGTCATCCATACCTCCCTCATTCCCGGAGACCGGATCAGGATCATCTTCGCGCCAAAGGGAGGAGGAAGCGAGAACATGAGCGCCCTCGCCATGCTCACGCCGGCGGACGGGGTGGAGGGAATCGAGCGCTTCGTGGTGGATACGGTCGACCGCGCGGGCTCCAACCCCTGCCCTCCGATCATCGTGGGCGTGGGGGTTGGAGGCACCGCGGAACAGGCCGCGCTCATCGCGAAAAAGGCCCTTCTCAGGGAGACGGGAGAGAGGCATCCGGATCCGGCCGTGGCCGATCTGGAGGAGAGGCTCCTGGCGCGGATCAACGCGCTTGGCATCGGGCCGCAGGGTTTCGGCGGCAGGACGACCGCCCTCGATGTGCATATCGAGACCTTCCCCGCCCATATCGCCAGCATGCCTGTCGCGGTCAATCTGCAGTGCCACGCGGCGCGCCATATGGAGGCCGTGCTGTGAGACCTCTTCGCCGGGAGCCGTTAAATGACTGAGAGAAGGGTGGCCGCGCCCCTGTCGCGTGACGCGGTCCGCGGCCTCGCCGCGGGGGACAGAGTTTTCCTCTGCGGAACCATCTATACGGGGAGGGACGCCGCCCACACGCGGCTCTTCGGCAGGATGGAGAGGGGCGCGGCGCTTCCGTTCGATCTCGAGGGCCAGGTCATCTACTACGTCGGTCCCTGTCCGGCAAGGCCGGGAGCGGTCATCGGTTCCGCGGGTCCCACGACCAGCGGAAGGATGGACGCCTATACGCCGCGGCTGCTGGACGCGGGTCTTCTGGGGACGATCGGAAAGGGGAGGCGCGGCGCTGCCGTGATCGACTCGATCGTGAGGAACGGCGCCGTCTATTTCGCGGCCATCGGCGGAGCCGGCGCCCTCCTGGCGCGGGCGATCAAGGAAGCGGAGGTCGTGGCCTTTCCAGATCTGGGTCCGGAAGCGGTCTACCGGTTCCGCGTTGAGGACTTCCCCGTCACCGTCGCGGTGGACGGAACGGGGGCCGACCTGTACCGGATCGGTCAGGAACGGTATAGGCGCTGAAGGGGCACCCATGAACGGAACCGATATCCATGTTCGGGAAGCGACGGAGGCCGATATTCCCCGCGTCCTCGAGATCTATCGAAGCTCAGGCATCGATGACACCGAATACGCGGCGGACGATAGGATCCTTGCGGTATGGAAGAGGATGAAGAGCTACCCGGACTACCGCGTGTATGTCGCTGAAACCGAAGGGACCGTATGCGGAACCTTCGCCCTTCTCGTCATGGACAATCTCGCCCACGGCGGACTTCCCTCGGCCGTCGCGGAGGATGTCGCTGTCGCGGCCGAATACCAGGGCAGGGGGATCGGCGGCGCCATGATGCGCTACGCCCTCGAGCGGTGCAGGGCTGCGGGCTGCTACAAACTCTCCCTTTCGAGCAACAAGAAGAGGAAGGAAGCCCATCGATTCTACGAGAGACTCGGGTTCACCCGACACGGGTTCAGTTTCTCGATCCGGCCGTAAGGTCCTGCAGCCGGACCCTCGACAGCCTTCTCGAGTTCAGCACCACGTTCAACGAACTCACTGCCATGGCGATCTCGGCGAGAACTGGATGCATGAGGCCGAGCACCGCGAGGGGGATCATGACCACGTTGTAGAAGAAGGCCCAGAACAGGTTCTGCCGTATCTTTCGGAAGGCGGCCCTGCTCAAAACCGCGGCCCTGACGACACCCGTGAGGCTGCCGGAGGTCAGGACGAGGTCCCCCGCCTCGATGGCGATATCCGTTCCCGTTCCGATGGCGATCCCGATATCCGCGGCCGCGAGCGCGGGTGCGTCGTTGATGCCGTCCCCGGCCATGGCGACGATCCGCCCCTCCCGCCGGAGTGCCTCGATCCGCTCCGCCTTTTGTCCGGGAGGAACCCGCGCGATCACATCAGCCGGATCCGGTATTCCCGCTTGAATCGCGGCAGCGGTAGCGGCCCGCGCGTTGTCTCCGCTCAGCATGATGATCCGGTATCCCATCTTCCGCAGGAGCCGGATCGCCTCGGGGCTGTCCGACTTCACCGTATCGCGTACCCCGATGACCCCGGCGATCCGGCCGTCAACGGCGACGAGGAGAGCGGCCATCGCCTTTCCCTCCATCGCCGCGATCCGTTCGCCGGTTTTCGTGTCGACGGCGATTCCCTCGGATTCCAAAAATTCCGCAGATCCGACGAGGACCCTGCTTCCGCCGACGACTCCCCTGACGCCCCTGCCGGGAACCGCCTCGAAGGACTCGGCCGGCTTCACGGGAATCCCGTTGCTCCGGGCGTATTCCACCACCGCGCGGCCCGCCGGGTGTTCTGAGCCGACCTCGACCGCGGCTGCCAGTGCGGCTACCGTGGATACGGCGGTCAGGGTTGGTACCGGAGGCGAATCAGGATAAAACTCGTTATCGCCGGAAACGGCAACTTCCATGACAGCGGGCTTTCCGGCCGTGATCGTTCCCGTCTTGTCGAGCACGATCGTGTCCGCGCGACCGAGGAGCTGGATCGCGGAGCCTCTCCTGATGAGGATCCCGTTCTCCGCCCCCTTTCCCGATGCGACCATGAGCGCCGTCGGAGTGGCCAGGCCGAGGGCGCAGGGGCAGGCGATCACGAGAACCGCGATGGCGGCCGAAAGAGCGAGCGCGCCCCGGCCCATCTCCGGGTCGACCCAGGGAACGAAAGACGAAGCCCACCGTGCCATGGGAAGGAAGATCCCCGGCAGGAGATACCAGAGAAGGAAGGTCGCCGAGGCCAGTCCGATTACGATGGGAACGAAGACCGAGGTGACGCGGTCGGCGAAGGCCTGGATGGGGACCTTCGATGTCTGGGCCTCCGTGACGAGCCGGATCACCTGGCTGAGGAATGTGTCCTTCCCCGTCCTGTCAATCCGGATTCGGACGGCGCCGTTCGTGTCGATCGTCGCTCCGGTGACCTTGTCGCCGGGACCTTTGGGGACCGGCATGGATTCCCCCGTTACGAGCGACTCGTCGACATCGGCCTTGCCGGAGAGAACCGTACCGTCCGCCGGGAATTTCTCCCCCGGCCGAACCACGGCGATATCGCCCGGGACCAGGTCCCGGACAGGCACGGCGGCTTCGGCCCCGTCCCTTTCGACCACTGCTGTGCGGGCCTCCAGGGTGAGCAGCTTCTTGATCGCCATGGACGCCCGTCCGCGCGCCTTTGTCTCGATATATCTACCGGTCAGGTGGATAGCCATAATCATCCCCGCGATGCCGGAAAAGTTGTGGAACATCGGAGCGGCGCCCGCAAGGTGGAGGAGTGCGAGCGCGCCCGTCACGAGAGACGTGACGGATCCCATGGTGATGAGCGCGTCCATGGTGGGAGCGCGGCTCACGACTGATGTGATCCCCGCCGAGATTGTCGGCCGGCCGGGTCCGAACACGACGAGGCCCGAGAGAACGAACATCCCGATGGCGTGCGCGGCATGGCCGAGGAAGTAGTAGCCCGCGGTCATCTCCGGGATCATCCAGAGGATGAGCGGAACTGTGATACCCCAGGCGGCGATCATGCGGTTCCGCGCCGCCCGGACCGCCGTCCGGTCGCGCTCCAGCTCCTCCTCGATGTCACGTTCCTCGGGCGGGGCGGTTTCCTCGAGGGTGTAGCCGGCGGCGGACACGACCCGCGCGAAAACGGCGGGGGAGGCGGCCGCTGGATCGTAGTCGATTCTGACAGACTCGGCCGCCAGGTTGACCACCGCGTCCCGCACTCCCGCGGTTCGTTTCAACGCGTTTTCCACCGCGGCCGCGCATCCCGCGCAGTGCATTCCCGTCACCCGAAACATCCCCGTCCTGTTATCCGTGTTCATCGTCGTTTCCCCTTCCTGGCCGCCCGCCAGGCGCCGTTTCATCCGGGAGATCATCCCCGCCTTCCGTATCGGGAGAGGAAATCCATTATCTCGTCGATCTTCTCCTTTCCTGCGTCAGGCTGTCCGCCTTGCATGGCCTCAGCCACGCAGGTGCCAAGGTGGTTTTCCAGGATCAGATCCTCCACCCCGTGGATGGCGGCGGTCACCGCCCTTGTCTGGGAGAGTATGTCCATGCAGTACCTGTTCTCCTCGAGCATTTTGCATATCCCCCTGATCTGCCCCGCTATCCTGTTGAGCCGCCGCAGGGCCTTCTCCTTGACAGATTCGCTCAGCATCCGTATGGTCTCCTCTGATGTAAACATACTTTACCAGGGTATGGTATGACAAGGAAAAACGGCGGAGCAGGGCTTGGCCGTACGGATCGGGGGCGGGGGCCTTTCCACGCCGGCTTGAACCGCGGCCGCCGCGGGCCGCTGGCAACAGGTTCCCGGCGGGCTATCCCCGCGCGCGTATCGCCTGATGGTTTCGCCGCGGCGAGTGAGCCTACCGCCGGTTCCGCGGATCAGCAGCAGGTCCCGCGGTTCCTGCTTCCGCCCGTTTTGCTCCTCTCATCGCCGCCGCAGGATTCCGTGTCGCAGCCGCACGAGGGGGCCGTCCCGCGCAGAAGGCCCGTAAGGATCGCGGCAGCGCATCCGACCCCTTTTCGTACGGTGACGGCCTCCCTCGGGCAGTTCAGCGCGCAGGCGCCGCATTCCATGCAGAGCTCGCCGCGGACGATCTCGGCGGTCGGCCCGGCCGTATCGAAAACGCCGTGAGGGCAGACCTCGGCGCACCGGCCGCAACCGGAACAGAGTTCATCGTCCAGCGAGAGGGTAGAAGCATGAACCGGTTGTCTCAGGATCACAGCATACCTCCCAGGGAGGCGGCGACGGCTGCTCCCGTTCCGAAGACGAAGGAGACGGCAAGGACGGGCCCGAACCTCTTCATCTCGGCCTCGGTTCCCGACTGGGAAGTGTAGGGGGTCGATCCGGTGAACATGAGCCCGAAGAACCCCGCAATTCCCGCGCACTGAAGAGAGATCGCCGTCCCCGGTATCCAGTGAAGCCCCAGGAGCCACGCGACGGCAGAGGCGTAGAGTATTCCGAGGAAAGCGCCCTTGAGGGCGAGGGATCTTCCAGGCAGGATCGGGAGAAAAAGGGGAACGAGGCTTGTGCCCGCGATCACCGACCCGCCGTACATCAGCGCGATCATGCCTATCCGGGCAAAGACCCCGGAAAGCGGAGCCGATGATACGGATACTTCACCGGGCCGCGTTCCGATCATCGACAGGAGGCCGAGGATGACGGCGGCGCCAAGGAACAGGAGAATCGGTTTGAGCGAGTGCCGCAGTTCGACCGGCACCAGGGCGGCACGCTGCACAAGCCCGAACCTGACCAGGCTCATTTCCCGATCCTTCCGGTACCCGGCGTCTATATATGGCCGGATATCCGAGGCCCGCACCGGTCCGTAGAGGATCGAGAAGCCGGTCACCCTCTCCACCTCTGGGGCGTTTACCCCCGAGGCGCCGAGCTGGGGCAGGACGATCCGCCGGTGCGTCACGCGGTCCGCGATGCCGGACGCTTTCATGACGCGGATGAGCTCGCCGGTTCCGAAGGTTCCCTTTCCGGCAGCGCACCAGACGTTGATCCCCCTGGTGTCGAGGACGAGGATCCAGGAGGGGAGCCCGGCCAGCCCGGCACGAAGGGAATCGAAACTCAACCGATAGTTCGCGGTGGCGAAGACCGGAGCATCCGGAGCAGGATCGCTCAATGCGTACAGACCCGGTTTTACCCGATGATCCATGCGCCTGATGCCCAGGCGGGCCTTCAGCGCGGTCCAGCGCTCCTCCCGGGTGATCCGTGACGTGACTGGTACGGCGTCGGGAGGAACGGCGTTGGATGGCGGTTCCGCGAGGACAGCGGCCGGAGTTGCCGCGCAGCAGCCGGATTGGCCCGCGGTCGCCGCGGGCGTCTGGCAACAGGTTCCCGGCGGGCCGTCCCTGCGTACGTATCGGCCTACGGTTTCTTCGCGGCGCGTGAATCTGCGGCCGCTCCCGTCTGTTTTCGGATCAGCGCTCATCGTCACCTCCGCAGGGACAGGTGAGATCGGGAGAATTCCAACCGGGAGATTTCCTCACCGCGGCCATGGCTCCGGCGAGTTCCGGAACCGCCCGTACGATTCTTCCCCGTCTCTCCCGCGGAATGCGGGAGAAGAGTTCGCGGTAATAGCGGTTGCATGTCTCGTTGATGAAACGCGCCTTTTCCCTTCCGGCCTCGGTCAGCGCGAGGGAGACGTATCGACGGTCTTCCTTGCCGGGTTCGCGTACCGCGTACCCGGCGCGCACCAGGCTTTCAGCCACCCTGCTCAGGATGCTTCGATCGGTCTGGAGGCTCTCTTCCAGGTCGACGAGGGAGGAGGGGCCCCTTTCCTCGAGTTCGAGGATCATGTGGCATTGGGATACGGTCACACCGCAGCAGGAGGTATCGGCTCTCAACTGGTTTCCTATCTCCCGCTCCAGTGTCCGTATTCCCCTGCGGAATTCCTGCAATACCGAATCCGTCACCTCCATCGGCTCTCCTTTCTTTGCGTCATTGCGGACGTTGTTTTCCATAAAAACATGATAAAATTAATAATTGATAATGTCAATAGTAAGAACCATGGATTGTATCGGTGTGAAAAACGTTTGCAAAAACACCGACGTTCTCGGACAATTGAATCAGGGGAGGCGGATTCGTGAAACGGCGAGCGCAGAATCTCACGGAAAGGATCAGCTTCCTTTCCGTAGCCATCTCGACGGCGACCATTCTCGCGGTGCAGGTGCTCTCGATCCTCGTCATCGCCTTTTTCACGGCTCGGGATCTGAACAGGAGCGCGGAAGCCACTGCGAACGAGATCGCATCCGTCCTCGTCGAACCGCTGTATAACATCGACGATTCCCAAGTCAAGCGCATCGTGGACACGGTTCTCTCGTCTGGGCGGATCTCCGGGATCTATCTGGAGTCGAGCGCCACAGGGGTCCTCATCGATACCCTCCCCGAATACGATTCGTTTTGGGTCAAAAGCCAGACTCGGGAGATCGTCCATCGCGGCATCATGCTCGGCAGGCTCGAACTCCACTACAACGATTCCGTGCTGATCGACATCATCGCCGGAATACTGGCGACGATGCTCCTGGTGATCGCGGCGGTCATCACCGCCGGTTATTTCGCCAACCGATGGCTGATCTGTAACCGGGTGATGGGGATCTTCAAAGGTATCATCAGTGGCCTCGAGCGGATCTCGGAGGAGGAGTACGGCTACGCGATCGACGAATCGGGATACGAGGACATCGACGCGATCATCAGGGTCGTGAACCAGATGTCGGAGAGGATCAAGCGTAAGAACGAGGATCTCGTCGTGGCGAACGCCACGCTCGAGGAAAGGGTGGCCGAGAGGACGGGGGAACTCGAATCCGCCCTCAGAGAGCAGCGGCTGCTCCAGGACAGGCTCGTGGAGTCCGAAAAGCTCACGGCGCTCGGGCAGCTGTCCGCAGGAATCGCCCATGAGCTGAACACGCCTCTCGGCGCCATCCAGTCGTCGGGCCGAACCCTTCAGGAGTTCATCGAGCGGGTCGTTCCCGCCCTTTTCGGTTTTTTTCGTTCGCTCGAACCGGAGGGGATCCTCCTCTACAACGCGCTCATCGAACAGGGATTCCGGGAAAATCGCGGTCTCAACGCGCCTTTGGCGGGGCGGAAAGCCGTGAGGAAAGCGGGGGCGGATCTCGAGGCTGCGGGAATACCGGAGAGCGGGGAGATCGCCGAAGCCCTCGTCGAGATGGGCCTCTCCGATTCCCTCGACCGAGTCATCCCCCTCCTACGTATCAGGCACAATCGGGAAGTGGTCGGCAAGGCCGGAGAGGTCGTGACGGCAAGGAGGATGGTCGAGGTGATCAACGAGTCGGCGAGGAAAGCAGCGACCGTCGTCTCCGCCCTCCGCGCCTACTTGTCCCCGCAGACCGGTGACGAGGAAACGGCCGTCGACATCGCTGAGGATATCTCCCGCGTGCTGACCCTTATGCACAATATGCTCAAGTACGGCATCACGGTGAACGCGAAACTCACTCCGGTCCTGGTGCGCGGATCATCTGACAAGCTCTCCCAGGTCTGGATGAACCTGATCAGGAACGCGGCCGAGGCCATGGAGTTCAAGGGCACGCTGGATATCGGTATCGAGAGGGGCCCTGGAATCGTACGCGTCGCCATCGGCGACTCAGGCCCTGGCATCGCCCCCGATATCCAAGGACGGGTCTTTGAGCCCTTCTTCACGACCAAGAAGCTTGGCAATGGAATGGGTCTGGGCTTGGATATCTGCAGGAGAATCGTGGAATCCCAGCGGGGAACGATATCCTTCACATCGAGACCGGGAAGAACGGAATTCGTGGTGACGCTTCCGGTCGCCGAGGAGCCTGAGCCTGGAAAGGAGCGGTCCGAGCGATGAACGGGAGGAAGGCGATCCTCTGTGTCGATGACGAGGTGGTGATCCTGGTGTCCATTCTCCAGGAACTCAAGCGCGCGTTCGGCGGCCGGTTCGTCTATGGACAGGCGACCCACGCTGTGCAGGCGCTGGAGACCATCGAGGAACTGGCTGCCGAGGATATCAGGGTCATCTTAATCATCTCGGACTGGCTCATGCCCGGCATGAAGGGGGATGAGTTTCTCGTGCGGATCCACGCAGCCGCCCCGGAAATTC
>CAZPZF010000112.1:8569-10507 GCA_964590705.1 uncultured Spirochaetales bacterium | reverse complement strand
GACCGGACCTTCCGGGGTTGGCCCCCGTCTCGGTAAGAAATTTTGTGACGGCGGAAACCACCTCCCCCGGCTTGGGGAAGGTGGTGGCCGAATTATCCAGGTAGATGAGATTGCTCCGGCCGCTTCCGCTCATACCCGCTCTATCACGAGGGAGTATTGGTCATCACTTTCGGAGACTGTCACCGAACAGCCCTTTTTCCGGGCTATCCGCTCCACGTTGTTCCGGGATGTCACTGAATCGACGATCACGGTAAAGGGAAAGACCCCCTCCTTGATTGCATCGGTTGTCAGTATCACCGGCTGGGGGCACGAGAGGCCCCGCGCGTCGACTTCCTTCATCTCACTTACCTCCTTTGGATGCTGATACAGCCGCGACACCGGACGCTGTTCCGCTGCCGGTGGCCGCCCGTGAACCGGCGCTTTTCTCTCGCATGGCAAAGCCGATGACGAGGCATACGGCGATCCCGACGATAACCGCGATCATGCCGGGTGTCCCGAGTCCGCCCACGACGAGCTTGCCGTCCGTCATGGCGTCCGGCTTTCCGGCAAGGCCGAAGTTGTGCGAGAAGGCCGCGCCGGCGATCATCCCGAAGACGAAGACCGTGGCGTCCCCGTCTCCCTCTCCCGAGAGGAAGAGCTGGCGGCCGGGGCATCCCCCGGCGAGGGAGAAGGCGAGGCCGGAGAGGAACATACCGAGGAGATTCCAGAGATGGGAACTGTGGGACACGGGCTGCGCCGCGAATCCGGGGTGGAACCTTCCCAGGATCAGGTTGACCGCGAAGGCCGAGACGACGAGGGCCCCGGCGCCGCTTGCCAGGTGGGTGTCTCGAACCAGGATGAGATCCCTAATGGCGCCCATGGTGCAGAAGCGGGTCCGCTGCGCGAGGAAACCGATGACGAGGGCGACCGCCAGTGAGACGAGGGCTGGGGCGTGCAGGGAACCCGGGCCTTTTTCGCTGAAGGCCACCAGAGAACTCTTGGCAAAGAGGAAGACGAGGAGTGCCGCCATGACGATGGGCATTACAAGCCCGGCTGCAGGGCTCATCTCCCGGGATCTCCCGAGGCTGTAGCCCCTCTTCAGGAAGAACACGCCGACGGCTATCCCGAGGGCAAGACCGATGAGCCCGATGAGGCCGTTGAGATCTCCCCCTGCAAATCGCAGCATGGCGCGCCATGGACAGCCAAGAAAGGCGAGGGCGCCGGTCATGGCGAAGAAGCCGAGGACGAACCGCACGACCGTTCCCGCCCCGCCTCGGGCCCGGAACTCGCCGAAGACGAGGGCCGCGACAAGGGAGCCGAGGACGAATCCCGGGATCTCCGGCCTGAGGTACTGCACGGTCGCCGTCGTGTGGAGCTTCAGGGCGCCGGTGATGTCCCTGAGAAAGCAAGCCACGCAGATGCCCATGTTGGCGGGGTTGCCCCACGCGGGCAGGAGGGCTGCGAAAGCCCCGATGAAGACACCCGTCAGGATGATACCCGTACGGGTCGCGAAAAACTGGATTCGATTCTTTTTCACGAAGAATCCTCCTTGATTGGAATGCGGTCCGTTCCACTCGGCGGTATGAGCCGTCGAGGTCGGGCCGTCCGCTCAGGAGGAAAGGAAGGTTCCTCCGGAGGGGCGGTTCCCGGGAACGGGCCTGGTCACGGCATCAACTGATGCCCGAGAACCTGTTCAAGCCATGTGAACGATTTTCACACGAAACCCCCGTTGGAATGACGATGATTCATTGTATGTCCCGCGGGAAGTGAAGTCAACTTATTTGCCGTGGTTGCGCACAAATGACATGTTCACGACCTCGTTGTAAGGGATGGACTTCGTGATAAGCCCGTTATCCAGACACATCCGCACCACGGCGGCTTGACCTTCCTCGGATATGAAGCAGTCGGGCTTGAACACGTCACGCATTACTGCCACCTCCTGCGCGAGTGTCTCCGGAT
>CAZPZF010000112.1:7111-8559 GCA_964590705.1 uncultured Spirochaetales bacterium | reverse complement strand
CGCGCCGGCGACCTCGACGTCACTGTGCTCCTGGATCCACTTCTGGGCGTCCATCACCGCATCGATGACCTTCTGGCATATCTCCGGGTTCTCCCTGGCGTATTTCTCCGTCACACAGAGCATCTCCGCCGGGAATTCCGTTGTGCCGAGGTATTTCAGCCGGTCCGCCTCCCGTGTCGTATCCACGAGGATGTTTACCTCTATCCCCTTGAGCTCGGGGACCTTGAACATATTGATGAAGGCAGCCTTGATCTCGCCCTTTTCCAGTGCCATGATGGCCGCGTCCGTGTTCATCTGCAGGAAGGACACGTCCTTTGCCGGGTCGAGTCCCGCTTCCCGAAGGATCGCCGAGGTGAAGGTGTACGGGGCGGAACCGGGATCGCTCCCGTAAATAGCGGCCCCCTTCAGCTCCGATACGCTCCTGATCCCTGGAGCGGCGATGATTCCGTATACCCTGCTTTTCAGCATGGTGGCGATGATCGTCGAGCGCATCCCCTTGTCCTGGGCGATCAGCAGGGGCTCCTGGGATAGCATGCAGAAGTCGCATTCGCCGGCATGGGTGGCCTGGAATCCCTTTGGGCCGCCGGGGGTCACGAATTCGACGGAAAGCCCCTGTTCGGCGAAGAATCCCTCTGAATCCGCGATAAAGAGGGGAGCCCAGCTTATTCCTACGATGGCCGAGATCCTGATCTTGACCGGCTCCTCTCCGGCCTTGGCCGATTCTTTCTTGCCGGAGCACCCGGAGAGAAGGAACGCCGCTGCAAGCACGGCCGAAACAGCCGTAATGAGTCGTTTTTTCATGATTCCTCCTGAAACGCGCCTTTCACGCGCGTGTGTATATTGAAGGGCGCGTAGAGCCCCTCCCGTACTATGGATTGTTTACCGCCGTGGTCCTTCCCATCCTCATCCCCAGGTTGGTCTCGGCCCGCCAGCGCAGAAGGTATCGCTCTACCCTCTCCAGAACGAAGTTCACGATGAGGCCGATGACCAGGAGAACGATGATGCAGGCCATGGCCCGTTTTATCTGGAAGAACGAGGACGCATAGGTAACCATCCATCCCAGACCTCCGGAGGAGCCGATGTACTCGCCGATGATGGCGCCCACCATGCAGACGCTGGCCCCTATCCTGACTCCTGAGAGGATCCACGGCATGCTGGCCGGCAGGACGATGTGCCGCAGGATCTGCCGCTTGTTCCCCCCCAGGAGGGTCGCCGCCTCTATCAGTTTCTGATCGATGTTCCGGACACCCCCGTATGTCGATATGAACACGTTGAAGAACACCATCAGGGCGGAGAGGATCACCTTTGATTTGAGACCGATGCCGAACCACAGGATGTAGAGGGGGGCAAGGGTCAGCTGGGGTCTCCGCGGGCCCGCCGCTACGCTGGGTGCGCGGATCCTGCCGGCATCGCGGGCGGCCCGATTCGAGAGCGTGCCTCGGACCTTG
>CAZPZF010000112.1:292-7101 GCA_964590705.1 uncultured Spirochaetales bacterium | reverse complement strand
CCCCATGCCGAACCACAGTATGTAGCGGGGGGCAAGGGCCAGCGGGGGTATCCCCTGGACCGCCGATACGATGGGTGCGAGGATCCTGCCGAACGGGGGAAACTGACCGCACAGGATTCCGAGAAGGACCCCAAGAAGCGCGCCGTAGAGCAGTCCGAGGTAGGCCTCGCTCAGGGTGATGCCGACATGCCGCAAGAGCTCGCCGCTCGTCGTGAACACGAACAGATCCGTGAGTATTTCGCTCGGAAAACTCGTGTAGAAGGCTATGCGCGCGTTGTTCCTCGCAAGGCTTTCCCAGATGAGGACAACCAGGACGATCAGGAGAACGCGCGCCGCCAGGGCGATCCTGTCCGTCCTATTTTTTCCTGACGTAGTACATCTTTCCATATTCGACCTCTGTTTCTAGCAGATTGGCTTCCTTGAGGGCTTCCTCGATCCTTCGCTTCCGTTCGTCCGGCTCCACGGCGTTGACCGTCGCCTCTATTCCCGCGACCGTTCCGAAGAACCTGTCGAAAGGTATTCCGATCATGGATTCGTGATCCTTCCATTTCGCGTTGTGCCTGGTGCCCGAACACATCATGGAAACGTTTACGCTTCCCGTTCTCATGGGTGTTACAGTGCACTCGACGCAGACCGCCTGGTTGCCGGACATGTGCATTCCATGAGGCAGGCCGTAGCTGTACGTGTAGCCCTGCAGCACGCGCATGATGGTTCTCGAATCGGCAACGATGAGAACCGCGTCAGGATCCGCCTCGAAGAGCTCCAGGGGCTTGACGATGACACCGTATGTGCCTGGAGCGCCGATGGGTATCGACCGCGCCACCCCTGCGGCTACCTCGGCGTTTCTGAACAGACCCATCCGTACGCCATGACCGCCGTTCAGGTAGTCTTCCGGCGGAGGCGCCAACCCCAGCGCCCGTCCGCCTCCTGGACATCCGGATGTACTCCTATCGATCTTGATGGAGTGCCCTTCCATCGCGCACTTGACCGCGACGCAGTAGCCCATGGGTTTCACGAGTTCTCTCGCCTCGAATAGACCGAATTCCCTCTCGTTCGCCGTTTTCACGCCGACCACCCTTCGGCTCAGTTCGAGCAGCGCGTTCAGTTTCCGTACGGCGGAATCCTTGTTCATATCCGTTCCTCCATGCAGGGTTGATTCAACGTCAGAACATCGTTCTTCCCGATGCGAAGATGGACATCCTGGCCGCGGAAAAGTTCCGCGCCGGAGCCGAAGATGACATCGGAGTTTATGTTCGTGCCATCCACGGCGATCGAGTATCGGATCACGCTTCCCTGCGGAACGCTGTCCGTTATCCTTCCCCGCATGTAGTGGAACCGAGCTTCGTTCCTGAAGGGATCCGCGGATAGAAGAACGGTCTCCGGGCGAAAAGCGGCGATTGAGCCGGCGGTGAAATCGGATCCGGTAATCCTGCGGAATTCATCGCCGCGCATGAGGTTGTAGCTCCCGATGAAACCGGCGACGAACGCGCTTTTAGGAGCTGTATACACTTCCGCGGGTTTTCCCGACTGCTCCAGAACACCCCTGTTGAAGAGGTGTATGGTGTCGGATATCCTCATCGCCTCCTCTTGGTCATGGGTGACGAATATCGATGTCATGCCAAGCTCTCCATGGATGCGTCTCAGGTACAACTGAAGTTCCTTCCGCAATTTCGCGTCGATGGCGCTGAAGGGTTCGTCCAGAAGCAGGACCTTGGGTTTCATGACAAGGCATCGGGCAAGGGCGGTCCGCTGCTGCTCCCCCCCTGACAACTGATAGGGGTATTTTTTTTCATGCCCCGAGAGGTCGACCGTCTCGAGCGCCTGTCCGACCGCTTTCCGTACAGCTTCCTTCGGCTTGCCCGCCATCCGAAGACCGAAGGAGACGTTGTCAAAAACGTTCATGGTCGGGAAGAGGCAGTACTGCTGGAAGATCATGTGGATTCCCCGTCCGGCTGCCGGCGTATGGGTGATATCGGATCCTTTCAGGGAGATCGATCCGGCATCGACCGTTTCAAGGCCGGCGAGGCAGCGGAGAAGGGTCGTCTTCCCGCAGCCGGATGGGCCGAGAAAGGTGACGAATTCTCCTTCTTCGATGGAAAGGGAGACATCCCGTAAAACAGGGTTCCCGTTGAAGGACTTGGATATGCCCCTCAATCCGATGAAAAAAGGCGATGTACGCGCGTTCAAGGAAGATACCTCCTGGTATGAGTTCAGGCATCTTCCCTTGGAATTTCACTCCTTCTTACGCTGCTGCTGTGAAAGGCGCTTGAATGGGAGGGGAAGCATGCCGATGCCGGGCATCAACTGATGCCTGTCGCGCTGTTCAGGTATGATGAAAAGCCATGCGGCATGCTCCTTGGATGATTTCTGAGCCGATCCTATCGGCTCGACGCTCTGCTGTCAAGGGCGGGGATCAGATCCGGACGACCTTCTCCGAGGAGAGGAGGGAATCGACGGTATCCAGCATGTTGGTCACCTTGCCGACCGCGAGTTTATCCACGATATTGTAGTGTTTCAGGCAGGTGCCGCAGGACAACAATCGGATTCCCTTCTTCTCGAGTTGTTTGAGCGCGTCGAGAACGTTGGAGCCTTCCGTAGTAAGGAACACGCCCCGGTTGATAAAGAGGATCTTCTCCGGGAGTGTCGGCGACTCGGGGAGGGTGTTGATGAAGGCGGTCATGAGGACATGGCCGAGTTCCTCGTCCCCGGACCCGAAAAGATCCCCGGTGATGAGGAGCACTCCGGCGCCGACTGCCCTGTTTTCAGCTGCGGTCGTGGATGTAGCCGCGGATATCGCAATGGAATACTCTCCGTTCTTCTCGGTGACGTTCACCGCGCGTCCCTTGCTCTGGGCAAAACCACGTACGTTCTGCAGGCTGGTCTCGCTGTTCACGAGGACCGTCACCGTTTCATCGGCAGCCGCCTCCAGAGCCTTCTTGGTGAGCAGGACAGGTTCGGGGCAGGGTTTGTTTCTCGCATCGACAGTACTCATTGCATTCACCTCATACGTTGGATTATCGCTGAATATAACACAAGCGGGACTCTTGTCAAATGAATTCGCGTGTGAGACCGTCGTGAAGGCGGCGAGCCGTATCCCTTTTTCCGGAGAGGTGGTATGATCATCATCCGGTACGGCTATGGAGAGAACCAAACTGGATTCACCTCAAAAGATCGGCCTCAAACCGATGAAGCGCATCAGCTACCAGATCATGATCGCGATCATCGCCCTCTCTCTCGCGACGTCCGTGCTCATCGGGGGCATCACGTACCTGCGGAGCGTTAACTACATCCGCGACGGCGCCAAGCGGGAGCTCGACTACATGGCGCGAAGCCACGCAGCCACCTTCAGCCAGAGGTTCATCGAGGTAGAGACGAGCGTAGGCATCCTGCACACCTGCGTGTCGAGCATGTTCGACGCGGAATCCTTCGCGGCAGACCCGGGTTATTTCCGCCGATATGAAAAGGATGTCGACGCGATCCTCGCTGATACAGCCCGGAATCACCGGGGATTCTCCGGCGTGTACTTCACGTTCAATCCCGAGTTGACGGGGGAGACTCGGGAGATCTGGTACCTGGACGTGAATCTCACGGGAGACCCCCAGCGGGTCTCTAACGACCTGTACACTCAGGTTACGGGGGAGGCCGCTGTCGGGGACTCGGCGTATCCGAGCATCACCGCTTTTTACCCCGCCAATCCCGCCATGGAGTACTACTACCTTCCCATCGGGAAGGAGACGGGGGTCTGGTATGAGCCCTACCAGGAGCCGGGATTTTCCATTACGAATTTCGGGTATTCGCAGGCCGTGTACGGCGGCGACACCCTGGTTGGCGTCATCGGTGTCGATTTTGACGTCAGGGATATCATCCGGACCGTTTCCCGGATGGAGGTACTGAATCGGGGTTATGCCTTTCTGCTCACCCCGGACCGCCGGGTGATAGCCCATCCCACCATGGAGGACTGCCAGAGCATCGTGGAAACGGAGGATCCCCGGTACCGGCTGCTGCTCGACGGACTTGCCAGCATGGCCGATACGGGAATCATCGAGGGCAGGAGCGGGCGCGAGAGGATCGTTTTCGGCTACGGCGTTCTTTCAAGCGGGTGGGTCCTCGTCCTTGCCCCGGAATGGCGGGAAATCTTCAAGCCCCTGAAGGAGCTCGCGTTGACCCTGATGAGCGTCACCTTCCTGATCATGCTCGTCTCGGCCCTGGCCGCCTACGCGTTCTCCAACAGGATCGCCATTCCCGTGAAGGCCGCGGCCGAGCAGCTGCGATTCCTGGAGCTGGGCGACTTCACCCACCAGATCCCGGAGGAACTGCTCACCCGCGAGGACGAACTGGGAGTCTTCATCAAATCGGTGCATACCATGAAGAGCGTCATCAAGGCGCTCATGAAGGAACTCGAGTTTTCATCGGCGCCAATGGAACCCATGATGGCCCTGGTGAACAGGATGGCCGACGAGACCCTTCGCGCCTCCGAGGACGCGGCTTCCGCCATCCAGGGCATGGCCGCGGAGAGCCTCACTACCGAGGAGAAGCTCAGGAAGATGACCTACTGGCTCCTCAAGGCCCAGCACATCGGCAACATCGGCACGTGGGAGTACGATACCGTCTCGGGTTCCCTGTACTGGTCTCCCGAGATGTTCAGGATCATGAACCGGCCCGCGGAGGATGCCGCGATGACCCTGGACATCTTTCGGGAGAGGGTCCATCCGGAGGATCGTGAATCAGTGCGGGCCAGGTTCGGCGAAGCTGAGAGCGGGGGCCCGTATACCCTGGAGTATCGGGTAACCGATTTCCATGGCAGGACGATATGGCTCCACGAGGCGGGGGAATTCATACACGGCCACAATGGGAAGCCGGTCTGCGCTTATGGGATCTGCCAGGACATCACGGAACGGAAGGCGATCATCGAAAGGCTGGAAACGCTGAACAGCGATCTTTCCAGGATCGTCGCTGAGGAGGTCGAGAAGAACCGGCAGAAGGACGCGGCATTGACGTATCAGTCCCGGCTGGCGAAGATGGGGGAGATGATCGCGCATATCGCCCACCAGTGGAGGCAGCCGCTGAACAATCTGAGCCTCATCCTCTCCAACCTGCGGGGAGCCATCGCGTCCGGGGAGACGGACAGCGGGGAGCTTGTAGACTCGATACGCCGTTCGGAGGAGATCATCCAGAGGATGTCCAGGACGATCGATGACTTTCGGCATTTTCTCAAACCCCGCGAGGAGAGGGCGCTTTTCTCCGTGGAATCGTCAGTACGCTTCGTCGTCGAGATGAGCAAGGACAGCCTGAAGCTGAACAAAATTCAGGTCGAGATCCTCCCCCGCCGTGATTCGTTGATCTACGGTTTTTCGAACGAGTTCTCTCAGGTGCTGTCCAACATCCTGTACAACGCGAGGGACGCCCTGATGGAGAACGATCCGGAGGGAAGGCGTATCGAGATACGGATCACCGGAGAAACCTCCCGGGCCGGGGCTATGGCCAGGGTGGAGATATTCAACAACGGACCGCCGATACAACCGGAGACGATGGCCCGATTGTTCCAGCCCTATTTCTCGACGAAGACGAAAGGGGAGGGGACGGGGATCGGACTGTATATGTCGAGGCTGATCATCGAGAGGCATTTCGAGGGGACGATCATGATGGAAAACCAGGAGGGCGGAGTGCGCTGCCTCATCGATATTCCGGCGGCTCGGGGGAACGGCGAAGATGGAACATGAGACCTTCAACCTGAAGATCCTCTACGCGGAGGACGACGCGGAAACCAGGCGGGAGATGGAGAAATTCCTTAAGCGGAAATTCAGCCGCGTCATCCTCGCCGGGAGCGGCCGCGAAGGCCTCGAAAAATTCGCGCAATACGGGCCGGATATCGTCATCGCGGACCTCATCATGGAGGACATGAGCGGGATCGAGATGGTTGAGAGGATCCGCGGCATGGGAGCGGATTGCCCGGTCATGATCGTGTCCGCGCTCGAGGACACCCGATCCATCCTGAGGTCGGTAGACCTGGGAATCGTCAAGTACGTGATCAAGCCCGTGAACACCGAGGAACTGAGCGCGGCCCTCGACCGCGTGGCGGAGAAACTCTATTCCGGTAAAAGCCCCTTTCTCAGGATGGACATATCGCGTAAAAAGGAAATCGAGACGGAGATCCGCTCCGGTTTTACCGCCCTGCTCAAGAAAGCCTCGGGCAAGGGGCCGCGGATCGCTGACGTGTTCATCGGCGAAAATCGGGTGGAGCTTTCCGCGGAAGGAATCCTCACCCCCCTCGAGGAAACCCTCCTTTCCGTGCCAGGCAACCGCGTCATCGTGGAGCAGAACCGGAAACTGTTCCATGCGGCCATCCAGGCTGAACTGGAGGGAATGCTGGGAACCTTTCTCGCCTCGCGGGTAGCGCTCGCGGGCACCCGTTTCGACAGCCTGGGAGGCAGGGAGGAATACCTTTTCAAATATTCCGATTGATTTCACAAACAGGTCATGATAGACTTTTCCTGGTTCCCGCTTCAAGGAAGAGGCGGCCGGATACGGGACATCCCGGAAGCCGGCCGATATGGGGGAGCGGAAACGCAATAACCATCATACGCTTCTGGTTGGATTGAGAGAAGGCTGTTAATTTCAGCTACGCTTTTGATAGGCCAGTACGGATGAAAATCCGTGCTGGCCTTTTTTTGTTTGCCCGCCTGAGCGGCACCGGTCCTTTGCTGGCGATGGCGGGTCGAGAGCGGCCGATGAACGGAACCGGAACCAGGTATTGGGGGGGTGATAGAAAGTCGTGGGGAGACCGTCGAGCGCAGGTAGGGGGAACGAGC
>CAZPZF010000112.1:0-282 GCA_964590705.1 uncultured Spirochaetales bacterium | reverse complement strand
TAGTTGTAAATAGCTTCAACCAATAGAAAGGAGAATCACAGATGAAACGAATCGTATCGCTCGCATGCGTTCTGGCTATGGCCGGACTTTTCTGCGCGTGCGTATCGAGTCCGCTCGCCTCAGGCAAAGCGGGGGCATCCCTTCCCGAAAACGTCTCTTCCGGTATACCTGATGTGGTCGTCGTTTCGGGATCCAACTATGAGATGGGCTTTCAGTACGGGACCCAGTGCGCGGCCAAGATTAAGTACGCCACGGCAATAGCGAAGCAGAGCGCCATGCCGT
>CAZPZF010000111.1:0-10520 GCA_964590705.1 uncultured Spirochaetales bacterium | reverse complement strand
TGCTGTAGCCAATGGTTTCTGTGTTCATCCGTTTTCCCTCCGCCTCTACAGGGGAATATTCCCGTGTTTCTTGGCTGGCTTCTCCTCTCTCTTCGTGATGTTCATCTCGAGAGATTTGATCAGCTCGATCCGGGAATACTTGGGATCGATGATGTCATCGACGAACCCGAAGCCGGCCGCCACGTAGGGGTTCATGAAGTTTTCCTTGAATTCGTTGATCTTCTCCTGCCGTTTCTCCGCGGGATTCGCAGCTTCCTTGATTTCCTTGCGGAAGATGACGTTCGCGGCCCCTTCGGCGCCCATGACGGCGATCTCTGCGGTCGGGAAGGCGATGACACGGTCGTACCCCAGCGCTTTCGACGACATGGCGATCATGGATCCGCCGTAGGCTTTCCTGATGATGAGGGCGATCTTGGGAACCGACGCTTCCGCGATGGCGTACAGCAGCTTGGCCCCGTGTCTGATGATCCCGCCGTGCTCCTGCGCGATTCCGGGAAGGTAGCCGGGAACGTCCACGAGGGATACGATGGGGATATTGAAGCAGTCGCAGAACCTGATGAACCTCGCTCCCTTGTCCGAGGAGTTGATGTCCAGGGATGCCGCAAGGACCTTGGGCTGGTTCGCGAAGACGCCGACCGTGCGGCCCGCGAGCTTTGCGAAACCGACCACGATGTTCGGCGCGTAATCCGCGTGTACCTCGAGGAACGAGTCGGCGTCGAATATCTCCCTGATGAAGTCGCGCATGTCGTAGGGCTTCTTTGGATCGTCGGGTAGGATTTCGAAGAGGCCGTCATTGACGCGGTCCGCGGGATCCGCGGACGCGCAGACCGGGGGCAGCTCACGGTTGTTGGAGGGGAGGTAGGAGAGAAGCTTGCGGATGAAGGCGAAGCACTCGTCCTCCGTTGAGAAACGGAAATGGGCGTTTCCGCTCTTGGTCGCGTGGGCGTTTGAACCGCCGAGCTCCTCGTGACTGATTTCCTCTCCGGTGACGGCCTTGATGACATCGGGGCCGGTGATGTACATGTGGCTGATTCCGTCGACCATGAACACGAAGTCCGTGATGGCTGGGGAATAGACAGCGCCGCCCGCGCAGGGACCGAGGATGACCGAGAACTGCGGGACCACGCCGGAGGCCAAGGTGTTGTTCCTGAAGATCTTGGCGTACCCGTCAAGAGCAAGAACCCCTTCCTGAATCCGGGCCCCGCCCGAGTCGTTGATGCAGATGAACGGTGTTCCGTTCTTCATTGCGAGGATCTGCGCTTCCGATATTTTCTGGGCGTGCATCTCCCCGAGGGACCCGCCGAGCACGGTGAAATCCTGCGAGGAGATGAACACCTGCCTTCCATCGATTTTTGCGCTTCCGGTCACTACGCCGTCGCCAAGATACTTCTTCTCGGCCACGCCGAAGTCCGTTGCCCGGATAGTGGCGTATCCGCCGTTCTCCACAAAGGAGCCCTGGTCGACAAAGCGGTCGAGCCGTTCGCGGGCCGTCAATTTTCCCTTTTCCCGCTGAGAGGCAAGCTTGTCCTCGCCGCCGCCCAAGAGCATCTGCGCACGGACGTCTTTATACTTTCGTAAAACATCCTTGTTTGCCATGTTTCCCTCCGCTCAATCTTTTTCTAGTTTCGTTTATCTTTCGGAGATGATGTTCATTGTATCTGCATTGTTATTAACACCCCAATTCCCTTCAATAGTCAAGAGGAATGATAAAAAAAGACCTATTTTTTATAGTAGATTCTTTGGAGTTAATATATTCTTTTTAAATATCAAAGGCCTCAATGGCAATAAAATCTTGCCCGTTTCAGTATCGCATAGAGCAACCCGTCTTTCAAGCCGAAAGTTCCTTGGCCTAAGGAGCGCAAAACCACCGGTTTTACAGGCAGAAAAGGCGGCTAGGTCTTGAGGAAGGTTTGGATTCCAGCGAGCCATCTGTCTGGTTGGGGGATCTTGAAACCGGCCTTGTCCGTGCCCTTCTCCGGATTATCGTACGTGAAAACGAGGATATTTCCGTAGGCCGGCTTCTCCATGAACATGTCGGACACGCCCACGGCCCGCAGTGAAGAGAGAGGGATCGAAAAGGAGAAGGAGAGGATGCGGCGCTGGAAGAAGAGCTCGTTCTTCGTCAGGACCATGACTCCTGGGATGTATTTAGGTTTTTTGAAGGTCTTCTCGGTGCCATAGAAAAACACGCCGAAAGACATGAGGAGGATATCCTTCTCGTTGAAGCGTGAGAGCACCCGCCGTGTTTCCAGATTTTTTACAACCATAATGTAAAGAACGGCGATGAGGAGAACGGCTCCCATCAGGTAGACGGCCAGGCCTGAGTCAAGCAGATCCTTCATCGGTACTCCTTGAGGAAGCGGTACGTCTTCCTGCGCACGAGGCATCGGGAGAGGGGATTGTGTATCTTAAGCTCGCGGATGAAGGAGTCGGCGATCTCCGCGTCACTCTTTCCATTGTTCCGTAATCGCCTGATCTGCTGTTCGTTCGCAGCGAGTATCTGGCGAACCGGATCGACGCTGTTCAACGAGGTGAGGGTGAAGGAGATCACGAGGATCACGAAGCCGAGAGCTAAGGTAACGATGAAGTCATATTCCGGGGGAGGCAGAATCGGACGGAGGACGGATTGCGGGTTTCCAGAATTGAAAATCAGGTAGAAAGTCGGGATCATCAAGATTCCAAGCACACTATAGAGAACGATTCTGAGCGCTTTCTGTCTCTGTTTATGCATTCGTTTTCCTGCCCTGCTGACGATGTACGATTTCGTTTCGGAAAGCATCCGGGGGCGTGAGCCCCCGGTGAAAAGATTCGGTGGTACGTCCGCGACCATGGCAGCCGTACCTGTGCAAACCCGCTAGCCAGAGAGACGGCGTCATTCCATGACGATCTTCTTCTCTTCTCCGACTTTCATCTTCTTCCATTCGGCTTCGGCGGCGATCCACGCCTCTTCCGATGCTTCTTTCTCCCAGACTTCCAAACCGCGTTCCGCTCTGGTGGCGCCTTTGAGGGTGTTGTCGAGGAGGATGGCGACGATAGCGGCGACCGCCATCTTGGTGTTCAGGATGGTGTTGAGGATGCTGCCGAGGATCTCGGCCACTTTGCCGCTCTCCGCCCAGTTGATTGGGGACGCTCCGAAATGGGCGGGGATGCTCAGGCCTGCGAACAGCGAGATGCCGATGATGAACAGGTTCCTCTGGTTGTTCAGGTTGACGAACTGGAGGTTGGAGATTCCGACCGCCGCGATGAGCCCGAACAGACCGACGAACATCGATCCTACGACCGGGGTGGGAAGGGTTGCAAGCGTGGCGCCGAATTTTCCAAACATGGGGAGGATCAGCATGATGACCGCGCCGGTTCGGATGACCCGGCGGCTGGCGACTCTGGTGAGTCCGATGGATCCGATGTTCTCGGAGTAGGATGTGGTTCCGTTACAGGTCTGGAAGATACCGTCGATGAGGCACCCGAGCCCTTCGGCGCCGAGCCCCTTGGAGATCATCCGCGCCGTGGGAACGGGGGCGCAGGCCATGCGCGCGCAGGAGTGGTAGTCGCCGATCGATTCGATCATGGACCCCAGGTATCCGGCGAGCATGCCGAGCGATCCGGCCAGCGTGACGTCATTGAAGCTGGGGAAGCCCCACTTGAAGGGGATGGCCGGTCTGATCGTGAACCAGGGAGCCGCCTTGATCAGGGAGAGCTGGCCGGTGAGGTTCGCCGCGTTTCCTTCCGGTATCCAGCCCGCCAAGGTCCCGATCAGGGCCGCGAGCCATCCGGTGATGATCGAGAGGAGGACCGGGAACAGGAGGAACACCCTGGACTTCCGGGAGAAGACCTGGGAGTAGAGAACCAGGGCCACGATGGTGATAAGGGCGACTGCCCAGTTGGAAGCCATCCAAGGGGCTCCGATTCCGAACAGGCCGAGACCGATCATGGTGATGGTAGGAGCGATGGCGATCGGGCTGATCGCGCGCTTGATCTTGCCCATCAGGCCCGAGTATCCAAGCGCGATCTCGAAGACGGACGCGCACATGATACTGGCGGAAACCTGCTGGATCGCAATTTCCCAGCCCCATCCTTTTGCCGCCACAAGTCCAACGATCGCCGCCATCGGTCCGAGGAAGGAGAACGTGCCGCCCTGTACGATCGGGAGCCTGTTCCCCAGAACCGACTGCTGGATCAGCGTTGTCAGACCGGAGCAGAAGAACATGGTGGAAATCAAGAGGGCCAGCTGATCCTGGGGCATCGGGATTCCGGCACCGGCCATGGTTCCGGAAACGATGAACGGGATCAGGACCGTCGCGCCGAACATGGTCAGATACTGCTGTAATCCGAGCAGGATCGATAGACCCATTTTCGGCCGGCTCCCGATGGGGTAGATGACCCAACCGGTAGCTTGTGTCGAGTTTTCGCTCATAGATCCTCCTTACACAATATATATCTCTCCGCACGCGGATGAGATAGCGTAGGTGAATGGGTGGAACGTTCCGATGTTTTCACGGAAGGTGCCGGCAGATGTCCTCGTACATTTCGGGTCTCCGATCCCGGAAGAACTGCCAGCCGTCGCGGACTTCCCTGATCTCCTCAAGGTTCAGATCCGCCACGACCAGTTCGTCTTTGTCGTCCGATCCCTTGACGAGGATCTTTCCGCGGGGATCGACAAAATAACTGGAGCCGTAGAATCTCCCAAATTCCCAAGGCTTTTCCAGCCCGACGCGGTTGTTGGCCCCGATGAAGACGCCGTTGGCCACGGCTTGGGCAGGCTGCTCCAGCTCCCAGAGGTATTTCGATTTTCCTTCCGTGGTGGCGGAGGGGTTGAACAGGATCTCTGCCCCCCTGAGCGCGAGGATACGAGCGCATTCCGGGAAATGCCTGTCATAGCAGATGAAGACGCCAATCTTCGCGTACGCGGTCTGGAATACCGGGAATCCTAGATTCCCGGGTTTGAAGTAGAATTTCTCCCAGAAACCGGGCCAGGTATGCGGGATATGCACCTTTCTCATCTTTCCGAGAACGGTTCCATCCGCGTCAATGACAACAGCGGTATTGTAATAAACGCCCTCTATGGCTTTTTCATAAATAGGGAGGACGATGACCATGCGGTGTTTCTTTGCGAGTCCCGAGAAGAGTTCCGTAACGGGGCCGGGAACTGTCTCGGCGGTTCCGTACCACTTGATGTCCTGTTCGCAGCAGAAATACGGACCGTGGAAGATCTCCTGAAGGCAGAGGATCTGGACACCCTTCCTGGCCGCGTCTTCGACCATCGGAAGGTGCTTCTTGATCATCCCCTGTTTGATCTCTTCTACCGTCCCTTCAGCCAAGGGGTTGGTCGCCTGGATCAGCCCGCATCGTACAATCCTTGTCATAGTAGGATCCTCCGTATGCTTCAATGGACGCAGTGGGATCACGCAAAGCTGCTGCACATGAACCTCTGAAGTCTAGTCTATAAATTCTCGCGCTGTCAAGGAAAATATCGATCCGCCTCCCGTATGGATGTTGAAAGCCGAACCGTGGGAAGCGGTAAAAGAAGGATAAATTTAATGGACATAATGGAGTTTATTATGCTATAATTCTTCATGGAGAAACTTGACTATGATGGTCAAGGGGAATAGACTGGTTTCAAACAATCCATTCGGATAAGGAGAGTTTCATCATGGCTGATATGCAGAACGTAACCGCGTATATCGCGGGGCTCGTGGAAAGGGCCCGAAAAGCCCAAGCCGCCATCGAATTCGCCTCCCAGGAACAGGTAGACGAAATGACGGTTCGGATCGCGTGGGCCGGCGTCCGCCCGGACTTCGCCGACAAACTGGCGAAATTCGCAGCCGAGGAATCGGCGATGGGTAAGGCGGACAGCAAGTACGCAAAGATCATGACCAAGGTTAAGGGAGCCCTCCGAGACATGAAGGGCAAGCAGTCCGTTGGTATCGTCTATCGAAACAAGGAAACGGGGATCATCAAGATCGCCAAACCCATGGGAGTCATCGGCGCTCTTATCCCCTGCACCAACCCAGAAGCGACTCCGTTCGTAAAGGCGATTTCCGCCATCAAGACGAGAAATGCGATCATCATGGCCGCTCATCCCCGGACGAAAGAGACCAACAAGATGGCCGTGAACCAGATTCGTTCCGTGCTCAAGAAGCAGGGCTGGCCCGAGGATCTCGTCATCAATGTCGACGAACTCTCAATGGAAGCTTCCAGCGAACTGATGAAACAGGTCGATGTGATCCTGGCCACCGGTGGAAGCGGGATGGTCAAGGCCGCGTACTCCTCCGGAAAACCGGCCCAGGGGGTCGGCGCCGGAAACGCCGTCTGCATCATCGACGAAACCGCTGACCTGAAGGACGCCGCGGACAAGATCATGCGCTCAAAGACTTTCGACCACGCGACAAGCTGCTCCACGGAAAACTCGATCTGCATCCAGGAAGGCGTATATGATCAGGCGATCAAGGAACTGGAGGCTGTCGGCGGGTATGTCGTGAACGCCGATGAGAAGAAACGGCTTCAGGAAACCATGTGGGAAAACCACGCCCTGAGCAAGAACATTGTCGCCCAATCCGCCCAGAAGATCGCGAAACTCGCAAAGATCAATATGCCCGCGGACAAGACCTTCATTCTCGTTCCTGAAACCGGCGTCGGCAAGGACTATCCGTTCTCCGGCGAGAAACTCTCCCCAGTGGCCGCCGTATACAAGTGGAAGGAGTTCCCGGAAGCCATTGACCTCGTCAACAGGATCACGACCTACTCCGGCCCCGGACATTCCTGCGGTATCCATACGACCAATGACAGCAGGGTCATCGAACTCGGCCTGCGGGTCAAGGTTACCAGGATCATGATCCGCCAGCCCCAGTGCCTGGCGAACTCCGGCGCCTGGACGAACGGTATGCCCATGTCCATGACCCTTGGCTGCGGATCGTGGGGAGGGAACGCCACCGCCGCGAATATCACCTGGGAGCATCTCCTGAACTACACCTGGGTCTCCTACCCGATACCCAGCACCCAGCCTACCGATCTCGAGCTCTTCGGAAACATCATGTACGAAGCCTGAACTGTGGAAGGGCGGCGGTGAGCAACCGCTACTCAACAGGCCCGTCCGGTCCGTCCGGACGGGCTTTTTCATGCCCGGAGGATGCTGTAGCAGCGGGATAGGGACCCCCGCAGGTTTCGATGGGGATATAACCCTCCGAGGCGTAGCAGACGCTGAAAAAGAGGGGTTCAACGCGATAGCCTTTCGTGCACTTCGCGTTTCGTAAAAAGGTGCACGAATCGCACCTGATCGCTTCTTTACCTTCCTGAGTTCCCATGGCCGTTCAGAATATCACACGCGTTTTTGCGGATCAACCAAAAGTCTCACCGTGATTGGGTAATATTGGAGATATTGGGTATATTTCAAGGAATTGAAGTATTGATCCTTGACTCCCGGAATAAGCCACGATATACTGGAAGGTGAAGTTCCGTGAAGAGGAACAAGATCTATTCTGAAACAAACGCACAGGGGGTATGGAATGGCAGGGGAGAAGATCCGAGACTTGGATAAAAAATACAATCTTCATTCCTGGTCGGCGCAGGGAGCACTGAATCCCACGGTTGTCACCAAAGCGGAAGGCGTGTACTTCTGGGACGCAGACGGCAAACGGTACATCGATATGTCCGCTCAGCTTGTCAACATGAACATCGGCCACCAAAACAAGAAGATCGTCGAAGCCATCAAGGCTCAGGCTGACAAGATGTGCTATATGGGACCCGGCTATGCCGTTGACGTCCGCTCCGAGCTGGCACGCAAGATCATCGAGGAGGTTGCGCCGGACAATATGGGCAAGGTCTTCTTCACCCTCGCCGGCGCTGAAGCCAATGAAAACGCCATCAAGATCGCACGGATGTTCACGGGCAAACAGAAGATCTTTTCGCGCTATCGGTCCTACCATGGAGCTACATACGGTTCGGCGAACCTCACAGGAGAACCGCGCAGGTTTCCGAGCGAACCCGGGATCCCCGGTTTCGTAAAATTCTTCGATCCCTACCTCTACCGGGAAAAGATACAGTTCGCCTCGGAGAAGGAAGCGGCCGAGTACTACGTCGAAAAACTGCGGGAACAGATCCAGTACGAGGGGCAGGACAACGTAGCCGCGATCTTCCTCGAATCAGTCACGGGAAGCAACGGTGTCATCATCCCACCCGACGGGTATCTCCAGGGCGTGAGGAAGCTCTGCGACGAGTACGGGATCATGATGGTTTGTGACGAAGTCATGGCTGGCTGGGGAAGGACGGGAAAGTGGTTCGCGTTCATGCACTGGGACGTGAAACCGGACATGATCACCTTCGCCAAGGGAATCACCTGCGGGTACGTGCCGCTCGGGGGAGTCATCGTTAGCAAGAAGATCGCTGAGTACTTCGATTCCCACGTCCTGTATTGCGGCCTGACCTACAACGCACACCCCATGGGATGCGCGGCGGGAATCGCCATGCTCGATGTCTATAAAGAAGAGAAGATCTTCGACAACGTGAACAAGGTCGGCGCGTTCATGAAAAAGGAACTTCTCCGCTTGAAGGACAAGCACAAATCGGTCGGAGACGTCAGGAGTATCGGTCTCTTCGGCATGGTCGAACTCATCAAGAATACGAAGACCAAGGAAGCTCTCGTGCCCTACGGCAGGGATCCGGAAAAGATCATGCCCAAGATCGTCGGGATGCTGAAAGCCGAAGGATTCGCGACCTACTCCCACGAGAACATGATCGCAGTTTCGCCTCCTCTTATCATTACGGAAGCGCAGATATCCGAGGCGATGGCCATGCTCGACAAGGTCCTCAACTACGTCGATACCCTCGTCGTGGAATAATCGCGCGAGCCGAAGAGCATTTTCCTTGTATGAAGCGAGCTGTCCGGAAAGGATTCCGGACAGCCGTTTTAATTATAGGGGCTCGAAGCGCCCCGTCACCGAATCGACGATCACCCTGAAGGAAGCCGTTTCACCCCTCGAGCATTCGGCTATCCAGAATGGTTTGTATACGATCCCTTTCTCGCGGACCTCGATCTCTGGATAGGATAGAGTCCTCATTCGATGAACGGTGGAATGAATCGCGTATTCGCGGGCCTTCTTCAGAGCGTCATCAGCCGGGATCTTCGCGGAAAGGACGGAATCCCGTTCCGCCTCCCTTTCCTCGGTATCGAACTGATCGGTCGTACGGACCTGTCCCGAGCAGAGATCCACGAGGCATGAGACGGTGACGAGACGAGAACGAAGAATTGTTTTCACATGGATCGAGGACCGGAGTCGAAAATACGGATAGAAGACGAGTTTCCTGATCACCGTACGGAATCCGGGGGCAAGGGGCGCGATGATCCTTCCGGCCTCTTCATCGGTGACTTCACCCCTGATGCAGACGATCCGCATGATATCAACCTCGGTTTTCATAGGGCCCTTATGCAGGCCATGCGTCCCAGGCAACCCTCCCTGCCGCTGAAAAGGCAATTGACACAGGCTACTGGATCTGATCGCCGATCTCCTTGGCTTCAGGGCTCAGGGTATGATCGGCACGGACATACAACTCTTTGGGAATGGGTTCGAGCTTTGAAGACGCTTCCATCGCACGTACGATATGCGAGGGAACCGGATGAGACTTCTGCGTCGCGAGGCTCACGACCACGATGAGGATGATCGAAACGATGAGTCCGGCGAACATAGGATGGACAGCGGTCGCGGACATGGCGCCGGAAAGCCGCCAGAAAAAGGCCATTCCGCCCCCCCCGATCATGGATGCGATTGCTCCGGGAGCGTTCGCTTTTTTCCACCAGACGGCGCAGAAATAGGAGGGGAGGAACGCGCTTCCGAGTACCGAAGTGGTGAACACGACGATTGAGAACACCCCAGGCGGTTTCACGAGAGCGACCACGATTCCCACAGCTCCGACTGCCAGGACGAACAACCTGGACACCAGTACCATCCTCTTGTCGGTCGCCTTCGGATCGAGGTAGCGCTGGTAGAGGTCTCTCGACGCGACCGTCCCCACCTGGAGGAGGATGGAGCCCGATGTGGACATGATGGCCGCCATAATCGAGGCCATGACCACGCCGACTACGGCGGGAGGCAGAAGGAGGTTGGATACCTCGAATATCGCCATTTCCGGGTCAGCGATTTCGGGAACAATGAGAAGAGCCATGATGCCGACGAGGTATGGAGACGTGACGAAGAGGAGGTTCCAGAGGATTGAGTAAACGCCCGCGAGTCTCGCGGAACTTGGTTTTGTCATGGCCATATGGCGGACGACTACGTGCGGCCAGCCCATGTATCCGACCGAGAAGATGAGGACCGCTCCAGCGACCTCCCCCCACCTGTTCTTGTACTGGAGGCCTCGCCCCCAGATGGAGAGGATGGTGGGGTCGAGGGCGGCGAGAGCCTCGTTTGCTTTCGTGAAGCCGCCGAGCGCCTTGAAGGACGCGGAGATGATCCAGAGAACTCCGAGGAGCATGATGAGGCTCTGGAAGAATTCGGTCCAGGCGATGGCGAAGTATCCGCCCAGGTAGGTGT
>CAZPZF010000110.1:0-10622 GCA_964590705.1 uncultured Spirochaetales bacterium | reverse complement strand
CGAGAGCCTACCTCGCCGGGCGCTGCATCGCTGATTCCGTATGGAAGGATTTCCTACTCGGTTATGTTCCTGAGGTAGGACGCTGGCTCTACGATTTTCTCAGGAAGAGAAGCTACTCGGACGCATTTCTGGCAGAATCCGGGTTATTTGCGAAGAACCACCCTGATTTTTCACTATTTTCAGGACGACTCGTGTTTCCGATCCGAGCCCCCCGAGGAGGTATTATCGCGTTCGGCGGAAGGACATTAAGCGATAGAGGACCAAAATACATCAATTCCCCGGAAACCGCCATCTTTCAGAAGAAGAATACCCTGTATGGATTGGACAGGGCCATTCCGGCGATAAAGAACGAGGGAACCTTTATCCTTGTCGAGGGGTATATGGACGTGATTTCCATGCACGCTGCGGGAAAGGCCACCGCGGTAGCGCCCCTGGGAACCGCTTTCACTGGTGAACAAGCCATGATCCTGAAACGTTTTGCGCGAAAAGGGATTCTTCTCTTCGACAGCGATTCAGCGGGCCAGGAAGCGACGAAGAGAGCAATGATGATCTGTCAGCAGAATGGGATAGACTCATCCGTCATTGTTCTGAAAGGCGGCAAGGATCCTGCAGAAATACTGCAAAAAGATGGGGCTGAAGCGTTGAATAATTCGATAAAATACTCTATAAATAGCTTCGAGTATCTTGTCCAGAATGCGCTCTCATCATGGGACAGGACTCTTCCCGAAGGAAAGGAGGCTATCCTCCAGGAGGTGTATCCGTTCATTCAGGAAAGCGGTTCGGCCGTGGTACGGGAAGGTTATCTGAAACAGCTGTCGGAACTGCTCGATGTAGAGTATGCGACGATCCTCCAGGGCTTGAAAAAACACCCGGAAACCGGTTCGTTTCATGCGTTTAAGGAATTATTTTCACCGAAAAAGTCAGAGTTGTCGCCGGATTTGTATTTGATGCTTGCCCTTTCGGCAAATATGGAGAGATATAGTGCAGTGCGTTCCCAGATTCATTATGAGGATCTGGAAAGTCCAGCAAGCAGGGAATTGTATGTCGTGCTTGAATATCTGTACCGAAAAGGAATTACTTCCTTCGATGCTCTTCTCTGCAGAATCGGGGACGAGAAAACGCGGGCCATCGTTACAGAAAGGATCAATTCCGACGAATTCGCGCAAAATCAGGAACAAGTTATACGGGACACAATGCAAAGAGTGCGCCAGCGAAGTCTGGAGCGTAAGTTGAAGAGAGTCATGGGGCAGCTTAAGGAATATGAGAAGACAGGAGAAAAGGGGGATGCCTTGAAGGAGCTGCTCGTAGAAAAAATGTACCTTGACAAAGAATTGTTCAAGCTGAGGGAAAGGAATTAATGTCAGAACTTCAAAACGATCCTGCAGTTGTAAAGCTTCTGGAATACGCCAAGGCGAAGAAGAGCATCAGTTATGACGAGGTGAACGATTTCCTGCCAGACTCTATCGTTAATTCTGACAAGATTGAGGAAGTCATCATTCTGCTCGAGTCGAACAATATCAGCCTGGAAGAAGAAGACATCTCCATCGAAGAAGAGCCTGAGAAGAAAGCCCCAGCGAAGAAGATCGTATATAACGAGAAAGAGGCGGTTATAGACGATCCAATCCGCCTCTATCTGCGGGAAATCGGGAAAGAAAACCTACTCACCGCGGAACAGGAAGTCGAGCTTTCCAAGCAGATGGAGGAAGGCGAAAACATCATTCGAAACGTTATTAAGAATTCTGGGATGATCATTCCGGAAATGCATTCCTTGGCCGTAAAGACCTTTTCAAAGCTCGATCCCAGGGAAATGGATCTCTCAAAGAAAGAAATAGCAGAGATCCTCGCGGAACGCAGGCGGCTCAACCAATTCTACCGCGAACCGATACGAGAACTCATTCCCGAGCTAAAACAGTACTTCGACACGAAAAAAAGACTCATCGCCACGGGAGGAGACCTATTCACCGACCAAGAGATCCTCAATAGACGGAAGGCGCTTCTTCCGCTTATCCAGAAGATCGAGATCCACCAGGACGAGATTCTCCAATACTCGGAAAAATTCCTCACCGCGGAGAAGAAGATTCGAAAGTACCGAAGCGAACAGAAGAAAATCGAGAAACGGCTCCGGGTAAGCAGTTCCAAGGAACTCCGAAGCATGGGCCGCGGACTCGCGATCACCGAGCAGAGGAAAGTGATCGAGGAAAATCTTCAGCTCAGTGCTGATGCAATCAAGGAGAAGATACGGCAAATTCAGGTCAACGAGAAGAAGCTGAAGAGCTTGGAAGCGGAATTCGAGGACACGATCGAAGACATCATGAGGCAGGCGGAGGAGATCACGCGGGGACGGCTCATGATGAAGAACGCGAAGGATAAACTGATCCAGGCGAACCTGAGACTTGTGGTAAGTATCGCGAAGAAATACACCAACAGGGGGCTGCATTTCTTCGACCTTGTCCAGGAAGGTAACATCGGACTCATCAAGGCTGTGGAAAAATTCGAATACCGGAAAGGATACAAATTTTCCACGTACGCCACATGGTGGATCCGACAGGCGATTACTCGATCGATCTCTGACCAGGCAAGAACGATACGGGTTCCGGTCCATATGATCGAGCAGATCAACAAGGTGGTTCGTGAATCCAGGCAGCTCATGCAGGTTTTGGGCAGGGAACCGACAGATGAAGAAGTGGCGGAAAAGCTCGGTTGGTCTGTCCTTCGGGTGAAGTCCGTGAAGAATGTCGCGCGGGAACCAATTTCACTCGAGACACCAATCGGTGAAGAGGAAGACTCGCTGTTGGGTGATTTCATTGAGGATAAGGACGTCGAGAACCCCGCGAACCAAACCGCCTTTAAGCTGCTCCAGGAACAGCTGCAGGATGTCCTGTGTACCCTGCCTCCGCGCGAGCAGGAAGTCCTCAAGATGCGGTTTGGACTGGAGGACGGATATTCCCTCACCCTTGAAGAGGTCGGGCTCTACTTCAACGTAACAAGGGAACGAATACGGCAGATCGAGGCCAAAGCGCTAAGAAGACTCCGGCATCCGAAACGAAGCAGAAGGCTGAAAGATTATATCGATCATTAATGAACGAAGAGGGACCAGTATGATGAACGAAGTTTATGACAAGCTACGGACGCTGCAGGATATCTTAGCGAGAAAGTTCGAGATAGAAAAGGAAATTCTCGAAATCCCCAAAGCTCTCACCACGAAGAACGAGCTTCTCTCCCGTATGAAAAAGCTCCATGCCGACAAGATAAGCGCCCAAAACGAGACTCAATCGAAGATTGAAAAATTAAGGCAGAAGCTTGCGGAAGCAGAAACCGGAAGGGAAGAGTATGAGAAGCAGATGGATGTTATAAAGACGCAGAGAGAATACGAAGCCCTGGATAAAGAGATCAAGGAAGCCACGGAACGCGAACAGAACCTCAGAAAAGAAATCCTGAAAGAGGAAAAGGAGCTGGAAGAGATACAATCGGCTCTCCTACGGGACGAGGAGATGATCAAACTCCAGGAACAGGAACTCGAAGAGGAACAGAAACGGATAGGCTCTATCACGAAGGATAAAGAGGAAAGCCTGAAACAGCTCGCCGCGGAGGAACGTGAAATCGTTCCTGACCTTGACGAGGAGATCATCTTCAAATTCGAGCGTATCATCCGGAGTAAATCTGGTCTGGGAATCGTACCCGTGCGCAGGTCGGTCTGCTCCGGTTGTCATATGATCCTCCCCGCACAATTCGAGAATCAGGTCCGAGCCGGAGAGCAGATCCTCTTCTGTCCGTATTGCAGTAGAATCCTTTACTACAGCGAGGAAGAAGAATCGGCTTTTGCGTTCAATGATGAAGAAGTCGGCAGCCTTGCTGACCTCGATTTCTTCAACGAAGAGGATATAGACGAGGAGGAATGAACAGGCCTGATAACCGCTGAACGAACGAGTGTTCGGAGGAAAGTCCGGGCTCCGCAGAACATGACGCCGGGTAACACCCGGGCGCTTCCTTTCAAATCCCTATGGGATTGGAGAGGCGACGACAGAGAGTGCCACAGAAAACATACCGCCGCGGGCAACTGCGGTAAGGGTGAAAAGGTGGGGTAAGAGCTCACCGGGTCGCGCGTAAGCATGACCGCACGGCAAACCTCGTCAGGAGCAAAGTCAAGCAGCAGGCGGGTTGTTCGCCCAAAGCCTGCGGGTAGACTGCTAGAACATGCCGGAAACGGCATGTCAAGATAGATGGTTATCCTCGACAGAACCCGGCTTACAGGCCTGTTTTTTTATTGCCCATGATGCTTCCCGGCCAAAGATTTTCGTTCGACCATAAAAGAAGGAGAAGACGGCGGATCATTCTGCTCCTGACGATCCTCCTGTCCATCGCTCTGATCACGACAGCGGCCGTCTATGGAAGCCGTATCATACGCCAGAGGAAACTGACGGAAAGGGAAGGTGAGGGGGGAGAAAGGATTGCCGAGCTCTGGGACAAGAAGAAATACGATGAGATAATCGAATACTGCGCCGCCGCTCTGCAGGATCAACCGCTGAATCTTCAGGCGCTCGTGTTCAGCGGGTTTTCCTATTTTTACAAAGGAGCGGCCCAATTCAACCTTGAGGATCGCATCCCCCTCATGGACAGGGCGATTGTCAATCTCCGGAAGGCGATGCTCGTTGAAAATCAGGACGTCGCCGGAAGCATCCGATATATACTCGCCAAAGCCTACTACCACAAGGGAAAATTCTATACCGACGAAACGATCCTCAACATGGAAGAGTCTATTTCCATGGGATATATCGGGGACGATTCCTACGAATACCTCGGACTCGCCTATCTCAACCTGGGAGATTATCCAAAGGGAGTGGAGAACTTCCTCAAAGCCGCGGAACGGAACCCTTCAGATACGCTTTATCTCGTTTTAGGCCAATCCTATTACAAGCTGAACGATTTGGCTAAAGCAGAAGAGTATTTAATATGGACATTAAACAGTACAAAGGATATTATCCTTGAACAGAAGAGCAGGATGTTGCTTGGGCAGATCTACTTCGAGACAGAAAAAAAGCTGAAAGCGGAGGAACAGTATCGGCGGATACTGGAACTAAATCCTCGATCGGCCGACGCTCATTATCATCTCGGCGAGATCTACGAGGCTCTTCAAGACAAGGTGAAAGCCAGGTATGAATGGAGAAAGGCTCTGGAAATCGATCCGTACCATTTCGGAGCGAGACTGAAACTATATCCGCATTAATAGGTTTTTACCTGGAGGGCGCGAGATGGGCTTGAAAACGGTGTTCAATGCTTTTTCACTTGATATCGGAATCGATCTGGGAACGTGCAATACGCTCATCTATATTCGGGGGAAAGGGATCGTCATCTTCGAACCTTCCGTTGTTGCGGTTGAAAGGGGAACGAAGAAGGTCGTGGCGGTCGGTTCGGAAGCGAAAAAGATGCTCTGGAAAACTCCGGGTGACATCATCGCCATTCGACCTCTTCGAGACGGTGTCATTGCGGATCTCGAAACAACGGAAAAGATGATGAGATACTTCATCTCCAAGGCTGTACCTAAGAAATGGCTCGTGAAGCCACGTATGGTCATCGGGGTACCGACCTGCATCACTGAGGTGGAGCGTCGAGCTGTAGAGGAATGCGCTTACAAGGCAGGCGCGCGGGAAGCAAAGGTGATCGAGGAATCGTTGGCGGCCGCCATTGGTGCCAATATCCCCATCTACGAACCTGCCGGACATATGGTTTGCGATATCGGAGGCGGAACCACCGAAATATCGGTCATTTCACTTGGAGGGATGGTCGTAACAAAAGCGATCCGCCTCGGAGGCGACGAATTCGACGAAGCGATCATCAAACACGTGAGGAACGTCCATAATCTCATCATAGGCGAGCAGACAGCGGAAAACCTCAAGATTACGATTGGTAACGCCTGTCCTGACAAGAAAATCGAAAAAATGGAGATCAAGGGAACAGACGCGATCACTGGTCTTCCAAGAAGACTCGAAATCGATTCCGTAGAGGTGCGCGAAGCGCTCCAGGAACCGATCAATGCCGTGATCGAGGAGATTAAGAGAACTCTCGGTCAGACACCTCCCGAGCTCGCAGCGGATATCGTGGAAAGGGGAATCGTAATGACGGGAGGCGGATCCCTGCTGAAGGGACTTCCCAAATTGATCTCGAAGGAAACCGGAGTTCCCGTGATTCTTGCGGAGGAACCCATGCTCTGTGTCGCTAACGGCGCAGGAAGATACTTCGAGCACGCAAAAGACGCGGCGAGCAGCAAGACGATCTACAACAACTTAAACTCGTAAGGGCAAAATGCCTGGAGTAGCCGGTTTCCTGAAGAAGAATAGAACCTCGATTCTACTGATTATATACCTGGTTTTTTCGCTCGTCTCTCTATCTTTTTCCTCCCGAACCGTGGAATTCAGGCCAAAGGAATGGGGAATGGCCGTCATATCCCCGTTTCAGATCGGTTTTTCCGCCGTAACTACCTTCATTCGGCGCACATTCAACTCGATCAACGAATTGCGAAGATTGAGTGTGGAATACGAGGAGTTGAAGCAGAAGCTTTCTGAATACAAGAGCATTGAGCGTGACAAGGTCGAGCTGGAGAGAGAGAACCAGAGGCTGAAAGAACAACTCGGGTTTTCTCAATCGCTCGCGTACCGTCATATTACGGCAGAGATCATCGGTAAAGAGCCTTCCAATCTCTTTAATACGATCATCATAAACAAGGGCTCGCGTCATGGAATCCATGCCGAAATGCCTGTCATTGCGTATCAAAACGGCTTCCAGGGTCTGGTGGGAAAGGTGATCGAAGTGGGGGAGATCACTTCCATGATCCTTCCCATCTATGACTCCAGATCCTATGTTTCCGCGAGGCTGCAGTCATCCAGATTCGAAGGACTCGTCAACGGTTCAGGAAGTGAATCCGGCTTTGTCGTGATGAGACACGTGCATAAAAGAGCCAGGGAAGAAACCAGATACGGCGATCTCGTGATTACCTCCGGGATGAAATCCATCTATCCCAAAGATATCTTCATCGGCAGGATTCGTTCCATCGGGGCGCAGGAGTGGGAATCGGGGCTGGAGCTCGAGATCGAACCGGTTATCGACTTCACGCGTCTCGAATATGTCTTTGTCCTTGATCTGGAGAACTAGGGCATGTACCGATGCATCGTGCAGATGATCATTATGTTTGGAATGGTTTTCCTGCAGTCTACGATACTCAACGGACTGGTCTTCGGCGCCACCCCAGATCTCGCGCTGATCATCCTCATATTCTGCGCAAACAATGATGGTTCCTTCTCCGGTCAGACGGAGGGTTTCTTCAGCGGCCTTCTCGAGGATCTCATCACCAGTTCGCCTCTCGGATTCCATTCATTCGTTCGAACATTGACCGGCTTTGTGTACGGCCTGGCGAGGGGGAAGATCTTCATCGATGCCGTCCTCTTTCCCTTCCTGATGGGATTGACCGCTACCATTTTCAAAGGTATCCTCTCTTTCATCCTCGTTGCAGTCTTCATGCGGGACGCCGGATTGAAAGTATTCACCACGACTTTTCTGATTGAGGCTGGAGCGAACGCGCTATTCGCTCCGCTTATCTATTTTCTTCTGAAAATCACCCGGGTCATCGATATCTACAGGAAGGACCGTTTGTTATGACCGTTTCTGATCGGTCCCAGGGAAACGTCCGATCGAAGACTCGAATCCGCTCGATACTGATTCTCATCCTGTCCTGCTTCACGTTCTACACCCTCTATCTTTTCAACACGCAGATCATCAGGGGCTACGAGTATAGAAACAGGGCAAGGCAAGTCTCAAGCAGGGAGATACCGATTCCAGCCCAAAGAGGCGAGATCTATGACCGCAACATGGATGTCCCCCTGGTCATGAATATTCCCTCCTTCGCCGTTGACATCATCCCCGCCGAAGTCTCGGACGCAGATCTGGAAGAACTGATATCCCGGCTTTCTCTCGTTTTGAATGTGGAGGAAGCCGTGATACAGAAGCGACTTCCCGACTCATACCGGCATCTCTATCAGCCGATTGAACTGAAAAGCGGCGTGAATTTCGAGACGATCAGCTATATCGCGGAGAACCTCAACCGCTTTCCCGGGGTTACCTGGCACGAGACAGCGACGCGAAGCTATCTCGAAACAGGTTCAATCGCACATATATTAGGGTACGTGGGTAGTATTACAAGCGAGGAACTGCAGGTCCTTTACAATCAGGGATACGATTATAATTCGGTGCTCGGAAAAAGCGGCATTGAGAAGCAGTATGACCAGATCCTCCGAGGAACGGACGGCAGACAGTATCGGATCGTCGACGTACGGGGAAAACGCATAGAGGAGGGAGGATTCGAGGAAGTTCCTCCCGTAAACGGGAACACCATCGTACTCACGATCGACAGGAATATCCAGAAACTCTGTGAGAAAGCGCTCGGAGAGAGGCTCGGATCCGTAGTCGTGCTCCGTCCAACCACCGGAGAGATCCTCGCCATGGTTTCGTATCCTTATTACGACCCGAACATCTTCTACACCAGCAGGGAATCAGAGGAATTGAGGCGTATCTCGCTTGATCCCAATTCACCGTTTCTCAACCGGGCCATACGATCTTCTTACGCTCCCGCTTCGACCTTCAAGATCATCATGACCGCCGCGATCCTTGAGGAGGGCGTTTTCCCGCCGGAACAAAAAATTACCTGCGAAGGCAATATTCTCGTCGGCAACAGGATCTTCAACTGTCATAAAAAGACGGGACACGGCCCCTTGGATCTCGCCGGCGCTCTTGCAGAATCCTGCGATGTCTATTTCTGGACGATCGGGAGACGCTACTTGGGTGTGGAAACGATCGCGGACTATGCGAGGAGGTTCGGGTTCGGGGATCTTACGGGAATCGATCTATCGGGAGAGGTTCGCGGGCTCGTTCCGACGCCGCAATGGAAGGAAAACACCTACCATTCACGATGGGTCGGGGGTGATACGATCAATATGTCGATAGGGCAGGGGTATCTTGAGGTAACGCCTCTCCAAATGGCGAACATGGTGGCCATGGTCGTCAACAGCGGCATCATCATGAAGCCGCATCTCCTGAAGGAAATACGGGATCCGGTCACCGGGGAACTGATCGATTCTATCGAACCTGAAATACTGCACACGACGACATTGCGACCGGAAACCTTCGCAACTTTGAAACAGAACATGCGCGGGGTAATCACAAGAGGAACGGCCCACACGGTGATAACAACAAAAGCGGTGACAGTCGCAGGAAAAACGGGAACGGGGGAAGTAGGGTTGGATGCCAGATGGAACTCATGGTTCGTGGCTTATGCCCCCTACGATGTCCCTCCCGAAGAACAGATCGTGATTGTCACCATGGTCGAAGCTGCCAATGAATGGGAATGGTGGGCCCCGAAAGCGGCGAATATCATCCTACAGGGGATCTACGCTAACCAGACCTATGAGGAGGCGTTGCTGGAACTGGGATGGCAGTATCTTGAAAAACCCAAAGGGAGACGGGAATGAGGGAGCGGTCGGTTTTCCAGATCGATGTTTGGGTCCTCGCCGCAACGATCGCCCTTGTCACCATCGGAATACTCTTCATCTATTCAAGCGGTGTCACTTCAACGGGGATTCTGGTTTCACGGGAATACCTAAAACAGCTCCTCTGGGCATTGACCGGCCTTGTCCTGCTTTTTCTCTCTTTTTACATCGACCTCATGAAGGTAAAAGGCTGGTCTGGGTATATCTTTATAGCGGGGTCGGTGATCCTTTTTTTCACAGCTATTTTTGGAAAGACCGTAAATGGGGCAAAATCATGGATAGGGATCGCCGGCGGCATAGGCATCCAGCCATCGGAATTCATGAAGATCGTCACGATCCTCTATCTTTCGCACTTCTTCGAAAAGAATCGATCGCAGATCGGATCGTTATCCGTATTTCTCAAGGGGATTGGGATCGTCGCGATACCTATGGGACTCATCATGCTTCAGCCGGATCTGGGAACGACGATGGTGTTCGTGCCGATCTTCTTTGTCATCGCATATACATCAGGTGCGCCCAAACGATATATCTTCTTCCTTCTCGCGATCGGCGTGATCGCAGCGGTTTTCACCGTAATGCCCGCATGGCAGACATATATCGCAAAGAGGGATGTTCTTTTTGTCCGCGTGATAACCGATAAGAAAACGACCCGATACCTACTCCTGGCATGCGGGATCATTCTCGCAGTATCGATCTACGGGCTGATCGCGTTGAAGAGACGATACTTCTTCTGGATCATCTACGGCACGACGATCATGATCATCTCGCTACTCGGATCGTACGTAGTCCGAGGAATGCTTAAAGAATACCAGATCAAACGGCTCATCATCTTCCTCGATCCAACCATCGACCCGAAAGGAGCGGGATGGCATATCGTTCAATCTCTGACAGCGATCGGTTCCGGTGGGTTCAGCGGGAAGGGCTTCCTACGGGGCACCCAGAGCCATTACAGATATCTTCCGCAGCAAAGCACCGATTTCATCTTTTCAATCATATCTGAAGAGTGGGGTTTCCTGGGAGGGGCTCTCATATTACTCCTCTTCGGCGTGCTGATCATACGAGGAATAAGCATCGAGTCGTCCCCCAAGA
>CAZPZF010000109.1:0-10625 GCA_964590705.1 uncultured Spirochaetales bacterium | reverse complement strand
GATCCAGGAGGCCCAGGGGTACGCCACCGAGCGGGTCAACCACGCGCGCGGGGACGTTGCCCGGTTCCTCTCGGTGAGGGACGAATACAGGCGGAACAGGGACGTCACGAGGGCCCGTCTCTACATCGAGATGATCGAGAACGTCTTCTCCGGACAGGGGAGCACGGAGCTCAGCGACCGCAACCTCGACAACTTCATCCCTCTCAAGAACCTCGGCGCCAGCTCCAGGGGAGGCACACAATGAAAAAGCCGTTGACAATCACAATCGTCGTCATCGTCGTCATCGTCATTCTCATCCTCTTGGGTCCGTTTTATATCCTCAAAGAGGGGGAGCAGGCCGTCGTCACCCGTTTCGGAAGGATCGTGGCGAGCACGAACACCGCGGGTTTGAAAATCAAGATGCCCATGGTGGATACCGTCGTCCGGTACTCTAACAAGATCCTCTCGTGGGACGGAGAGGCAAGGAAGATCCCGAGCAAGGAGAACCAGTTCATCTGGGTGGACACCACGGCGCGCTGGAAGATCGTCGACATCGATAAATTCTACGAAGCGTTGAAAACGATGGAGAGCGCCTACGGGAAGCTCGACCAGATCATCGATTCCGCGGTGCGGACCGTGATCGCGGACAACCTCCTCAGGGAGGCGGTACGGAACTCCAACATCATCAACGAGATCCAGAGGAACACCCTTCTTGAGGAGGGAGCTACGGATATGGAGAACCTGGAGGGACTGGCCGAACTCGCCACCGGCAACGTCGTCTATGAACGGATCGACGCGGGCCGCGAGATCCTCTCCCAACAAATGCTCACATCGGTCCAGCCCAAGACCGAGGCTTTCGGAATCAAGGTCATCGATATCATCATCAGGCAGATCCGGTATTCGGACGACCTTACTGAAAGCGTGTACGACCGGATGATCAAGGAACGCAACCAGCGGGCGCAGGCGTTCAGATCGTACGGCGAGGGCAAGAAGGCCGAATGGCTGGGCAAGCTGGATAACGACCGGAGGAAAATCCTCTCGGAGGCGTACCGGAGAGCGGAGGAGATCAAGGGAAGAGCTGACGCTGAAGCCGCACGCATCTACGCCGAGGCGTACGCGCAGGACGCGGAGTTCTTCGAATTCTGGCGGGCAATCGAGTCCTACCGGAAGCCCCTGCCGGCGTTCAACAAGACCTTGACAACCGATATGGAGTATTTCAGGTATCTCTACGACATGTACGGAAGGACGAGGTAGCATCGGCGCAAAGCCCGGCGTAGTTCCGCGCGAATACGAACTGTCGGCACCGCGCTTTCCTTGAAGAAACGAAAAACCGCCTGGGGGAGAAACCTCAGGCGGTTCTTTTTATCGCGTAAAGCACAGGAAACGGCAAGGCCTTTCTCCGGCAGCGGACAGCCGTCTATTCCCAGTAGTCACTCGATACGCCGCGCCAGGATCCTGAAACACTCCTCCGCCGTTTCGACCGTCCTTTCGATATCGGAACGGGTATGGGCGCACGACATGAACCAATTGTGATGGGGATGGAGATAGATGCCCCGCATGGTCATCTCCGCGCAGAAGATCTGGTTCATCCACAGGTCCTGATCGTCCTTGAAGGTCATGAAGGGAATGGCCGGCGGGCCTGAAAATTCGACCTCGAAACCTGCCCTTCTACCCGCCTCGGCGATTCCCGCCGCGAAATCCCTTCCCGTTCTCTCGAGAAGCTCGATGCTTCCGATCCGGTCCATCTCCGCGAGGCACGCGAGGGCCGCCTCCATGGGAACCGCCGACATCCAGAAGGTCCCCGTAATGAAGAAGGAGGATGCTGGTTTCCTGTGCTCCTCCGTGCCCATAAGAACCGAGATCGGGTATCCGTTCGCGAGGCATTTGCCCATGGCGATCAGGTCCGGGGAAGCTCCGAAAAACGCGTGGGAGCCGGAACGGTGAAGCCGGAAATTGGCCCTGATATCGTCCATGATGAAGAGGGCGCCGTGCTTTCTACAGAGCCGCTCCACCGTAGGATACCAATCCGCTGGAGGAAGGATGGAGGGGCCGAAGGCCGGGTGATGATACGGGGTCAGGATAACGCAGGCGACATCCCGTTCCGTGAAGAGGCGTTCCAGTTCCGCGATGTTCCCATAGGTGAACTCGTACACGTCCTCCTGTTCCCCGAGGATGGGGAACAGGTTGCTGGAGCACCAGTTGGCCGAGCCGTGGTAGGCTCCCCGCGCTGCGAGGATCGCCCTCTTGCCTGTGCGGACGCGGGCCATGGAAACCGCGAGGGTCGTGACGTCCGTGCCGTTCTTCGCGAAGACCGCCCATCCCATGCCCCGAATCCTGCTCACCAGTTCCTCGGCCAGGGTTACCATGGCTGGCGACGGCTGGTCGAGGAGGTCGCCCGAACGGAGCTGTCTGATGGCGGGATCGTCGACCGCCGAATTCCCGTACCCGAGGATCTGGGAACCGTACCCGCAGAGGAAATCGATGTACTCGTTTCCGTCGCAGTCCCACAGCCTGCTTCCCTCTCCCCTGACGAAGAAATAGGGATAGCTTCCAGGGACAACGAAACCCGGGCTCTTCGTTCCGTATATTCCGCCGGGGATGACCGAAGCGGCTCGTTTGAACAGGACCATCGATTTTTCGAATTGAAAGGGTTTGACGTTCATGATCGGCTCACTCCTGAAAGGTACCCGCTCAACAGATCGAGGATTGAGAAGAGGTTCTGTACCAGGGGAACTCTTCCGCGCATCCGCACGGCCCCTGTTCCGAGAGCGACGACCGCGCTCATCGCTCCCGTGAGGACATCAACAGCCGTTTGGGGATCCGTGAAGGAGAGGCGGACCGAGGGATCGCCCGGCCGCGCCGGAATGGCTCCCCTCATCACCCGCGGAGGCTCCGGCGGGGAGACGGACAGCTGCGGCTGCCGCGCATCGATGAGGACCGAATAGGGCGTTTCCCCCTCGATCAGGAGCTCCACTGTTCCGAAACCCATGTGAGCCCTCCGGGGAGCCGCGGCCGGATCATGATTGGCGACTTCCACGATTCCCCGCGCCACAGCCTGCAAAAGAAGCGAGGCCCGGATCAGCACCGCTCCTTTCCGCGAAGCGTCGGTATCGCCGGGCGAAACGGCGCTTCCGTCTCCCGTATCGGCTGTACCGGCGATGAGGGCCGAGACCCTCCTGCCCGCGGCCTTAAAAAAGGAAAGCGCCCGCCCGGCCGCGCCCGATCCAGGAATCGGGATAACGGATCCACCCGGGGAACCTGTCAGGACTGCCGTGGCGGCCGCCGGGTTCGGGAACAGGAGCATAATCGACGGGATCCCCATCCGCGCCGGAGGATCCTTCGTGAGGAGGCGGCGCCCGTCCGAACTCATCCCGAAGAAACCGAGCTTCGTGGAGCCGGCCTTGAGGCTGAATCGCCCGGCCCGGGCGATCTCGTCATCGAGGAGCCGAAGAGATGCCGCGGCTCCCATCAGATGGATCGACGTCGAAAGCCGTATTCTGGCACGTACAAATTCAGATTTCATAGCACTCCTCTCAATCCTCTGCGATAGCGATTTTCCTGAGCGTATATCGGTTTCTGCCCCTTGCACAACAGCCGCACGCGGCCGGACCTACCCGGACATCCGCGCTGAATAGAGACGCTCGAGACGGCCGAGCCCTTCCTCAAGGAGGATCATCCGAGGCTCCAGGGAAAGAGCGAGAGCGCGGCTTCTCGTGACGAGAGCGGTGAACTCCTCCGCGTACCTGCGATGCGCAAGCCTGCGAAGCGCGGAGAGGAGCTTTTTGACTAGAAAACGCAATTCGGCGTCCCCGTTTCCGCGTGCGACTTCCTGCGAAACGAACCTTTTTTCGCCGGAAAGCGATAGATCAGCGATGAGATCGAGAAGCACGGCGCATTCCTCCGCGTTGTCTCTGCAGACAGCCCTCTTCAGCGCACCCGAAACCGCGATGATCCGCTCTTCGGACCAATCCGAAAGATCGGGAAGAGGTTCGACGAAGCGATAACGGCGGCGGACAAGTCCGAACGGTTCCTGAAACCTCTCTTTATCGTCATATGCCCATTCGTCCCGCATCCTTCCCTGAGCCGTCACAAGGGAGAACTCCTTGGCAAGCCGTTCCGGTACATACAACCGTTCGAGGAGGATCTCCAGCTCCTTCCTGCGATACCTGTTTTCAAGGGCGGCAAAATCCGAAGGTTCGCCCATTGAGGCGTTCACTCGCGTTCCGCTCGCGGCTGACTGCCCGAGGGCAGGCGGGAAAGCAGCGCCGATGGATACTCCCCTTCCCAAACGGGTAACGCGGGTGACCAGGAACTGGACCTCCATGGTATGGATCCTCCGGCTTCTGCTCTGTCTTCCCCCGCGGTATGCGGGATATCCGTCCGCGAAAAACTCCACCTTTCCCTGCGACGTCAGCATCTCACGAAGCTCATCCATCCCGATAAGGCCGTCTGTATTGTACGAGAGGACGATACTACGGGCATCTGCGCGGTCGAGGATCTCCGCAAGGGCGGCGGCAGCGGTTCTCCGCGAGCAGAAGCGGCTTTTTGTTCGTTTCCAGTCGCCTCGGATCCCCGCTTTGTCCTCGAGGCGCCCCGATGAGTCAAGACGGTTCGACATTTCAGGCTTGTCCCATAGAACAATTGAATTGAGGAGGTGGTAGTTACTCCCGTACTGGTGGATCGTGTACGGCGGATCGAGATAACAGATGTCGCCGGACCGGCGCGAAAGAAAATCGAGCGCATCGAGCTGTTCTGCGGTGCAACCGGGACCGTCATAGAGAACGGGGAATTCCAGGCTCATAGGAGAAAGGATGCGCTTGAGGGCGTCATGGCCATGGCCCCCGAAACCTTTGTGGCAGGCTTTGAAAACGCCTGATGTGTTCACGTGTGTCGCCGCTTCGTACAAAAGGGCGGACACGAGCAGGATCTTCTCCCTGAGATCCGTTTCCGGGAGATCCCACCCTGGCCAACGCTCCTCCACGGCATCGCGCACCGTATCGATGAACGCGCCGTTTTCCGCCGTGTAGAAAAGGCGCTCGGTCCGGTAGTCGGCGGTTTCCGTCGATCGCGGCGCATAGGTACGGGCGATGTACCCCGGTTTCGGGGTAAGGGCGTTGAAAAAGGCAAAGGCCTGCTTCCCCCCACCGAAACCGCCGTACAGGCTCTCACCTTCGGCCTTTGAAACGGTCAAGTACGCACTGGTCACAATGTGGGCATAAGGCTCCCAATCGTTGGCGTGCACGGTGAATCCCATGAAACGCGCGAGCCTGCTCACCGCGCCGGAGCCAGAAAAGGGATCGAGAAAAACCATCCCGGAGGTTGATCCCCCGTCCGCGCTTTCCACGGCCCTTAGGAACACCTGGTGGAGCGAGGGCAGGACCCGGCGCTTGTTGCCCAGGTAGGCGATGAGCTGTTTTGATAGATAGTCATGCGACTCAAGATCGGCAGAGGATTCGACCGTCATCTGACCTGATGCTCTCCCAGGGGGGAAACGGTGATGTCCCTGGGAGAGCCCGAGGGGACATACGCAGCGCAATTCTTATCCGTTTCGAACACCTCAACCATGACGAGCGGAACGCCTGGCAGTTTCGCGGTAAGCTCCTCGAAGATGTGTCTCGCGATGAGTTCGGCGCTCGGATTGCCGCTTTTAAAGGGAGGAAGGTCGTTGAGAAGGGAGTGATCCAGTGATGAGAGGACCTCCTTCAACGATCCTTTGAGGATCCCGAAATCGACGAGCATCCCCCCTTTACCCAGATCCTCGCCCTGCGCGTGAACCCTGACCCGATAGTTATGGCCATGAAGACGCTCGCATTTCCCATGATATTCCGTGAGGAAATGCGCTGCGGCAAAGCTATCCTCGACTCTTACTCTGAACATCGGCTGAACCTCTTGGTCACCGTCTTTCGCCTTTCCACGGGAACGGCTCTCGTATATACTGTCGCGGTGAATACTCAGAGACTATCAGCTTTAATCGACGGTATCAACATCATCGAGCGTTTCGGCGGCGGGGATCCCGAAATTTCCGGAATCGCCTATGATTCCAGAGATGTCAGACCCGGCTTCCTTTTCTTTGCCCTTCCCGGTATCCACACGGACGGCCATTCCTTCATCGGTCGGGCCATATCAACGGGAGCCGCTGCGGTGATCCATGAAAAGCCGCTGCAGAACCGCGCTTCCGGCGTGATCCATCTGCAGGTACCGTCATCACGCGCCGCTCTCTCTCCCGTATCCGCGGCGTTCCACGGCCGCCCATCCGAGTCTCTCACGGTGATCGGCGTCACGGGCACGGACGGTAAGAGTACGACCGTGTATCTCATCCACCAGCTGCTCACCCTTCTCGGAAAGAAATCCGGCTTCCTCTCGACTGTCAACTTCCTCAGGGACACGGAGATTGAGGAGAATCCGTTCCGGCAATCGACTCCCGAGGCGCTGGAGGTCCATGGAATTCTCAGGGCGATCCTCGAGGCGGGAAAGGAATTCGCTGTGGTGGAGGCCACCTCCCACGGCTTGTCTGAGAGGAACTGCCGGCTCGCTGATGTCCGCTTTACCGCGGCAGTACTTACCAACGTAACCCACGAGCACCTCGAGTTTCACGGGAGCTTCGATCAGTATCGGCATGACAAAGCGAATCTATTCCGCGCCCTGGCTCTCCCTGAAGGGGGAGGCGGCACGAATAGGAATACCGCCGGCCTCACGAAACCGGCTCCTTTCGGTGTCGTGAATCTGTCGGATCCAAGCGCCCGCTATTTCATGGAAGCGTCAGCGGTTCCGGTTTTCACCTACGGATTTGACGCGAAAGCGGATCTGTGGGCCTCAGGAATGACCGAGGAACAGCACGGCTCCCGTTTTACGCTCACCTACCGCGGGAAAGAGACCGAAGCGTTCCTTCCCCTGCCCGGAAAATACAACATAGAAAACACCATGGCCGCGGCTCTTGTCGTGAGCTGCCTGCTCGGCATTTCACCTCTGGAGCTTGCCCCTCTCTTTGCCCGGTTCCTGCCGGTCAGGGGGAGGATGACTCCGATCTCAGAGGGGCAGCCGTTCCTGGTTTATGTGGACTACGCGCATACCCCCGGCGCTTTCGAGAAAGTGCTTCCCATGATGAGGAAACGGACAACGGGAAGGCTGATCCTCGTATTCGGTTCCGCGGGCGAGCGGGACAGGGAGAAGAGACCGCTCCAAGGGGAAACGGCGTCTCGGTACGGGGATATCCTCTTCCTGACGGACGAGGATCCGAGAGGAGAGGATCGGATGACGATCCTGAGGGACATCGCCGCGGGCTGTCGATGCAAGAGCGAAGGGAAGGACCTCTTCCTCGTTCCAGAGCGTAGCGAAGCGATCCGCAGAGCCCTTTCCCTGGCGCTTCCCGGCGACACCGTCATGCTCCTCGGCAAGGGGCATGAATCGAGCATCATCGGACCGGACGGAAAACGACCCTGGGACGAGGAGATCGAAACCAGGCGGATCCTACGGGATCTGCTCGGAAGAGGGGAAACCCGTACGGGTGACAACTAGTTCTGAGATTTCTATCCGTCGGACATCTTGAAATAATGATCGTTGGGGAGTACAAAAACAGTGCGGGAGCTGTGTCGCCCCCGAAAGAAAAACCAGGAGCGGGCATCGATGAAGAAGATGAATGTCCTGATCCTCTACGGCGGAAAGTCCGGAGAGCACGAGGTTTCCCTGAGGTCAGCCGCCTCAATATTCGACTCGATCGATAGGAAGCGTTACTTCCCGATACTCGTTGGGGTCACCCGCGAGGGTACCTGGTATCTGCAGAACGACCCCATGGATCGAAAACCCGGGGAACCTCTTGCCATTCGAGAGGACGAGACCAGGCTGGTGACCGGCATTCCTGGAAACGGGCTTTTCTGCGGGGGGCTTCGGATCTCCGCTGATGTCGTTTTTCCCGTTCTTCACGGAACATTCGGCGAAGACGGAACGGTCCAGGGTTTCCTGGAGGTCCTCGACCTTCCGTACGTAGGCGCGGGAGTGCTTGGAAGCGGAATCGGCATGGACAAAGAGGTAGCTAAGCGGCTATGGCTCCACGAGGGGCTGCCGGTCGTCCCATTCATCCCCGCCCGCGCCGAGATCCATTCGGACAGGGGCGAGGCGATGAAGCTCGCGGATTTGGCCGAGACTCGTTTTCATTTCCCTGTTTTCATCAAACCTTCGTGCACCGGATCCTCCGTAGGCGTGAGTAAGGTCGATTCACGGGCGGCGTTCTACGCGGCGCTCTTGGAAGCCTTCAGATACGACACAAAGGCGCTTGTGGAACCCGCAGTGAGGGGGAAGGAGATCGAGTGTTCAGTCATCGGAAACCGGAAGGTCCGCTCGTTTACGCCCGGCCAGGTCATCCCTTCTCATGAATTCTACGATTATGACGCGAAGTACACGGATCCAGATGGCGCTCGGCTGGTCATCCCGGCCGACATCAGCGGAGAGGAATGCCGTGAGGTGCGAAGGATCGCGGAAGCCGCGTATCTTGCGGTAGAGGCGGAGGGCATGGCTCGGGTGGATTTCTTCATCGAGGAACCGACAGGCAAAATCCTCCTGAACGAGATGAACACGATCCCCGGGTTCACGAACATCAGTATGTTCCCCATGATGTGCGCCGAGGGGGGGCTTCCAATGTGCGACCTGATTACCGAACTGATCGTCTCGGCTCTGGCAAGACACAAGCAGAGGCATGCCCTGTCTTTCAGCAGAACGGGTGAGCGGTGAGGTCAAGTGCTAGAAGATGAAGGAGAGCATGACCGCGGTTAGTTCACGCGAGGCGAGTTGATTAACACTAGATTCGAATTTGATGCCGACCTTTTCACAAGCCTGGTTGAGATACGAGAGATAGTACAGCCCAAGTTCGTTTCCCGCAATTGATTCGTGGTTCCCCTGATAGAACTCGAGCAGGCTCTTCTCCTTGAGATCGATCGACTTCTTGTTGTTGATGCTGTCCCGGAACGACTGATACTCGCCGAGATGGTTGTAGATGGTCACCTGGAGCTTGTTCTGGGTTCCGATCGTACTGCCCCCGCTGCGGATCCTCCAGTCGAGGAAGATCCTCTCATCGATCGCCGAGAGGCGTTCAAGAACCGAGGTCCTGATGTTCTCATTGGAAAGCAGGGTGTCAGGATCGCCCGCGTTCCGGTACGCCTTCGCGATGAAACGCCTGAGATTTGCGTTCTGCAGATAGCTGACCAGCTCGAGGATGATGAGTGTCAAGTATTCCGGTATTCTCGCCTTTTCGATATAGACGAGCAGGAGCCGAGAAAATTCCTGGAGGAGAACGGCGCAATCTTCGATTCCCCTGAAGCGAAGGAGGACGAACCAGGTGAACGGTCGTATCGATTCCAGAAATCGTGATGTCATCAACCTGCAGATATCCTTCTCCTCTTCGAGGAGAGACTGGTTTTCCTCGATCTTCAGCAGAACCGGTACGCGGATCTCCTCAATGATGGAATCGAGCTGGGCCTGGTTTTCCTTGATCGCACGGCGGAGATAGGCTTCATTGGTTCGTGTGTTCTCATCGATCACACCTGATGGATTTGCGCGGTTCCAGTTTTGGATAACGCGGGAATTGATCAGTGCCCTGCGGATCTCGCAGTCGAATTTTTCGTAGAGGTAGCTGTACGAGACGCATTTGGAGAGGTCAAGTATCTTCTGTCGTTCTCCGATGAGGTCGGTTCCCGATACTTCGAGTTTCGACACGTAGTTGGCCAGGATTAGACGTTGAAGTGATTGCGGTTTCAGTTTGGAAAGCGTGAAGCCGTAGGATTCGAAACTATCGGCCGTCTTCAGTTTCGCGAGGTGACGGCCGTTCTTCATGAAAAAATCAACGCCCTCCTCGGTAAGAAGGATCGTTATGGGAAGGTTGATTACTTCACTCCTGCTCTTTCCCGCCATCAGGTTTTTCCGCTCACAGATTTTTTATTCATTTTATCTGCCTCACCAGTGGTTATAGGCAACGACACGATTGAATGCCTTGCGCTGTGTCGGAAGAGGCCGTTCCGCCGGCTCGCCTATAACGAATAGCATAACGATTCGCATCGAATAGGGCACGGAGAGGAGTTCCTTAAGTCCTGTCTCGTCGAAGGTTGTCACAACGCAGCCTCCGAGACCCTCTGCCTCGGTTTGCATCATCATAAACGCAACGGCGAAGCCCATATCGATCGGATAGGAGAACTGCCCGTTCGGCATCCGATAATCTATATTAGTGGTGCACGCTGCGATAATAGCCCCTGATTTACCGACATGCTCTTCGCCAAAGGAATATTCCATCACTGTATGCTTCAGTTACGGATCGATTATGGTAATGAAACGCGATCGCTGACTGTTCTTCGCCGATGGAGCGCGTACTCCTGCTTCCAATATTCGATGAAGGGCGCCCTTGTCGATTTCCTTGCCCGTGAATTGCCGTATGCTGACCCTTTTTTCGATAATGGGAAGCAGTTCCATGGATCACCTCTTGGCTCTTGGTTTTGCGTTGGAAACGAATTTATACCAGCATATTATACCCTCGATTTGTAAATCTGTAAAAAGATATAAATAGTGCCCCAAAGCTTATGGGCAGGATTCGGGAGCGGGAGATAAGTGCTCATAGGGTCAGAGGGAGATGTACTTAGGGATGTAGCGGCCGAAATGGACGCCGG
>CAZPZF010000108.1:0-10682 GCA_964590705.1 uncultured Spirochaetales bacterium | reverse complement strand
TCGGCCGGCCCTGAAGGTCTTCAGCTGCCATTTGAGGCTCGTGTTGAGGTAGGCGTCGAAGGGCTTGCCCGTGTAGACGAAGCGCTCGATCAGGCTCGGGATCTTGGGGAAGAAGTACAGGAAAAAATCGCTGCGCTCGTCCTCCGTCAGGCTCTTCCTGCTCGGATACCGGTAGTACACGTAGAGCCCGATCCGATTGACGATCGTTTCCAGCCCGGCTCCGGTTCTCTTGTACCGGAGGATTTGATCGGTGATCGATTCCATTGTCTCCTCGTTTCCCTGGAGGAAAAGGTACGGACCAATGGAATAGCAGGAAACGTACCGGAAAACGGCATCGAATACGGAGGATCTTTACATTCCGTTAACAATGTCTCTTCTCTATCGGTAACCGACAGCTACGGCGAGGAGCAGGGCCGCAGAGCAGAGCGCGAAGATGAACAGCTGGAGGGGAAGGACCCAGCGGAGCCATTTCCCGTACTGGATTCCGGCGAGGCCGAGGGCGATGAGGAGCATGGGATTCGTCGGCCATAGAAGGTTCGAAAAGCCGTCGCCGAACTGGAAGGCCAGGACCACGGTCTGGCGGGTGATGCCGAGCAGGTCGCCCAGCGGGGCAAGGATCGGAATGGCCAGGACCGCTTGGCCGGAACCGGAAGGGATAAAGAAGTTGATTCCCATGTTGACGATGTACAGCAGGACCGCGGCGAGGCCAGGCCCAATCGCCCCGATCCTCTTGGAGAGCGCGGCGAGGATGGTCGGGAGGATTCCCCCCGTTTCCATGAGGTAGCCGACAGCCCCGGCCATGAGGATGAGGATGACGGCCGGAGAGAAAGCCGCGATCCCCCTGAAAAAGCTTCGAGCTACCGCTTTCCTTCCTCTTCCGGAAAATGCGCCCGTCCCGATTCCCATGATGACGAAGACGAGGGCGATCAGTGGAAATGCGAGATCCGCCAAGGCGTGAACGAAATTCCCCGCAACTACCACGCCGACCACCGCGCAGAGGCAGATTGCGACATGAACCAACGCTGTGCGCAGATGTGCGAACGAGGCATGCGCACCCTGTCGGTCTTCCCCTTCCAAGTCGCCCTCATCATGAACGCCCGGGCCGTCCGCCGGAAGGGCGTCCGCGGATCGGGTGAAATCCCGTATGGCGCGGTCGGTTCCGTATACCAGGCTCCGGCTGGGATCCCGCTCGATTCTCCGGGTGTATCGAAGAATGTAAAGAAAAACCGCCGAGGTGGTCACGACGAACAGGGGGGCCCGGATCGACAGGCCAGAGAACAGGGCAAGGTCCGCGAGGCGCTGGGCGGTTCCGATGGTGAAGGGGTTGAATGTGGCGGCCGCGAATCCGATGCCCGCGGAGAGGAAAGGGATGGCCAGGCCCGCGATCCCGTCCCATCCCATCCGGTACGCGATGGGAACGAAGATGAGGATCAGCGGGACGATCTCCTCCAGGATGCCCAGGGTGGAACCGACGAGCGAGAAGAACAGGACGGTCAGGAGGAGGAAGAGGGTCTTTTGCCCCGAAAAACGCTCGACGAGCTTTCCGAGCACGGCGGGGAGGAATCCTGTGTCGTTCATGACGGAGAAGCTTCCGCCGATGAGGAGTATGAACAGGATGAGGACGATGAGTTTGGGCCCGTTGCTTCCGGGGAGCCAGAGGACGGGAGAGCGGAGGATCCGCCACAGCGGCGGAGGAGCGGGAGCCAGTTCCCGGTACTCCTTGACCGGCGCCCCCGCTTTCTCGACGGTCTCGAATTCGCCCGCGGGCACGACATGGGTCAGCACACCGGTCACCGCGATCAAGATGGAAAGCAGGATGATGGTTGCCAGAAAGGATTTTCCCTGGATGAGCCCGCTTCGCTTGTTCATATACCGTTTCCCTCCGCTTCCGCGATCGCTTTACCGAACTCTTCGGCGAGGAGCCGCCGAAGCTCCTCCTCTGTTCCCGCGTAGCGGAAACTCGCGGCCTTCTGATGGCCGCCGCCTCCGTGCCTGCGCGCGAGACCGCCCACATCGAGGGTGTCAGAAGAGCGCAGGCCGACCGAGAAGCACCCATCTCCCTCCTCGCGGATGAACGCGACCGCCCTGCAACCCCGGACGCCCTGGAGCATCTGATAGAGGGTGTCGGAATCCCGGTTCTCGAGTCCGAAACGCCGGTGATCCTCCAGGGTTTCCCGCGCAATAAGGACCTGGTCGGAGAACAGGGATTCTGTCGACGCGAGGGTTCTCCCTAGAAGCACGCGGCTCTCTACGGGCACGCTGGGATGCATCATCCTGTGGATCTCCTTAAGCGAAACCCCATACGAGGCGAGCCTTCCCGCCGCGCGCAGGACTTCCTCCGAATTTCGCTCCGCGTGCCGGAAAAAGCCGGTGTCCGTGCAGAGACCGAAGAGGAGCATGGCCGCCTCTTCGGGGGAAGGCGGAACCCCGAGCGCGTCGAAAAGCTCCAGGATCAGGAAGGATGTCGATGGAGCCTGGCTGTCGACGACCCGGAAGGCGCCGAACGGGCTCCCCCCGTGATGGTCGATTACGGCAACCGGACGGTCCCGCAGAATCGGCGCGAAACGGCCGAGCCGTTCCGGGGTTGAAGCGTCGAGGATGACGAACGCGGTATCGCCACCGAGGAGATCGGGCGGAGTCTCGTCGAGGAAGAGCTCATGGTATTCGGCAACCTCCCGGCGGGCAAAGGGGCCGGGGGAACAGAGTGCGACGCTCTTTCCCAGCCGAGAGAGGAGGCTGCCCAGCGCGATAGAGGATCCGACGGCGTCCCCGTCAGGTTCCTCGTGGCTGAGAACGACGAAAAAGGAGTGGTTTTCGATTAATTCGCGGATTTCCTTCCAATCCTGCACGGGGGATACCTCCGGGTTGCGGATTCAGAGACGCAAGAGTTCCGTCTGGACAGGTCCTCCCGAGACAACGGCGCCGTTTTCCGTGATATAGACATCGATCTCTGTGCGCATGCCGAAGCGCCTCGTATAGACGCCCGGTTCTATTGAAAAGCACGAGCCGGGAAGGAGCTTTCTGTGGTCGGGGAATTCCACTGAATCGAGGTTGACCCCGAAACCGTGGACATCGCGGTCGATGCCGTGGCCGGTCCTGTGCCTGAGGTACGCGCCGAAGCCCGCGGCCTCGATGAACCGCCTGACCTCCGCGTCCACCTCCGCGCCCGTGGGCGGCGTGTCCGGCCTGCCCGCCGTGAGCCTCTGCCCGATAAAGGCAAGGGCGTGGTCCCTGGCCCCGATGACCGTCTGGAAGACGCGCTCCTCTTCGGCGGAAGGCTCCGCGGAACAAACGGCGACCCAGGAGATATCCGCGTAGATGCCCGTGGGATCGTCCTCCTTTGCCCAGAGGTCGAACTGGAGAACGCCGGGGGAAGAGATGAGACCACCCCTTCCCGCGGGCTCGTAATGGGGGTCCGCGGACCCGGCGCCAAAAGCGACGATGGGCGGGTGGTCGGTCACGAGCCTTCTCCGCACGAACTCTGCGAGGATCCAGTCCTGGATCTCCCCCTCCCGGACCTCCGTTCCGGAGGAAAGGCGTTCCTTGACGAGGCCCCAGGCCCCCTCAACGATCCGGTAGAGGTGGGCGGCAGCCTTTTCGTGGCGTGCGATCTCTGTTTCTGAGAGGAGGCCGAGGATCCTCTGGATCAAGCCGCCGCTCTCCCGCAGGGAGATTCCGCATCTGCGGAGAAGGGACGCGGTGCCGTAGTCAAGGGTCGAGAGAACCGGGTTGTCCCTGGAGATCTGCGCAGCGAAGGTCTTTCCTGCGTATGAACCGAAGATCCGCGTGAGCTCCTCCCTTCCGGTATAGAAGAGCCTTTCCCCTTCGATATGGTCGAGGATATGGGATTCGACGGTATGGACGATGAGGAGGGGAGGGCGGTCGGGGAAGGCGACTGCGAACCAGGGTCTGGAATTGACCGTAGTGGCCGGGATGCCCATGATCCGGTCCGCGATGGGATCGCGGTGCCTGAATCCGCAAAAAAGCCATCCGGCGAGGGATTCCTCGCGGATGGCCTTCCGTACGGAGTCAAGAGCTTCCATCAGAACTCGAACTTCGGGGTTTCATCCTTGAAGCGGTCGGCGATATCTCCGCCCCTTCGCGCCTCTCCCCAGCTGGGATCGCGGATGTCCTTTTTCAGGTAGAGCCGGATATGGTCGAAGACGCCGTCCTTCCAGAAGATCGAGCAATAGGGATACGCGGGGTCGTCCCCGAGCACCAGTTCTCCCTTTACTCCCGCGCCGGAAAACCATTCAATCGGGAGGTACATTTCGGCGAACGTGAGGTCGCCCTTCATGTAGACGATCCGGTAGCCTTCACGGTAGAGATATACCTTGGATATGGGTACGGTTTTGACGAAAAATACCGATTCCTCGGCGAACGCGAAGACGGCGATCATGGACAAGAGTACCAGTACGAGAACGATTCTTTTCGACACAGGCAGCCTCCTCATGAACCGAGTTCCATTATATAAGCCCGAACACCGTCGATCAAGCGAAAAATTTTCGCACGCGGGCCTGTGGTCACAGGGTCGCCAGCATCAGGGCCTTGATCGTGTGTTTGCGGTTCTCTGCCTCGTCCCAGGCTTTGGAGGAGGGCCCGTCGATCACATCCGCGGTGACCTCGTTCCCCTTGACCGCCGGGAGGCAGTGCATGAAGATTGTGCTTTTCTTTCCCGTCTTTCCCATGAGCTCCGCGTTCACCTGGTAGGGACCGAGGATCTTTTTCCGCTCGGCGAGCTTCGCCTCCTCACCCATGGACGCCCATACGTCGGTGTAGATTACATCTGCGTCTTTCACCCCCTCAGCGACCGAGTCTGTGGCACTGACGGTGGAGCCGGCCTTGGCCGCGAACCCAGCCGCGAGATCCTGGAGCTCCTTAGAGGGGAACAGCTCCCGGGGAGCGACTGTCACGAAATCGACTCCCATCTTGGCGCACCCGATCATGAGGGAAACCGCCACGTTATTCCTCCCGTCTCCGACATACGCGACGCGCCTGCCCGGGAGGGAGCCGAAAGCTTCCTCGATGGTCATGAGGTCCGCGAGTATCTGCGTGGGGTGGAATTCGTCCGTAAGCCCGTTGTATACGGGGACTCCCGAATACTTGGCCAGGGTCTCCACCACCTTCTGGCTGTAGCCGCGGAACTCGATGCAGTCGAACATCCGGCCGAGGACCCGAGCCGTGTCCTCCACCGATTCCTTTGCCCCCAGCTGAATGTCATCCAGAGAGAGGAACACGGGGTGCCCTCCTTCCTCGCCGAAGGCTGTCTCGAAGGCGCAACGGGTACGGGTGGAGCGCTTCTCGAAGATGAGGGCAAGGGTCTTGCCTCGGAACCGCTGTTTGACTTTACCCGCTTTCTTTTCCTTCTTGACCTTGTGGGAGAGGTCCAGGAGGTAGCGAATCTCTTCGGGGCTGTAGTCCTTCAGGGCGAGAAGCGATCTTCCTTTCAACGATACGGCCATACTGCGTTCTCCTTCTTGAAAAGTGTTTCCCCGTTGTACATCTTTTATCGATCCATCTCAAGGGGGCGTGGGGGAAATAATACATAAATATACAAAAAAAATTAAAAAAAAGGTAAATTCATCTATATTTATTCATTTCGGTTGGTTCCGCCGCCCTTTAGCCATGGCATTCCGCAGCCGAGAGAAAACGCCGGTCAGCTCACGAGAATCGATTCTGCGGAAACAGGTACCCAAGCGCCTCCAGGACCGAGTCAGCGAAGAGGAAGGTCATGGCGTTGTTCACTTCCGGAGGCAGTTCGTCGATGTCCTTCCTGTTTCCCTCCGGGAGGAGAACGGTGAGAAGCGAGTTTCGGTGCGCGGCTAGGACCTTTTCCTTAACCCCGCCGATGGGCAGCATCCTTCCCGTGAGGGTGATCTCCCCGGTCATGGCCATGCCCTGTGTCACCGGAATTCCGGAAAGGGCGGACAGGAGGGCGGCCATGATCGTAATGCCGGCGGAAGGGCCGTCCTTGGGGATCGCTCCTTCGGGCACATGGATGTGGATGTCGACGTTCTTTTGAAAGCGGAGCGGAAGGGAGAACCTTCGGGAATGGGCCCTGATGAAGGAAAGGGCCGTGCGGGCGCTCTCCTTCATCACGTCGCCGAGGCTTCCGGTCAGGATTAGCTCTCCCTCGCCCTCAAGGATGGCCACCTCGATAGGCAGGAGAGTGCCCCCCATCTCCGTCCATGCGAGCCCGTAGGCAAGCCCAGGCCGCACCTCTTTGTACAGGAGATCCCGCTGGAACCGCCTTTTACCGAGGTACCCCGGAACAGACTTGGCGGTGATGAGCCTGCGGTATCCCCGCACAGGCGTGTCCGAAGGCTGCGCCTCGTGGTTTTCCGCCGCCGCGGCGGCATTTTCCCGAGCCGGGATGCTTTCTCCCGCAGCGGCGCTTTCTCCTGCCGCCTGGTTTCCGCTCCCCGCTGCAGTGTCGGCGGGAGGAGAGTCGGGCTCCTGGATCTGCGGTTTGGCGAATCCTTTCTTCACCGCGTCACGGGCGATTTTCCTAATGATCCCCGCGATCTCCCTCTCCAGGTTCCTCACCCCGGATTCCATGGTGTATCCCCGCACGATCTCGAGGATGGCGTTTTCCTGAAACCGGATATCCGCCCAGGAGAGGCCGTTCTCTTCGATTTGCTTGGGGATGATGAAGCCGGTCGCTATTTTCAGTTTCTCGAATTCGGTGTATCCGGGGATCTCGATGATCTCCATACGGTCCCTGAGAGGGTAGGGGATGGTATGGATCGAATTGGCCGTGGTAATGAACATCACGGCGGAGAGGTCGTATGAAACCTCCAGGTAGTGGTCCACGAATGCGCGGTTCTGCTCCGGGTCGAGGACCTCGAGGAGGGCCGAGGCGGGATCCCCCCGGTAGTCGGAGCTGATCTTATCGATCTCGTCGAGGAGGAACACGGGGTTCACGGTTCCCGCCTTTTTCATGGACTGGATGATCTTACCGGGCAGCGCTCCCACGTAGGTCTTCCGGTGCCCTCGGATCTCCGCCTCGTCGCGTACGCCGCCGAGGGAAACGCGGACGAAAGAACGGTTCAGAGCCCTGGCCACGGAACGGCCCAGGGAGGTCTTACCCGTTCCCGGCGGGCCGACGAAGCACAGGATAGGCCCTTTGAGCGATTCCTTGAGCTGGCGGACCGCGATGAAGTCGAGGATCCGCTCCTTGGGTTTCTTCAGGTCGAAATGATCCTCGTCGAGGATGGTCGCCGCCTTTGTGATGTCCTTGTTATCCTGCGTCCGCTCGTTCCAGGGGAGGTCGAGGATCCATTCGATATAGGTCCGCAGGATCCCTGACTCGGGGGACATGGGCTGCAGCTTGGAAAGCCTGCCTATCTCCCTCTCGGTTTTTTCGAGGACTTCGGCGGGGAGGTTCTTGCGGGCCATCTTGTCGCGGAACTCCTTAACCCCGGTGGCGTCCGCATCCTCCCTTCCGAGCTCCTTATTGATCTCCTTCAGCTGTTCGGAGAGGTAGTATTCCCGTTGGTTCTTCTCGAGCCGTTTCTTGACCTTGGCGTTGATCTTTGACTGCAGGCCAAGGATCTCGTTTTCTGCTTCCAAGTATACGGCGAGAGTCTCCAGCCGGGAGAGCGGGTCCTCGATGCCGAGGAGCTCCGCCTTCTTCTCGGTGCGGAACGAGACGGCGCCGCAGACGAGGTCAGCCAGCTTGTGGGGATACTCCGCTTTTTCGATGGCGCCGAGCGATTCCTGGGAGACCTTTTTGTTAAGGGCGGCGTATCGCTTAAAGGAGTCGAGAATGGCGGACATCAGTGCCGCTATTTCCGGGGTCACTTCGGTGTTCTCTTCGAAGATCCGGACAGTGACCACCGAGATCTCCTTTTTCTTGTGGATCTTGAGGATCTCCCCGCGTTGTTTGCCCTCCGCGAGCACCCGGATCGTCCCGTCCGGGAGTTTCAGCATCTGGACGACCTTGGCCGCGCATCCGACCCCGTACAGGTCTTCGATTTCAGGCTCATCCACGGGATTTTTCTGGCAGGCGAGGAAGACTATGCGCTCTCCCAGCATAGCCTCCTCGATCGCCTTTATGGAGCCGCCCCTGCCGGCAAAAAAGGGAATCACCATGTGGGGATAGATGACAAGCTCCCTCATCGGAACGAGAGGGAGCTCCTTTTTACTATCGCCTTGTCTGGAGTTTTTCCGGATCATGCCGTTTTTTTGTCGAAAATGATCTCCGGTTTTTCCGATTTCTCGATTACATCCCTGGTCACGATAATCTTCTTCTGTCCCTTCATGGAGGGGATGTCATACATGATTTCCATCATGATCCCCTCGACGATGGAGCGCAGGCCCCTGGCGCCCGTCTTGCGCTGATGCGCCTTCTGGGCGATGGCCGCGATGGCCGTATCCTCAAAGATCAGGTCGACGCCGTCGATCTTCAGGGAAGCCTGATACTGCTTGAGGATCGAGTTTTTCGGCTCTACGATGATCCTCTTAAGGTCCTCCTCGGTCAGATCGTTGAGATAGACCGAGATGGGAAGCCGGCCGATGAACTCCGGGATGAGGCCGAACTTGATGAGGTCATCCGGATGGAGGTTGGCGTAGAGTTCCTGGAGGTCCTTTCCCTCGCGGCTTCTGATGTCGGCGCCGAAGCCCATGGGATGCTGGCTCACCCTGGATTCAATGATCTTCTCCAAGCCCACGAAAGCCCCGCCGCAGATGAAGAGAATATTGGTGGTGTCGATCTTGAGCATCTCCTGGTTCGGGTGCTTTCGGCCTCCCTGGGGCGGAACGTTCGCGATGGTGCCCTCGATGATCTTGAGCAATGCCTGCTGGACTCCCTCGCCCGAAACGTCTCGGGTGATCGAGATATTCTCTCCCTTCTTGGCGATTTTATCGATCTCGTCGATGTAGACGATGCCGCGCTCAGCCGCGGCGATGTTGTTTCCGGCGTTCTGGATGAGCTTGAGGAGGATGTTCTCTACGTCCTCTCCCACGTATCCCGCCTCGGTGAGGGTGGTGGCGTCCGCGATGGCGAAGGGGACCTTCAGCTTCTTCGCGAGGGTCTTTGCCAGCAAAGTCTTCCCCGTGCCCGTAGGTCCGATGATGAGGACGTTTGACTTCTCCATCTCTACGTCGTCCTCGATCCTGCTCTTGAGGGCGATCCGTTTGTAGTGGTTGTAGACGGCTACGGAGAGGACCTTCTTTGAGAAATCTTGGCCCACCACGTATTGGTCGAGGTACTCCTTGATCTCTCTTGGGGTGGGAATGTCGCCAATGAACTCGGAGGTGATGACGTCGTCCTCTTCCTCCAGGATCTTCATGCAGACATGGACGCATTCATCGCAAATGAACACGCCGGGACCAGCGATCAGTCTTCTCGCGATATCCGCGCTCTTTCCGCAGAAGGAACAGACCTTGGCGCTGTCATTTCTGTTTTTGCTCATTGGAACCTCTTCTAAGAACATTGTCTACCAGGCCGTATTGGACCGCCTCTTCGGCTGACATGAAGTAGTCCCGTTCGAGATCCTGCGAGATTTCCGATACGGTTTTTCCCGTGTGGAGGACGAAGTAATCGATGATCAGCTTCTTCAACCGCACGATCTCGCGGGCCTGGATATCGATGTCCTTGGCTTGACCTTGGACGCCGCCCCAGGGCTGATGGATGAGGACCCGGGATGAGGGAAGGGCGTAGCGCTTGCCCGCGGTTCCACAGGTGAGCAGCAAGGCTCCCATGGACGCCGCCTGACCCAGGCAGATGGTCTGGACATTGGACCTAATATGCTGGATGGTGTCGTAGATGGCCAGCCCCGCCGTGACGCTTCCGCCGGGCGTGTTGATGTACAGGTTGATGTCCCTCTCCGGATCCTGAGAGTCGAGAAAGAGGAGCTGGGCGATCACGAGATCAGCCGTCAGGTCGTGGATCTCTCCGTCTATGAAGACGATCCGGTCCTTCAGGAGTCTGCTGTAGATGTCGTAGGAACGCTCGCCTATGCCCGTGTGCTCGATGACGATGGGGACGAGAGTATTCATTTTCTCAGTCATGGTTGAACCTCACGACAATTTACGCTTTTTTTGCCATCAAGTCCACAAACTTCACCTTTCCCTTCTTTTTGATTTTCGATTGGGAGAGGAGAAAATCGTAGAGTTTTTTCTCCTGAATTCCGGACTGGATGTACGGTTTCATGGAGTTCTTTTCAAAGTAGTCGCGGAGCTCCTCTGCCTCCATCTTGCCGAGTTCGGCCTGCTTCTTGATCTCTTCCTCGTATTCGGCGTCATCCGCGGCGATCTTCTCGCCCTCGATGATCTTGGCGATGATGATCTGTTTCTTCACCGACTTGGCGGCCCCTTCCTTCCACTCCTCGAACAGACTCTCTTTGGTCTTGTTTTCGTAGGAGAGGAGGGTCAGAACCTGGTCTTCCTGCATCCTGGTCTGCCGGACGAAGCCCTTCCATGTTGATTCCAGTTCGGCGTCGATCATTGCTTTCGGGATGTCCACCTCCGTCGTCTCCGCGATCTTGTCGAGGATCGCCTGCAGGTTGTTGCCGCGCACCTGTTCGTCAGCGGTTTCCCGCAGGCGCTTCTCGATGTCGGCGGTGAGATCCGCGAGGGTCTTATAGTTCTCGCTTACGTCCTGGGCCAGCTCGTCATCCAGAGCGGGAAGCCTCTTCTCCTTCAGTTTCGTGAGGGCGACCCGGATCCGTTTCTTCTGG
>CAZPZF010000107.1:269-10742 GCA_964590705.1 uncultured Spirochaetales bacterium | reverse complement strand
CAGTATCGTGCCATCCATCATAGCGGAAAGGGCAGGAAGATGGAAGGGGGAGGGGGCGCCGTTCTCTTCGATTCGTCCGGACTCGGCGGCTCTGGTTCAGCTCCGGATAGAGCCTCCATTCTTGAGGCACCAGCTCGTACCGCGCACGGATCCCGAAGAGAGGCGATGAGCTTGTTCGGGCAGATCGGCATGTCTATGAATGAACTACCCTTCCACTTGTGGAGCACCTCCTTTTACCGAAGGAGCGTCTTATCCTTGCGGATGTATGCGTTCTCATAGGTTCCGTACTCGTGTGCTGATCGTTTCGGTGACTGGCTTTCAGATCGCCTCCTCGCTCGTTGCGGTTCCACGCGATGTAAGAGAAGAATCCCACTTCTTTCTGCAAGGCGGTCATGATGGCCTTTTCCGGAGTTTCCCTAACCAGGGGGGAGCTTCGATCGAAGGGATGTTCAAACCATGCTTAATTCACCACAGTGTGGATGTAGAGGCCGTTCAGCTCCATGGTCCGTTCCGTTCCGTCTGGATACCGGATCAGGCACGAGAATCGAGCGACGAACCTGCGGAAAACCGGGCTCTGAATCACCGCCGCGGCCAGCCCTTTCAATCCAACAGGTACGCTCGAGAGGACATCGCTCGTGTTGAAGAGTTCGAGATCCCGGGATACCAGCCTGCCCCGTGATTCTTCGGAATCCCAGGCGACTATGAGGGAACGAGGGTACGGCATCCCGACCCCGGAAGGCTCTGTGGTGAACGAGAAGCGCGCGGTGGCCAGATGCCAGCGATCGTTTCGGAACACCAGGAGCGCCTCTTCCGGTTCGACGGAGAGTTCGGGGTGCGGCTCGTACCGGAAGGCGAAGACGAAAAGCCTGTCGGTTTCTTCGGCGCCGGAAGCTGATGACAGGATGAGGATGTGGTTCACAGGGGCAAGCCTGGAGGGAGGCAGTACGGCGAGCGATTTCATGATGATCCCCCGGCCAGAGGCGCAGGGTTCTTGCGCGCCTCGCGGGCCGAAGCTGCCTTCAACATCGGCGAGTGGGGCGGCCATCACGATGTCGATGAAAACGCTTCCATCGCTCCTCAATACGCGCCTCCCAGTTCCCGCTTTCCACGCGTTCAGGAGCGGCGTGAATCGGAGAGACGAAGCGAATTCGGAGGTTCGTATCGAGAGGAGGAAGCGGTTTCCTTCCATGGAGGCGTCCACGATGCCGCTCGTGAAAGAGAGCCGGTTCGAATCGTTAGCCACCGATCCCCGGCCGATGGTGCTCGTCGTCGTCGACCAGTCTCCGGAACCGCTCGATCCGGCGGCGAATATCCCCCAGGTCTGGAACAGGAGCGTATCGAAACGATAGAGGTTCGCGAGGAAGGCCCTTCCGTCGGGGAAAACAACCGCGTAAAGGAGGCTGTCCGTTCCGGCGTAGCGGTACGATTTTCCGGTGAAGGCGAATTCCGCCGGCGCTACCGTCACCGATTGAGGCGAGATCCAGGAGGCTGATTCCTCTTGCGCGGCCAGCGACGGAAGGCGGAGGAGAAAGGAGGCCGCGGACAGGAAAGCCGCTGCAGCCAACCTGCTCCGGTTCCGGAAGGCGAACATGGCGGCTACTCCCGCTTCGGATCCCTCATATGGGGTACAGCCCTGTCGTACCTGACCGCGATGATCTCCGCAGCGATCGCGATGGCGATCTCGGCAGCCGTGTCCCCCCCCAGCGGGATGCCGACGGGAGCGTACAGCCGCTTCGGTTCAATGAGCCCCTCCTCGGCGAGCTTCTTCTTCATGGCCGACACTTTCGCGCTCGACCCGATCAGCCCCAGATACCGGTACTCCGCCGAGAGTGCCCACAGCTGCTTCATCAGGATGTAGTCGTACTGATGGCCGTGGGTGGCTACGAAGCAGTATCCGGAACGTTCGATCCTCTCCCGCACCGGTTCGATGTCCTCGTAGGAATGGATGATCACGGTCCTGCCCCGCCCGGGGTCCGCGAAGTCTGACACGGCTTCGCGGTCGTCCATGATCGTGACCCTGAAGCCCATGGATTCGAGGAGCGGGGTGAGCGCCTTTCCGACATGGCCGCCGCCGAAGAGGACGAAGTCGGAAACCGCCTGGTAAGCCTCGAAGAAGAGGGTGACGCTCCCCCCGCACTGCATCCCGATCTCCTTGAGATTGACGTCGATCGTCTTGTTCCTGCCCGAGGCAAGGACGTTTCTCGCCTCGCTCACCGCGAGGTTTTCCACGGCGCCTCCGCCTACGGTGCCGAAGAGCTCTCCGTTTTCAGCCACGAGCATCTTGAATCCGGATTTACCAGGTGAGCCCGCGTCCCCTTTTACCACGGTGACGAGGACCGACGAGATCCCCCGTTCCATGAGATCGATACAGCGCTTCAGGATTTCCATTCCGGTTCCTCCCCCTACCAGAGTACTCTACGATGCCCCTCGAGTTCCAGTATCCGAACCGGGATCCCGTACACCCGGGAGAGCATCTCCTCCGTGAACAGATCGTCGAACCGGCCCGCATTGATAAAAGGCAGGCCGGCGCCTTCCTCCTCGCCATAGTCGCTCCCGTCTCCGCCGATAAGGATGAGGTGGTCGGCGATCGCGGACGCGAGGTCGGGATCGTGGGTGGTCAGTACGATAGTCTTGCCCTCGTCCCTGCAGCGTTTCAGGAGATCGATCATCTGCCTGCGGTTTCGAAGATCGAGGTGGTTCGTGGGTTCGTCGAGGAGGAGGATCGACGGATCCTGGGCAAGGGAGCGCGAGAGGAGGACGAGCTGAGTCTCTCCCCCGCTCAGAGTGGGCAGGGGGCTCGCTCCTTTGTGCAGGATGCCTGCCGTTCCGAGGCTGTTCGTCGCGATCCTGATATCCCCCGGGCCAGGGGCCTCGAGGGGCCGGAGGTGAGGAGCTCTCCCCAGAAGCACGTACTCAAGGACCGTGTATTCGAAATGGAGCTGCTCCTTCTGCGGAAGGAGGCTCAGCGTCCTGCCCCGGTACGATCCCCCGCAGGTCGTGAGCGCGCGCCCGAACAGGGTGATCGTTCCCGAGATCGGCGTGAGCCAGCCGAGGCAGAGGTGGAGGAATGTCGTCTTTCCCGTACCGTTGGGGCCGAGGATCGCGGTGACGCTTCGTGCGGGGATCGAGAGGGAGAGATCCCTGATGACCGACCGTTGCGGCCCGTACGAGAATGAGACGTCGGAAAAGACGAACGCTAGGTCCCTGCAGTTCATGCGGAAGGCACTCCCCGCCGCGAGAGGATGAGGATGAAGATCAGCGCTCCCAGGAGCGATGTCACGATTCCGAGGGGGATCTCGCCCGGAAGCAGGACCCGCGCGATCGCGTCGCACAGAAGCCCGAGGATCCCGCCGATGACGATCGACCCCGGAAGGGAGAAACGGGAGTCTACGCCGAATATCCTCCGGGCGATATGGGGCACCACGAGGCCGACCCACTGGATGACTCCGCTCACGGAGATGACGGCGGTCACGGGAAGGGTGGCGCAGATGACGAGGAGGATCCGGAATCGACCGGGCGAGATTCCCAGCGAGAAGGCCGCCTGGTCCGAAATGGATAAAAGGTTGATCTTCCAGCGCAGGGCGATCAGGACGGGGAGGGTCGCTGCGATGACCGGCAGCACCGAGATCGTCCTTGTCCATGTGGTTCCGGACAGGCCGCCCAGGAGCCAGAAGGTGATCTCGGGGAGCTGGGTCAGGGGATCGGCCACATATTTAAGAAAGCCGACCCCGGAGGAGAAAAAGGCGGAAACCGCGAGCCCGGCGAGCACGAGCCGGAGCAGCCATCCGCCGAACCTGATCCGGTGGCCGATGACAAAGGAAAGCAGAAGTCCGGCACAGCCGAAGAGGGCGGAGAGCGCCTGGATCGCGAAAAGGGAGTTTCCCCAGAGGATGATCGCGAGAGCTGCGCCGAAGGCCGCTCCCTGGCTCACCCCGATGAAACCGGGTTCCACCAGAGGGTTTCCGAAGATGAGTTGGAAAACCGCTCCCGACGCTCCGAGGACCATGCCGAGAAGGACGGAGAGGATGACACGGGGAAGCCGGAGGGTGAGGAGGATCCGCAGGGCGAGGGGATCCTCCACGCTCGTACGGAGACCGGAGAACCCGGGGCGAGGGGACCTGCCGAAGAGCACCGCGAGCAGGATCCCGGCGAGCAGGGTGGCGCTGAGGAGGAAGAGAAGCCTTCGCCTCTCCCGATATCGGCCGTTTATATCAGTCATGGTTCGTGCCTTCCCGCGCTCTTCCCTTTCCTTGGGCATCTATCGATAGTCACCGACTATCCGGGGGACGATGTCCCGCTCCACCGCCTCCGGCGTGAGACCCCAGGCAAAGGAGAAGAAATTCCGCAGTTCCGCGTCCATGCGGGCGTCATCGAGCAGTTCGGGATGGAGCGTGTTGGTGAGCCAGAAGAGGCCCAGGATCCAGCGGGGGTCTGGCTGGTCCCAGCTCAGGTAGTCGCCGGGAAACGCGAGCAGCTTTCCCGCCCGCACTGCCGAAAGCTCCTTCCACCGGGGATCGGCAAGGAGGGCCTCTTTGACCTCCATGACGGGCGTATGGTAGGAGACGATGAAGATGTATTCCGGATTCCACGCGGCTATCTGTTCGAAGTTGACCTCGGTCCACCCGGTCATCCGCTGCGCGGCCCAGACGGGTTCGGCTCCCGCCCACTGGAACAGGAGGCTTTGCATCCAGTCCGCGGGCGGAACGTTGAAGGAAACGGTTCCCCCTTTGACAGTGGAGGAGAGGAAGAGAACGCGCGGCTGCTTTTCCGGGGCGAGATCCCTTGTCATGCCGCTCACCCATTCCCGCTTTCCGTCGAAGTAGGATACGAGGTCGCTCGCGCGTCCGGGGTTCCCCAGGATCTCTCCGATGGCGGTGAGATCGCGCGTGTACTGTTCCGGGGTTTCCAGGTCAACGGAGAGGACCGGGATGCTCAGCGCCGTGAGCTGGGCCCCCAGAGATGACGTGAGGTAGCTTTTAATGATGACCCAATCGGGCCGCTGGGAGGCGATCTCTTCGGCGCTCACGTCCATGGCGAAGAGCGCCTTTTCCCCGAAGTGAGGATCGAGGTATTCTATGAAGTTACCCCCCGCCTGGCTCGTCTTTCCCATGGCCACAAGAGAGGGAAGGGCCTCGGGAAAGAGGTAGATGGCGTCGAGGACCAGGGAAAAGCCCTTGCCGCAGCTGACCACACGGACAGGCTCCTCCTGCGCGTCAACCGCCGTCTTCGGCGGTTCCTTTGAGCCGGAAGCCCAGAGCCCCAAAAAGGGGACGAGGATCAAAGTGAGAACGGACAGAATGCGCTTGTTCATGGTGTTTCCTCCGATTTGCAGAGTACTCTACCATCAAATAGGAGTTTACGCAACTAAGTTGCAGAAAAACCGATCTTTTTACGCCTGCGAGAGCCGGCAGCCGAGACGATTTCCGCGGGGGTCGGGGGAATCGCCGTGGAATGGGGGAGCCCATGCCTCCGGGATCAGGATTTCCCGCTCTTCGCCTTTGCGCAGGCAGGACAGAGTCCGTGGACGATGAGCCTCTTGCCGGAAACGACGTAGCCTTCCGGTACCTGTACCGTGGGAAGCCTCTGGCCCGTGAGGCAGATCATGGTGCCGCAGGACTGGCAGACGAAGTGCGGATGGTTCCCGGGGCACCCCGGTTGGTCGGGGTTATGCGCGCAGTAACGCCAGACACCGTCGGTTCCCGGCACCGAGTGCACGAGCCCCGATCTGCGAAGCGTATCGAGGGTCCGGTATATGGTAACGCGGTCGATATCGTCGAGCCCCGGGAGTCCGGAGACGTCGGCGTGGGAAACGGGCTTTCCGCACTGAATCAGCCCCTCCAGGATCCGGATCCGTATGCCGGTGACCCGCAGGCCGCTCTGACGGATGAGGTTTTTTCCTTCGCCGGATTTCTCGTTGTCCATTCGCTGTTCCGATCCTCTTTCCGATTGTACGGGTGGAATGGAAAAAACGCAATGATAGAAGAAATGCACTTCTGCTCGTGAAAAAGGAAAGGCCATCACCCTCCGTCTCCGGCCTTGCGACAGCTGCTATCGTAACCTGCCGTTCAGTATGTGAATCGAAGCGGCGCTTCGGCGAGTCTCCGGGTTTCCTTCAGGGTATTTTGTTCCTCAGGCCTTTTGAAGAAGAGAAGGGATGCCGCCTCCCACATGAACATCCATCCGCCTATGAGGATCCCCTCCGTAAGGATGGTGAAGGGCAGATTCTCCTTGATGTACTGGCCGCTCAGCTGCGCGATCAGCAGGAGGACGAGTGCGATGAGGATGGAGCCGAACGCGATCCGGTAGAGGCGGCGGAGCGATCGTTTCCCCTCGCGGAGCAGTGCTCGATAATAATTCCAGTAGCTGGCGGTGAGATTCTCCTCCTGTGCCGGATCCGCCGCGGTTCCCTGGACGAGAAACCTGATCTCGATCCCCTCCGAGAGCGGGATGTCGGCCGAGCAGATCGAGAGGAAATCCGCCAGTTCCGGGTGTATGTCGCGCTTGAAGAATCTCGCGTTGTCCCATTCATGGTAGAAATCGCCGTATCCTTCGAGACGGATATCGATGATCCAGTTTCCGGTCGTCTGGTTCTTCGCGTAAAATGTGCGGTAATCGCTCAGGCTGTCGCGTCTTCCCGCTTTTCGAATAGACATACTCTGTTCCTTCCGTTTTGCTTCGCCGAATAGAGCGCTTGGTCTGCCTTTTGAAATAAATCCTCGAGATCAGTTGCTCCGAAGCCATCCATGCCCGCGACGCCGATGCTGATCGTCACGGAGACTCGGTCTCCGCCGATAATGAAAGGAGTGTCTTCCAGGGATCTCCTGATCCGCTCTCCGACCTCCAGGGCCTTCGCGGCGCTTGTTTCAGGCAGCAAGATGGCGAATTCCTCGCCGCCGAATCGGCAGAGGATGTCGCATCCGCGTATCGCCGATGCGATTCGCCGTGCTGTTTCCACGAGGACCGTGTCGCCCTGCTGATGGCCATAGGTGTCGTTGACGAGCTTGAAATGGTCGATATCCGCCATCATGGCGGAGACAGGCCGGCCGGAGCGGGCGTTCTGGATCAGGATCTTATCCGCAAGCTCCTTGAAGTACCTGCGGTTTGGAAGTCCCGTCAGGACATCATGGGTGGCCAGGACGCGCAGCTTCTCCATGAGGTGGTACTGTCTGCTCGTGTCGGTAAAGATAAGAACCTTGCCCAGGATTCTGCCCTTCCTCCCACGCACCAGGGTGCGGCTCGTGCTGAAGCAGCGGACCGAATCGCCGGTTCCCGCCACGCGATCCACGCTGCTCTCCCTCTCCTGCCGGAGGAGATCCGCGAGATCCGGCCATTCAGCTGTCAGCTTGTGCATCGGTTCCCCGATGTCCTCACGGCGAAGTTCGGGAAGCGCGATTCCTGCGGCTTCGTTGAAGCTGACGATGCGGAGGTAGTTGTCGACGATGACGCACCCCTCCTGCATCGAATGGAAGACCGACGGCAGCGCGATGGGCGTGAGATCGAATATCCTGGCGCGGATGATGCCGATGAAGAGGATGATCCCCATGAGCGGAAAGCTGAACGGGTTGATGTCAATTCCGTGGGGAGTGAGTCCCGACGCGTAAAGGACATATCCGATCAGGACGATGAGGGTGGCGAAGAAAATGACGATCGCCTGTCTACGGAAGATGCCGGAGCCCTTGAAGAATTGATGCAGCGTGAGGAATGCGATGACCACCATCGATGTGGCTATATACAGGAGGGAGAGCCAGTATACCGGTCCTTTCCCGAAATCTATGATCGATAGCGGGCCTCTTCTTCGGATGACCGGATCGATATAGTACAGATTGTGGTATTCCGTCGTCAGCTGGGAAACCAGGATGATGACGGACAGCGCGCCGAGTACGATAAAGAAGGCTCGTTCCCGCCTCAATCGGACGCCGGTGAATCTGAACGCGCAAAGGGTGATGAAGAACGGAATCCAGGGAATCCCGAGATACTCGATATGGAGCCAGAGGAGGATAGTCCTGAAATCCCCGCTCATGAGTTCGAAACCGAACCCGAAGGCATACAGACTGGTGGCGATCATGAGAAAGGCAAAGGGAATGGCGCCGGTGTGCAGCCTCCGGATGAATCCCATGACCGCAAGGATGATCGTGACAAGGGAGCTTCCGAAGGCCAATCCGCTCAAGGCGGTGAATCCTTGAATCGACATTTCATGTCTCTCGGGTCTGATATGGATCCCGTGTACAAAAAAGCCTCCTTGCGTGCATTACGCGCAAGGAGGCGTGGGATCAACGATACATATGACCAGCGGGTATCATCCCTGCCGGGCTTAATTACCAGCGATTATTATCCCTTCGGGGTCTCTCGTTGGCTTCGTTTACCTTAGCCTGTCTTCCATCGATCTCTTTGCCGTTTAAGGCAGTGATCGCCGCCTGGGCCTCTTGGTCCGTTCCCATCTCCACGAAACCGAAGCCCTTCGATCTGCCGGTGTCGCGATCGGAGATGATGTTGACGGAGTTGACGCTGCCGTATGCGCTGAAGATTCTTCTCAGCTCATCTTCCGTGGTAGCGTAGTTGAGGTTTCCGACATAGAGTTTCTTTGCCATGAGTACTGTTCCTTCTTCCGGGCGCTCTGGTCCGGATGTATTCAGTCCATCCAGGATGGACCTTGTTCCGTTTCTTTGCTTTTTCATTCTTATCGGTAAGTGAGATTTGAGCGGTATACAGCATGATGAGAATTGAACGAAAGCGGATGGAACCGAGAGGATGACGCTCCTCCTGGTGTCCGGATAGATTCGATTTCTCGGGCAGATGCAGGTAAACAGCTTTTACTTCATTCCTTACGAAAAGAACAATAATGTGCAAAGATCACGGTTTGTGGCAGGAAAAATCCTTACCCACACGTAAGGAATATATGCCTTCTTTTGCACGTTGTCAAGGGATGTTTTTCATGGCATTGTGGGAGCGGATACAGGCCGTAGCGGCGCCGGAGGAGGAAGATGATGGAGGATCCGATACGACGACGTGTTCTCGTTACGGGGGCTTCCCGGGGGATTGGGCGAGCTACCGCGGAGCTTCTTGCCTCGCGCGGATATGAGGTTTTTGGCACATCCCGGAATCCGTCCGGGATTCCGATAGATGACCTGATCTCCGGTGTTGTCTACCTGCCTTTCGACCTCGAGAAACAGGAAAGTGCGGAGGATCTTGCCGCGCGTACCGGCCCGATCGATGTCCTGATCAATAACGCGGGTATGAGCCAGATCGGTACCGTGGAGGAGATCACGACGGAGAGTGTGTATCGTATATTTGAACAGAATTTCTTCGGGCACCTGCGCCTCATCAAGCTCTACCTGCCGCACATGCGGCAGAGACGGAGCGGGACGATCATCAACATCGGATCCCTGGCGGGCCGTACCCACGTGCCCTTCTCCTCCATGTATGCGGCCACGAAAGCTGCCATCGAAGCCTTGTCAAAGGGGCTCCGAAGCGAGGTGAGGGGGTTCGGGATCCATGTTGTCATTGTCGCGCCCTGCCCGATCAAGAGCACCTTGCAGCAGGAGAAGACCTATCCCGATTCTTCCCCCTACCTGGCTCTCGTACAAAAGGTTAAGGACGCGCGGGACAGGAATCTTCGGGAAGGTCCTTCGCCTGTCGAGGTCGCGGAGAGGATCGGAAGAATCCTCGATTCGCCGGATCCACGTCCCTATTACCCGGCGGGGAAATCAGCCTCCTTCATCGCCATTCGGGTGAAATGTTTCCCCGAGCGGCTGGTGGAGCGGATCGTGCGGAAGCGATTTGGAATCGGATGACATCATGATAGACGCGATACCCCTCGATTATCTCGTATTCCTCTTTACGGCGCCCGTCCTTCTCCTGATCATGTTTTTCATCCTCGTATTTCGGATTCGTAAACCGAAACCCGAAACGAACACCATGCATCTTAACCTCTTCGTCTTGTGCTCCATGGGTTTCCTCCTCATGAATTTTCTTGAATTCACCGCTTTCACGAGAGAATGGACCCTATTCTGGGCACGGGCATCGTATCCATTCTTCGTTTTTCTTCCCTCGCTCTGGTTCATCCTCATCCTCCGGTTGACTTCCGGGGAACCGCGACTCCCGATCCTCGCATATTCCGCGGTTTTCTTGATTCCCCTTGTCACCCTGATTCTCATATGTATTGATTCGTGTAGGCCGCTCATCTGGACGGACATTACCTATCGCCTCGTCGGTCCGTTCACGGTGATGGAGGTTCGTCACGGAGTATGGTTTGCCGTCTACGCGGTTCATACATATGCCCTCGCCCTGGCAGGCGTCATCATCTTTGTATTGAAATTTCGGTTCCGAAACAGGGCGTTTGCATTCAAGTCGGTTTTCGTGATCCTTGGAATCGCCATCCCCCTCCTGCCGAGCGTTATCTATGTCTTCGATCTCTTCCCTGGGCTGAGCAAGGATTTCACGCCGGTCGGGTATGGGGTATCCGGGCTTTTTTTC
>CAZPZF010000107.1:0-238 GCA_964590705.1 uncultured Spirochaetales bacterium | reverse complement strand
AGAAGCAGCTCTTCTCCATGGTCCCTTTCGCGAGGAGCATTCTCGTTGAACAAATGCAGGACGGGATTGTAGTGTTGGATCGGAACGGCTTTATCGTCGATATAAACCCTTCGGCCCTTCAACTCTTTCAGATGGCAGAAAAACCGCTGGGGCTCCTGTTCGAGAAAGCGGCCGATTTTCCGGAGGAGGTGAAGGATATCGCGAAGCTCGGGGTGGCAAGGGAGCTCGCGGTTCCACG
>CAZPZF010000106.1:10570-10805 GCA_964590705.1 uncultured Spirochaetales bacterium | reverse complement strand
CCCCCCTTTCGATTTCGATCGGTTGTTCGTGTTCGGGTTCCTGCCTCCGAACGAGATCCTCTATTTCATCGACAGCGGGGAAAAGCGAATCGAAATCTTCCGCGGACAGGATCCACTGGCCGCTCCGCACCGTCTCGAAAAAGGACTCAAGGTCGTGAGCCTTTTCGGTGATCTCGTCTAAACCGAGATAAGACGCCTCCGATTTGAGGGAATGGATGAGCCGGAAGAACTCGTT
>CAZPZF010000106.1:6455-10560 GCA_964590705.1 uncultured Spirochaetales bacterium | reverse complement strand
GTGAGGAGGGCGCTGTTCATGGCGGAAAGGTAATCCGCGCTGTCTTTCCGGAATTGTTCCCGTGGAGTTCTGGTCGTCTCTGTCATAACGCCGTCCGTGCGAAGAGTCTGAGCGAACGCGACCGAACCTCGGGATCGGAATCCCGCATACCTGCCAGAAGGATGGGTTTGCATACCTCTGAGAGACCGATCCTCTCGACGGCGGCCAGGATCGAACAGCGGATCGACGCGTTTCCCCTCGCGAACGCGGAGCCGAGCTCGCCGACGGACTGCCTGATCCGCAGCTGGCCGATCGCCTCGATGGTCGAGCGTACCACGATTTCGTCCGGATCGTAGAGCCCCTTCCGCAGATAGGCGTACGCGCTCTTCTTCCCCGAATTCCCAAGACTCCGTGCCGCGAAAGCCCTGATTCCAACCTGGCGTCCGGTTTCTAAAAGCTTCCCGAGAGCGGGAATGTCGGTGTCCCGGTCCGTCTGCGGCGGTTTTCCCGGCGCCGGCGTCTGTTTTATCCCAAACGCGCGAGCGGTCCGCACGGGATCCGCCGTCCGTGCCGGTTTCGCCGTCCGGGAGGAGTGAGGCTGCCGAACCGATTCCGCGGGACTCTGCGGTTTCCTGAATGGATCGGCGGCGGGACGCGTGCTGCGGACAGGGAAATCGATGACCTTTGCCTTTGGCGCGTGGGTCGTCAGATTTCGGTAGGCTTCCGTGATCTTGACGAATTCGACGGTGTGGCTGCGGCTGCCCGCGCTGTCGGGATGGTATTTTTTGGCAAGACGCCGATACGCGTCCTTGATTTCTTCGGTTCCCGCGGCCGCGGAAACCCCGAGGGTTTTCCTCCACTCAAGCTCCTTCATAGCGCACCTTCTTCTGATCGCGGTAGGTCTCCAATTCCAGCATGATCGTTTCCAGCGCGATCCTGCATTCGTTCATCGCGGTCCGGTCGCCCCTCTTTCTCGACTTTTCCGCCCGTTCGAGCATCTGGGTGATCTCATCCCGGAACGGTCGTTCGAGTTCGCCGACGGCGGCAAGACGCTGCGATATCCAATCCGCGAGCGCGGAAAGCCTCGAGTCGAGATCCGCTTCCGCTTCTCCTCTTTTCCCGCCCACGGGAAGCTGCTCGATGAGGGAAACGCTCTGGACCGCGTCGGTGTCGACATCCTTGGCGGTTACATGGACGATGCCGTCCTCGTCGACTTCGAAGGCGACCCTGATATGGGGCTCTCCCTTTGGTCCCTGCCGTATCCCCGAGAGGAGAAACCTTCCGAGCGAAGTATTGTCGGCCGCGCGCGCGCTTTCCCCCTGGAGAACGTGGATCTCCACGGACTGCTGGTTGTCGGTGATCGTCGTGAACATGCGGCACTTCCTCACCGGAACCGCGCTGTTCTTCTTGATGATGCCGACAAACTGCCCGCCTTCTATCTCGACCCCGAGGGAGAATGGGGTGACGTCATGCAGGGAGACCTTTCTCGGACCGGCTTCCAGAAGAGACGCCTGTACCGCGGCTCCGAGGGTCACGACCTCGTCCGGGTTGATCCGCGTCTCGGCGTTCACCGGGATGATGCGACGCATCGCGGACTGCACGAGGGGAATCCTGCTCGACCCGCCGGAAAAGATGAGGCTTCCGATATCAGCGGGGCCCGCGCCTCCTTCCCTAAGGGTCGCGAGGGTTATCTCTATCGTGCGGTCGATCATTCCCCCGATCATGCCGTTGAACTCGGCCCTGGTGATCCTTTGATTGAGGTGGATGACCTTCGATCCAGGAGAGAGGAAGGGCAGGGAAACGAACGCCGTATCCCTACAGGAAAGCTCAATCTTCGCCTTCTCCACCTGGTCGCGGAGCTGGCTGCGGAGAAAGGGGTCGTCCGATACGGAGAACCCGTTGTCGTGCTTGAAGCGCTCGAGAACGTGCTTGAGGAGAAGGTCGTCGAAATCGTCCCCTCCCAGATGGTTGTCCCCATTGGAAGCCTTGACGTGGAACTCGTTTCCCCGCTTCTGCAGATACGTGACATCGAATGTTCCGCCGCCGAGGTCGTACACGAGAATGTTCCGGTCCCCTTCCGCTTTGGAGGCGTAGGCGAGCGCCGCGGCGGTCGGTTCGTTTACAACGCGCAGAATATGGAGGCCCGCGAGCCGGCCGGCCTCCTTTGTCGCCCTCCGCTGGTTCTCCGTGAAATAGGCGGGGACCGTGATCACCGCATTTTCGATCCGCTCTCCCAGGAAGGCCTCAGCGTCGGTTTTCAGCTTCGCAAGGATGAACGAACTTATCTGCTCAGGCGTGAAGCGCCTGTTTCCGACCATCACCGTCTTTCCCGAACCCATCAAGCGTTTCACGGAGCGGACGGTCCGTTCCGGATTCACGGCGGCCTGGTTCCCGGCCGCCTCTCCTACGAGGATTCCGTCATCGGTAAACGCGACGATCGACGGGGTCAGCCGGTTGCCGCGGTCGTTCGGGATGAGCCGCGGCTCTTCTCCATCCATGTCCACGAACGCGAAGGAGGAGTTGGCTGTACCCAGGTCATTGCCTATGATCCGGCCGATCGGTGTCCCTTCCGCTCCTCCAGCGAGATGATGAGATCGATCTCCCCGATCGTCTTGTGAAGCTTTTTCGCGATGAGCCTTCTGTCTATTCCCTGCCTGTACATGGCAACGACCTCCTCTCGGCCGCCGGCGCCTCGCGGAGCCTCTACCTGGGCCTGGGCTCTGCTCTGGGCCTGGTCCAGGATCTGACTTGGGCCTTCCCCTCCATTTCGGTGCGCCGGCTTCGAGCTGAGCGTCGGCGTGATGGGAGCGGCTGCCGCTCCCTCGACCGGGGAAACCACATCGGGAAGAATGCTCACCCGCGGTCTCAACTGCGAATACCGCTTCCCGACGGAGAGCTTCTCCCCTTCCCGAGACAGGAGCACAATCTTCTTATCGGCTTCTTCGAGCGTCCGGGACAGCTCGGCGATCTTCCCTTCTACAAGCCCGATGTTCCTGTCGGTCACCTGGTTCAGTTCGGTAATGATCTGCCCTATCTCCGCCCGGACCTGGTTGATCAGGTCAGTGGACGCGGAAGCGGCGTCGATCCGACGCCGAAGGCTGCGGTATGCGAGAAAGACGACTGCGCCGTTGGCGGCAAGAATGAGCAGGGCGTAGAGGATCGTCATGAAATCATCCCGAGATATCGATATGCGAGCCGAGATCGGGATCCGTAAAGAAGCTGCGGTCGGGGTCCTTCCCTTCCCTCTTCTTTCTCTCCTCCTCCCGTTTTTCCTGTTTCCGTTTTTGTTCGTCTGAGATCTTGGCGGCCTCGTCAGCCACATCCTTCGTCTCGTTCACGCTGTTATCCTGATGCTCCTGCTGCTTGACGATTTCGCTCCCCTGCAGGGACTGCGCCACGATGCCCGCGTCCTTCTGAACCGCGTGATCCTTTCCCACGCTGGCAAGCTGCGAGAAAAGGGTTTGAAGGTCGATCGGTTGTATCGGCATTACGGCTTCCTGGAATAGTCCTCGTCTAGTTCCTCGTATTTCGTGATCTTGATCGTGTTGGCCTCGTTCACGAAGGTGGTTGCCTTGTATTCGTTCTTGATGTCCAGGTTCGCGTCCTTGATCACGATCTTCACCCCCGGAAACACCCGCGTCGAAGATGATATCTTCCCCTTAATTTTAAGCGATGCGAGGTAATTTTTCATGGAATCGATCTCGTCCTTCAGCCCCTGCTTCTTCGTGGTTAGCTCCATCTTCTTCTTCCCCAGCTCCACGAAGAAAGCCTGCTTCTCCTCGGGGAGCTCCTTCCTCACCTTCTTGAGATTGACGAGGGTGGTGAGGTTGAGGTTCTCCTCCTCTAGTTCCGCATCGATCTCAGCCATAGTGTTCTCGAGCTCGAGCAGCTTCTCCTTGCTCTTGGGGTCATAGCCGACTTCCAGGATTGTCTCGGAACCGGCGATGGAACCCAGAGTCTTCGCGTGAATCTCATCGGCGGCGCGCAGGTGTCCCCCGACGATGGTAGCCCGCTTGCCGTCGCAGATGATCTTCTTATTCGAGATCACGTTGGAATTGATGATGCCGTCGGTGGCAAACACGACATCTCCGGCCTCGATGGTGGCGTTCTCAATGAACTTGGCCCA
>CAZPZF010000106.1:0-6445 GCA_964590705.1 uncultured Spirochaetales bacterium | reverse complement strand
TTCCTCCCCCCCGACCGGTGATTCCCTGGTGGACGATGATGTCCCCCTCGGCGTCAAGGAGCGCTTTTCCGACGTTTCCGTACACCTCGATATTCCCCGCTGCCTTTACGCTGAAGCCGTCGTCTACGCTGCCCTTGATGAGCACGGTGCCGAGGAACACGACGTTTCCGCCTGACTTGAGATTAACGTCCCCGGCAACGGTATAGATGGGTTCCACATTTATCTTTCCGGCGGTGAGAAGGACCTGCCCGTTGATCTGGGCGATGGCGCTCATTCCGTCCTCGGAGAGGACCACGTTCTTTCCTACGTCGATCGAGCAGTCCTGGCCCGGCTTTGCCGGAAGGAGTTTGCCGGTGACGGTTCTCCCGTTCTGGCCCTCATCTGCCGGGATCTTCTTGGCGAGGACCTCCCCCTCCACGACGTACTGTACCAGATTCATCTCCTTGAAGTCGATCTTCCCGTTCTTTTCCTTGAGCTTTACCTTTGATCTGTCCACCTCGAAGTTGTACATGATCCTGGCGTTCTTTCCGTTGACCGGTCTCGTGCCCTCAGCCACCAGAATCGATTCCCCGTACCTGGGATAGTCCTCGAACTGCCGGAGGACATCTTCCCGAATTCCGTGGACCACGCCGTTGTTCTTGAGGAAACCGACGATGGAGTCTGCGGAAAGCTCACTCCCGCCTGGGCCCGGCGGCTTCACGACGATGAACGCCTTCATCTCGAAATCTGTGATGTCAACGGTCATGACCGCATCATGGACCGGATTGTACGCGTACTCGCCTATTCGAATGAACTCGCCGTCTGCTTGTTTGACCACGCGTGAGACGAGGAGGCTGTCGAAGCGCTCCAGGTTCTTCGCCCGGATCTTGTCCAAGGCCTCCTTCTCGGTGATCCGCCTCCCCTTGCCGACCGGCGGGGTAACCTTGAGGAACACGCCGTCCGGCGTGAAACGGACGATTGCGTCGCCGTTGCGGTCGACCTCCCGCTCGGCTTCGCTGAATGCGGACTGGAATTCGAAGCCTTCCCCGATATCCTTGGCGGAGGCGGTCTTCTCCTCCTTGACCTCGTAGGCGATGAGGATAAAGTCCTTCTTCCCCAAGCCGAGGGTCCCCTTACTCCCCCGCTCGAGGACTTCGTATTCGATCCGTTTCACGGGAACGCCGAGTTCGATGGAGGCCTGGTTCAGGGCGTCCTCGATGGTTGGACCGGTGACCTGTACCGAGCGCTTTTTCCTGTCTTCCTCAGCCTGCTGCCGCATGAAGTCGCGCAGCTGTTCCAATTGAACCGCCATGGGCTTTCCCCTTACATGATCCCTTTTTTGATGCTGGTCAGTTTCGCCCGCAGGCGCATGATCGCTTTCGTATGGAGCTGCGAAACCCGCGATTCGGTGACTTCCAGCACCTTCCCGATCTCCTTCAGCGTCAGATCCTCGTAGTAGTACAGGACGAGAACCTGTTTCTCCTTTTCGGGAAGCTCGTGGATGGCATCTACGATGACCCGGCGGATCTCCTCCTTCTCGACGATGGTTTCCGGGTTCAAGCTCTGAGGCGATTCGATGCTGTCTACGATCGAGACCTTGTCGTTTTCCTCGCCGGTAAACCAGACGTCGTTCAGAGAGAGGATCGATGTTCCGCTGATCTTGAGGATGTTCTTGTGGAAGTCATCGATGGAGATTCCAAGCTCGTCCGATATCTCCTGATCCGTCGCGGCCCTGCCTAGGCCCGCCTCCAGCCGGTGAATGGCCTCCTCAATCTCCCTGGTCTTCTGCCTGACCGACCTCGGCACCCAGTCGATCGATCTCAGTTCGTCGAAGATGGCGCCCCTGATGCGGGTCACGGCGTAGGTCTTGAATTTAACGTTCTTTTCGGGATCGAATTTGTTGATCGCATCGAAAAGGCCAAAAACGCCGAATCCGACCAGATCGTCGAATTCGACCGTATGGGGCATGCCGATGGCGACTTTTCCAGCCACATACTTGACGAGCGGGGCGTACTGTTTCACGAAAAAATCGCGGATCCTTGCGTCCTTGTTTTTCTTAAAGAGGATCCACAATTCATCCTCGGTCTTGCCCTCGAAAAGTTTATCCTCCATACGGTCATCCTTTCTGGTCTTTTTTCAGCATCGTATGAATCGCCTTGGCCATGGAAGCCGGGTCATTGTCATTCCCGAGAATGCCTGACGCATCTTTGCTCCTCTCGAAGAAGCTCCCTTGCGCCGCCCTTCCCGCCGGCGGCTGGCCGGAACCGCCGTCCTGGTCATGTCCTGCAAAACGGCCGGAAGCGAAAGAACCGGCGAAGGAATCGAGAGTCGGGAGTTTATCCAAGGTCGCAAAATCGACATCGCCCGCGGGAGTTGTCCGCCCCCTCCCGTTGGCGGTTCCGTTCTCCGGGAGTTTATCCGGTTCCGCCAGTTCCTCGGGGCCGTCCGAACCCAGTTCCGGGAACCCCTCGTCGGAGGCTTCGGCAAGCTCGGCAGGTTCCTCGCCCTCGGACAGGGGAAACGCGTCCTGGTCCGCCGAGTCTGCCGGCTGCCCTTCGAATACCGGCGAGTAGGGGTTCACCCCGATTCCCTCTTCCCCGGCGAGCATGTCCACGGTGCCGCCTCTCCCCTCGCCCCCTTCCTCATAATCGGAAGGATGCTGCCGTTCCGTCTGCTCGCCGGACGTGAGCAGTTCGGGGAGGAAGCGTCCGACGGCGAAACGCACCGCGTACCCGAGGCCGGCGGAGAGGATAGCGAAGAAAAAGCCCCGGAAGAGAATGGTGCCGAACCCGACTCCTCCGATGATGCCCATGAGAACGGAAAGAAAGGCGCCGGCACTCCCGAAAATGACGATAATTTTCCATGGTATCACGTTTTGCATTTCCCAGCCTCATCTACAGAGTATGGCAAAACAGGAATGCCGTCAAGGCGAAGGTAAAATCGGCATGGTTCGCTCATCCCGTTCTGCCCAGCAGTCGTTTCAGGAACTGCCCTACCCCGCTGCCTTCCTTAAATTCGATCTTCTCGAGCCGGCCCACCAGGTGCTTGATGCAGATGGCCGCCTTGGAATTCGGGTCGCTCACGATGAACGGCTTCTGCCTGAGAACGCTCTGCTGAACCGCCGGATCCTCGTAGACGTATCCGAGGTAGTCGACTTTCAGGTTCAGGAACTGTCCGGCGATGTTGATGACCCGCTCGGATACCCGCTTTCCCTCGGTCACACTCCTTACCCGGTTCACCACTAGCTTGAGCCCGAGATTCATGTTGTCAATCTCGGTGGCGATTATCTTGATGATCCCGTATGCGTCGGTAATCGCCGTAGGCTCGGGAGTGGTCACGATGATCGCGTCGTCCGCCGCCGCGATGAAGTCAAGGACGTTGTTTGAAACGCCCGCGCTCGTGTCTATAATGATGATGTCCGCGGAGGAAAGCTCGGAAAGTTCGGATATGAAGGATTCTCGCTCGTCATCCGTAAGGTTCGCGATCTTGGAAAAGCCGGAGGCTCCAGCCACGATCTGGATGCCGTATGGGGTATCGAGGATGATCTCCCTGAGCGTCTTCTGCTTGCGGATGATATGGTACAGATTGTATTTTGGGATCACGCCCAGGATCACGTTCACGTTCGCGAGTCCGAGATCGGCGTCCAGGACGATCACCTTCTTTCCCAGCTGAGCGTAGGCGATGGCCAGGTTGATAGAGACGTTCGTCTTCCCCACGCCCCCTTTTCCGCTTGAAATAGCGATAATCCTGGTTTTCTCGGCCGCCTTGGCGCCGTTTCTGCTCTTCATCATCTCCCGCAGCTGCTGTGCTTGGTCTGCCATGCTATATCCACTCCCTTCCGTTGCCGGGCCCCGCCGCGGCAACGACGGCGGAACCGAATTTCTTTTCTATCCTGTTCTTGTCGATCCGGAAACCTTCCAGATTCATGAGGAGCCGCGGGACGGACGCCCTGCAGATATCCTGCGGAACCACCTGGCCGTCGGTCAGGTATGAAATCGATTTCTGCCGTTCCGCGAGGACGCTGATGATGTTGCCGATGCGCATCGTTTCGTCCAGTTTTGTGAGGATCACCGAACGATACTTGAAAGGCTCGAACTGCTGCAGGATCTCGCTTATATCCGATGTCTTTGTGGTCGCGCTCATGGCGAGATGGACCTCGGCCCGCTCTCCACAGGCGGAAAGGAGCTCCTTCATCTCCGCGAGCATCATGGATTGCCGGGGACTCTTTCCGATCGTATCGATGAGGATGAGATCCGCGTCGTCGAAGAGAGCGAGTTTCTTCCGGAGTTCCTGGCACGATTCGGCGCAGAAAACAGGTATCTCCATGATCTCGCCATAGGTCTCGATCTGGGTCCTGGCGCCGATCCGGTAATTATCCACCGTGAGCATGCGGACTTCCTTGGGTGACTCCCCGTTGGTTCCGATCCTGTGCATGGCCGCCAACTTCGCGATCGTCGTCGTCTTCCCCACGCCGGTGGGACCCACGAGGATGAATATCCGAGGGGAGGGCGTAGGCTTATCCTGGTAGATGCGAATCGATTCCCCTATCCAGTCCATGACGGTGTTCTGGACCACGTTCTGATCCTCGAGGTCGCCCAATGAGAATTCACGTCTCAGCCTGTCAATGATCGCGGCGATATAGCTCCTTGAAAAATCGTTATCCAGCATGATCGTTTCGATCCGGTCGCACGCGGGATGCTTCTCCGCGGGACCAGGGAGGGCCGGCGCGGCCGCCGCCTTTCCAAGCATTTCCTTGACCGACTGCACTTCCTCGAGGACTTTCTGGATCGTCTGATCGTTCTTCACGCCGAGGAGAATCTTCTGTTTCTCCGCCTCTATATCCGCCGACCGTTTCCTGCCCGCGTCCTGGGCGATATAGCCGGTCACCTCGATCCCCTCCCGCATGAAAAGCCCTAGGAATCCCCCGGTATGAATGGTCCTCCTCGTCAGGACGCGGGCGGAATCCCCGTATTTCATCCTGACGCGTTCGTCTACTTCCTGATGGGACCGTCCCTGTTCCGTAAAGTACTGCATCTTCCTTCCTTCCCTATTCCAGCCGAATCTCTCCAAGAGACTCGACGGTGATGTCATGAGCTATTTCAGGTACAGAGAGCACCACGAGGTCGGGTATCTCGCGCCGGGAACTGGACTTCACGAGCGCCCTGGCCGGCTCTGAACAGAGAACCACGGGCAGATGGCCTTGGTCATGGACCCGCTTCACGCCGTTGGCCAGGGCGTTGATCCACTTCCGGTGATCATCCGGTTCCAGCGCGGCGACCACCCCGGCTGTGGTCTCGATCCGGGAATCGATGAGGATCTGTTCGAGATCCGGCGCGATGGTGAGGACCCGGATGACCTTCCCTTCATCCGCGTACTGGAGGCAGATCTGGCGCGACAAGGCCTGCCGCGCCTTTTCCACGAGGAATCCGATTTCTCGGGAGACTCCCGCGTAGTCCGCCAGGGTTTCCAGGATCGCCACCATGTTCCTGATCGAGACCTGTTCCCCGAGGAGTCCCTGGAGGACCTTCTGGATTTCGCCGACGGAAAGGGACTTGGTCACCTCGGCCACCACGGTGGGATAGTCGTTCTTCAGAGTGTCGAGGATCCCCTGCACCTCCTGCCTGCCGAGGATCTCCGAAGCGTGGTGCTTGATGATCTCGGTGAGGTGGGTGGCGATGATTGAGCGGGAGGCCACGACCGTATATCCGGCCCGCTCCGCCTGGTCGCGGTTTTCCTCGGTGATCCACTGTGCGGGAAGCCCGAAGGCGGGGTCCTTCGTCTTTTCTCCCGGAATCGCATCCTTGATCCCGCCGGGATTGATGGAGAGGTAATGGCCGATCTTCAGCACGCCGCGGCCGACCTCCACCCCCCGTATCTTCACGCAGTACTCCGAGGGGGAAAGCCGCATGTTGTCGATGATCCGGATCCTCGGCACCACGAGACCAAGTTCCAGCGCAGATTCCCTCCTGATCCTCGTGATCCGATCGAGCAGTTCCGCCCCCTGATCCTTGTCGACGAGCGGGATAAGGCCGTATCCGAGTTCGAGCGAGATGGGATCCAGCGGTACGACCGGAGAGATCTCCGCGGGTGTTTCCGCAGCCTTGGCCCCGCCCTCTTTGGCGCGCAGCTTGTCGCCCTCCGCCTTCTCCTTCCGAGAGAGTCTGTAGGCGAGGAAGGCCGTAAGTCCCGAGAGGGGTATGAGGACATACCAGGGGAAACCCGGAACCAGCGAGAGCACGAGGAGAAAGGCCGCGGCTATCCAGTAGATCCTGCCCTGGCGAGAGAACTGGATCGTCACGTCGCTCGCGAAGGTCCCGTCCGATACTGCCCGCGTCACGATGAGGCCTGTGGCCGTCGAGATGAGCAATGCGGGAAGCTGAGTAACTAGGCCGTCGCCCACGGCGAGGGAGAAGTAGGTGGAAAGCGCGAGCTCGATCGACTCCCCGTGAATCACCATGCCGACGCT
>CAZPZF010000105.1:0-10886 GCA_964590705.1 uncultured Spirochaetales bacterium | reverse complement strand
GCGTCCCCCGGTAGATTCGACTCAGTTTGTGCGATGGCCCATATGCCATGGCGGCCCCCGAAATATGTCTCAAACTCAGCGCCGTCAAAGAATAGAAACAATTTAATAATATCTTAACAACCGAAATTCAGAATTGTCAATACTTCTTACGTACATATTAATATTTTATGGACTTTAATCTTTAATTTCATGATGAATTTAATTATTTTGTATGTATATTTGTACGTAATTGTACCGAATAACTGGTACAACAAACCGCGCGTATACGTATACTTGTCTTTTGTAAGCCGATTACGATACATTTTATCGCATCGGCATGGAGTTGATTCAGATGAGTTCTCAAAAAAAATACCTACGGCTCTATTCCACCATATCGACCGCGATCAGCGACGGGACCTATACGGCAGGGGATAAACTGCCTACCGAGCTCGATCTCGCCGGCATGTACGGCGTGAGCCGACAGACCGTTCGCCAGGCTCTCAAAAAGCTCGAAAGCGACGGCCTGATCAGCAAAATCCAGGGCAGCGGTTCCTACATCTCCGAAACGGCAGCGGCGGCCAGGAAAACCATGCGCATCGCCGTGATCACCACCTACATCAGCACATACATATTCCCGAGCATCCTCCGCGGCATCGAGGAGGTGGCGACGCGCAATCGCTACTCCATCCAGCTGATGGCCACGAACAACAGCATCGCCAAGGAACGCGACATCCTGCGCAGCCTGTCCGTAAACAACGTCGACGGAATCATCGTGGAGGGCACCAAGACCGCCCTGCCCAACCCGAACCTCTCCTTTTACCGGGAGCTCGCGGCCCGGAACATCCCGATCGTGTTCTTCAACGGCTACTACCCGGAACTTCTCCACGAGCCGCAATGCAATTTCGTTTACGTCGTGACCGACGACCACGGAGGGGGCGTAGACGCGACCAATGAGCTGATCAGTCTCGGGCATCGATCGATCGGCGGGATCTTCAAGAGCGACGATATCCAGGGGATTCGCCGTTTTTCCGGGTACATCGACGCGCTCACCACGGCGGATCTTAGGATCAGCGACGACAACATACTCTGGTTCAATACCGAGAACAAGGGACTCATCGAGCTTCAGTTGGGTGTTTCGAAGCTCATTACGGACTGCTCGGCGGTTGTCTGCTACAACGACGAAATCGCCCTACAGCTCCTCTCCTACCTGGAAGCCCACCCGGGCGGAATCACGGCCATGCGGAGCTTCGACGGCACCTTCATGCCGCGGTACAGGGATATCGATTTCGCCTCTTACGGCCATCCTAAGGAGAGGCTCGGACAACTCACCGCGGAACGGATCATCGCCGTCATGGAAGGAAAAAGGGAAGAGAGCCTCGTCATGCCCTGGGAAAAGGCTGTAACGCTTTCATAATCGAGGCCGCCTCACCCCCTGTTCTTTTCGATGAACCCCAGGACCGCGGAGATGACCTCGCCCGGTTTCTCGAAGATGGCGACATGGCCGGCATCCGGGATGAGGAGGTATTCGGCACCCGGTATTCGGTCCGCGATGATCCGGGAGAACTTCGGGGGTTTGAGGATGTCCTCCGTCCCGCAGAGGACGAGCGCGGGAGCCTTGATCCTCCCCAGGTCCTCCGTGAATGGCAGGTCGTCGAGAAAGGTCCGGTAGAGGATCCGCTGACCGGTAAAATAGTCGGCGGGAGATTTCGCGAAGGCCTCCTCGCGGCCGCGCAGAAGCTCGGCGTTCGCCCTGATGAAGCGGTCCGAGTAGAGGACCGGGATCACGGCCCGGTACAGACCCCGCGCGTCCCCCGCATCAAGAAGGGAGATCCATCCATCAACCATGCCCGCGAGTATGGCGTCGGTCTCGCTCACCGAGTCGATGACGGTAAGGCTGGCCGCGGCGTCCGGGTAGTCGGCGCAGAAGCGCATGGCAACCTCGCCGCCGTAGGAGGTGCCCACCAGGTGGGGTTTTTCGATCCCCAAGTGCGCGAGGAGGGCCCGCAGGTCTTCAGCGTGGGTCGCGAAGCGGTACGGGCCGGGCGGTTTCCCTGAAAGCAGTTGCCCCCTGAAATCGTGGAGCAGGACCGTGTAGCCCGCACGGAGAAACGCGGGCGCGAACCCGCGCCAGCTGGAAAATGAAGCCATGACGCCGTTGAGAAAGACGACCGCATCGCCGGGGCCTTCAGTGAACTCGTAGCACAGCGTCGTGCCGTTGATTTCGATTGTATTCATGGGTCCCTCCTCCCGGGCGACGCCGGGGCGGCCTCAGCCGAGACGGGCATTCGCGGCTGCTCCGTGGCGGACGCTAATGCAATCCTAAGTAGGATCGTATCACATGCGGGTTTCCCTTCAGCCCCTCGGCAGTGTCCTCGATGGCCACCCGGCCGTTCTCCAGGACATAGCCCCGGTCCACGGCCTTGAGGCTCTCCCGCACATTCTGCTCGGTTACAAGCACGGACACCGTTTTCTTCATCTCCGCGAGTTTATCGAACAGCTCCGCAACAAGGGAGGGCTGAAGCCCAAGCGAGGGCGCGTCGAGAATCAGAAGCTTCGGATGGGACATGAGGGCGCGCGCGATGGCGAGCATCCGCTGCTGCCCCCCGCTCATGGTGCCGGCCGGCTGTTTTCTCCTCTCCTTCAGGATCGGAAAGAGGGAGAAGATGTTCTCGAGGCGGTCCGCCTTTCCATCGGCCGCGTGGGGGATGTACGCTGCACCAAGTTCCATGTTTTCCAAGACCGTCATGAAGGGAAAGAGCTCCCGTTCCTGCGGCACAAGCGCGATTCCGTTCCTCGAGATCATGTGGGTCTCCTTCCCCGTAATATCCTCTCCGTTGAAGCAAATGCTCCCGCGGACCGGCTTCACCATGGCCATGATGGCGTTGATGAGGGTCGTCTTTCCCGCCCCGTTCGGGCCGAAAAGCCCGACTGACTCCTTCCCTATCGAAAGGCTCACCCCGTTGAGCACGTGGAGCTTACCATAGTAACAGTCAATGCCCCTAATTTCCAACATTGGTGTAATCTCCTCCCAGGTAGGCCTGTATGACCCGTTGGTTCGAGGCTACTTCCGCGGCGGGTCCCGAGGCGATGATCTCTCCCGCGTCGAGAACGACCACCCGCTCTGTGAGCTGGTCGATGACCCCCATGACGTGCTCAACCACGCCGACCGCCATATCCCGATCCTTTGCCAGCTGCTTCACCGTACGGATCATCTCCATCATCTCGTCGGTATTGAGTCCCGCCATGACCTCGTCCAGGAACAGGACGCCCGGATCGGTCGAAAGGGCGTGGGCGATCTCCATCTTTTTGGTTTCAAGGATGGTCAGCTGGCTGACCGGACGCTCGAGCCTGTCCAGGCCCAGCGATTCGCAGAGCTCGACCGCTTTAATCCTGGCGGCTCTCACGGTCTTTCTCTGGCAGAAGAGGAAGCCGGTCATGACGTTCTGAAGCAGGTTGAGATTCTCGAGGGGATGGATGATCTGGAAAGTCCTCCCGATTCCAAGCCTGGCCCGAATGTGGGCGGGCATGTACGTGATGTCCTTTCCGTTGAACGTGATGGTTCCCCCGCTGGGCATGTAGATGCCGGAAACCACGTTGATGAAGGTCGTCTTTCCCGCGCCGTTGGGTCCAATTATCCCTACGATCTCCCCCCGCTCCATCGAGAAGTCCACGTTGCTCACGGCCAGAAGGCCACCGAATCTCCTGCTGAGCTTTTCGGTTCTGAGTATGCTCATCTCCCGGCCTCCTCTGCCATCCGTTTCCGTATGAGGCCGACGATCCCGTTCGGCATGAACAGGATAACCAGAAGGATGATGAGTCCGTAGACCACCAGGTGGCCGTACGGAATGTAGAGCTTGAGGTACTCAGCGATCACCCCCAGGAGGACCGCTCCCAACACCGGCCCCCAGGTTGTGTAGATCCCCCCGAGAAGGGCCATGGCCAGGGGAAGGAGGGTGTAGTCGGCGTTGAAGCTGCTCTCCGGAGTGACGAAACCGTACATCTGGGCGTACGCGCCGCCCACGAGGCCCTGGATCGCCGCGGTTATGGCAAAGGTCAGGACCAGGTACTTGAAGATCCCGATGCCGCTCGACTTAGCCACGATCTCGTTGTTCCTGATGGTTGTCAGGGCGTAGTGCATGCGGGATCGCTCGAACAGGAGCGAAGATACGATCGCTAGAAGGGCTATCGCGAGGAACATCCAGTACAGGGCCCGCGAATCTCCGCCGAATATGACCGCGGGCAGGACCATCCCCTCCGGCCCGCCGGTGAACGAGATCCAATTCCTGATGACGATCCGGAATATCTCGGCAAGCGCCAGGGTCGTAATGGCGAAGTACATGGCGCGAAGGTTCAATACCATGAGGCCGAGCGCTACCGCGAACAGGAACGCAAACACCGCGGAAAACAGGAGAGCCAGTCCAGGTGAAAACCCGAGCTTGATGATCGTAAGCACCGAGGAGTATGTTCCCAGCCCGAAGAATCCGGCTATCCCGAACGAGATCTGTCCTGATCTGAGGAGCATATCCCAGCTCACCGCCAGGGTCATGTACATCAAGACCGTTGTCGCGATCGAGTGGGGATAGGGCCCCGTGAAGAAGGGAAACAGAATGGCCAGGGCGAGGACGACGCCTGCAGCGAGAAACGGAAGGATCCGGGTCATTTGTTTCATGCCCGCCTCCACTTCAACGATCGGTACATGATCACGATGATGATGAGGGCGAAGAAGACAATCTGTGACCATCCTGACACCCCCCTGAACGAGGCGATGAAACTTTCCGCTACCCCGAGTCCTAGGCTGCAGATCAGTATGGCGGGAATATTGCCTATTCCGGCCATGGCCACGAGGCAGAAGGACTTCATCGTGTAGGCTCCTCCCACAAGGGGAAAGATAGAGGACCTGGTCATGAACAGCGTTCCCATGATGCCCACCAGGCCGACGGCAACGCTGAAGATGACGAGGTAGGTCCTGTCAACGTTGATCCCGATAAGCCGCGCCCCGGTGGGGTTCTGTCCCACTGCTATCGCCGCCTTGCCGAGCCGAGTCCTTTTCATGAACAGCTGCAATCCGACGAGGATCAGGACCGCGGCTACGGTATAGATGAAATCGTAGGTTCCGAAGCTCGTTTCTCCGATGTTCGCAGACGCGGAAACATAGGAAAGGGAGAGCTTGCGCGGCTGGGATGTGGCTATCAGGTTGACCGTCTGGCTCAGGATCATGGCCAGACCGAACGTGAGGATGAGCTGGTTCAGTTCGGGAGCTTTCAGGGTCCGGCGGATGGTGAGCCGGTAGACGATCATCCCGAGCAGAACCATTACGATGGTCACCGGAATCATGGCGATGAAGGGGCTTAAGCCGCTTTTCACGCAGAAAAAGTAGGTGAAATAGGCGGCCAGCATCATAAGCTCCCCGTGGGCGAGGTTCACGATGTGAACGATGCCCAGGATGAGCCCCATTGGCATGGCGATCGCCGCGTACAGGCCGGCTCGCTGGATCCCGTAGATGATCACCGTCGGTCTCCAGACGAACAGAAGGACCGACAGAATCAACACGCCGCCAAGAAGAAGCGACAGCCGGAGTCGTCTCGTCATCATACTGCATACTCCATAAAAACCGGATCGGGGTCTATCCCCGATCCGGAAGGAAGCACATCTGGAAGACAGCCCCGGAGGCTGCCCGGGTAATTACCGTGACTGCCAGGAGGGGAAGGGGAATACCGGGTCCGCGGTCTGTACCTCGAAGGGCCAGACAACCTCCTGCCTCCCTTTCTGCCACTGCAGGATCTTCTGCCCCCTAATTCCCTGGTGCGCAATGATGTTCGACGGGGTGAAGGTGACCGTTTCGCCGAGTGCTGACGGGTATTCGATTTCCTCCAGTGCCTTGATGATGGCGGCCTGATCCATGGATCCGGCCTTCTTGATCGCTTCGGCGAGCAGATAGACGGCCGTATAGCTCAACGGCGCGAAATACGTGGCCGGTTCGGCTCCGTACTTGGCCACGTAGGCGTCGTAGAACTTCTTGCTGGCCGGACTCACGTTGTTAATGGATGGTGCCCACATGCCGTACAGCATCACGTTGTCCGCCAGGGGAGACTTGCCGAAATCGGCGGGCCATCCCGGAGGCGCTCCCACGTAGATCGGAGGGGCGAAGTTGATCGCCTTTGCCTGTTCCAGCATGGGAAGGGCGTCGGCATCGTACCCGGCCCACAGGAAAATGTCGGCGTTCGCCTTCTTGGCGTGCTCGAGCATGGCGCTGTAGTCGCCGCCGCCGCCGGCAGCGCTCTTGAAGGATTCACCCTCTATCTGGGCTATGGAAGAGAACAGGGTTTTGGAAGCCTGGAAAGAGGCGGTCCCGAAGGGGCCTTCCTCGTAGGCCAGGAACCACTTGGCTATCTTGATCTGGGGGTATTTTACTCCGATGGCCGCCCATCCTTGGAGATAGCTCTGCCCCTGGGTATAGTCCCATGGATGGAGGTGGAAATACCAGGAGGCGTCCGCCCCCACCGCTTCCTCGCACTTGTACGAGGCGGCGCCGGTCCACATGGTTATCTTCTGATATTTCTTGAGCGTGGGTATCTGCCCCAGGTGTACCGCACTCGACATACCGCCGATGAAGAAGTCTACGTTGTCTACCGTGGCAAGCCGCTCCAACGCGGCCGCTCCTTTTTCCGGCTTGAATTCATCGTCGATGACGATCAGCTCCAGTGGTCTGCCCAGGACGCCTCCGGCCGCGTTGATTTCCTCGACGGCCAGCAGCGCCGCCTTGCTTCCCTGGTCGCCGGTTATGTCTGCGAGAGGCCAGACACCTCCCAGCTTGATGGGTACGGCAGCCTCCTTCTCCTTCTTCGCGCACGCGGTGAACAGGAGAAGGGGTAAAAGAATCAGCAGTGCGAGAACCGCAATTCCCCTTTTTTTCATAACCTTACCTCCGTTTCGAGAGTGATAGCTGAATCTGCTCTCATTATTTATTCACAGCTTCTACGGGCTGTCAAGCATTTTCACGTTTCCCGCTTCCAGCGACAAAGGCGGAAAGGATACGGAGAAACAGTCCGGGGTTTTCAACCATCACCGAATGTCCCACTCCGCGGAGCTCCTCAAACCTGCCAGCTGGAAAGAACTCGGCTGTCTGGCGCGCCATATCAGCCGTGATGAGGATATCCATGTCTCCCCGGATGACCAGGACGGGTTTGCCGAAGTTTCCCTCCATTGCAAGGCACGAAAAACGACCCAGGGCCTCCGCGTTGCCTACGAACGCAAGTCCGTTCATCATCATGGCGTCGTCGACGAGCCGGCATAGAAACACGCTGTCCTTCAGCGCAGGGGCAACGGCCCCCAGGGCCTGGGTAAGGAGACTCCGGTTGGTTCGATACATCTCGATGACCGGATAGTGCTCTTTCGGCGTGGGGAATCCTCCAGGGGGAGCAGAGTCGACCAGCAGAAGCCGATCCGCCAGGTCAGGCCGCCGAAGGACCATGGACATGGCCACGGCCCCGCCCAGGGAATGACCGACCACCGTTACTCCTTTCAGGGAAAGGGCGTCGCAGAACCGGGAGACCCAGTCGGCGTAGACGCCGATATCGGCGGTGTCGATGGGGTCTGACCTGCCGAAATTTGGCATATCGAGGGCGATGGTCCGGTATCCCGGCAGGTCCATGACCCGTTCGTACCAGCGTGACGATCCGGTGTTCCCGTGGATGTATAGGATGGTCCCCTGCGGGCATCCTCCGGCCGCGGCGCGATAGAACAACTGTTTTCCGTTGATCTCGATGCGGTGTTCCTCGATTCCGTTTCCCTTCACTGTATCCTCCCTCTCGTACCATATAAACGACAGGAGAACGGCTGTCGGTAGTAAGAACGAACCCTCGCGGAAGATGAAAGCGTTCCGTTTCACCCGTACGAGGCCAGCCCCCACCTGACCACGCTGGCGGCCCACACGAATCCCAGCCCCGCGCCGACCATGACCACGACCGTCCCGTCGGGGATCTTTCCCGCGGCCAGGCCGAGCTCCAGCGAGAGGATCTGGTCGTTCTGCCCGATATGACCGTATTCGTTCAGGTAGCTTGTCCGATCCGATCCGATCCCCAGTTCCCCGAGAACCGCGTCATGGGCCGACTTCTTGAAGTGGAGAATGGCGAGGTACCCGATATCCCGCTGGGTGTACCCGGAGAGGCGAAGAGCCTCCCTGATGACCCAGAAGAAATTGGGCATGGTCCGCTCCCCGAGCTTCCTCTTGAACGACGGTTCATCCGTCACGCGGAAATGGCAGTCAGCCTCGTCCCCTTTTGCGGGGGGCCATTTCCTGGTTCCGAGCACCGGCACCACGCAGTCTTCAGAAAAGGAACCGTCGCCCTTAAAGGCGGAAGCCAGCACGATGTTTCTGCCGTATCCCTTTTCCAGGATCATCGCCGCTCCGCCGGCCCCGATGTCGAACATGAAAGCCGTCGTTGGTTCTTTCAGGCTGATCAGATCCGAATTCCGGTAGCCGCTGACCAGGAGGACCCGGCGGATGTTGTCATGGGTGAGCATCATCGACTTGGCCACGTCGACCGCTGCCATCATGGAGCCGCACATGGCCTCCATGTCGAACGACCAGGCGTTCACCGCGCCAATGCTGTCCGCGACCTTGAGTCCCGCGAGCCAGCAGGGGTAGTCCTTGTGCTGGGCGCCGCACCAGATGATGAGGTCCAAATCCTTCGGGTCGACATTCCCGGAAGCGAGTGCTTTTTCGGCGGCCCTCGTTCCCATGAATGAGGTCGTATCGTCCGGGCCGGGTACAGGCTTGGAAATAACGCCGAATTTCTCGCGTATGACCTGCTCTGGGATACCGCACTCCGCCGCGATTTCCGCCGCGCTCATCCGCCCTTCCGGCGTGTAGGTTCCGATGCTCCTGATCCCGATATTCATCCCGCTTCTCCGAGGGGGCGTCCGCGCGTCCGCCGCCGGGCCCTGATCCGCTTCGGTCCGTCTTCCGGCTCGCCATGCCGTTCCGGCACGCCATGCGGCATGGACTCGTCCCGCGTTTCCGGCGCTGCGCATCTGCGCCAGGCCCATTTATGTAAGAATTGAATCAATTCTCATTTTATATCATTCAGAGCATTGAAGTCAACAAAAAGATCGTTTCCGGAAAAACCTCCTCTTGCCAAACAAGCAGACGGGGGCTACAATGCAACAGGCATGTTCAAACTGAATCACTTCTCATTGTTATTTGCTCAAGCCAACCGGAGCCGGGACTGCGCGGAAGAGGGCGCTGGGCGGCCTCGATTGCATTGAAGGGAGACGGCGGCACATGAAAGAGGAAAGGGGGCTTGGGATACGGATCAGGGGCACGGGCATATACGTCCCCGGAGAACCGATCTCGAACGCCGAACTGAAAAAGATGACCGGAATCGATTTCGACGCGGACCGGCTGGAAGAGAAGATCGGCATACGGTTCCGTCACATAGCCCGGCTCCGGAAGACCGGTGAAACCACGGCCGATTTCGCCGAACGCGCCATCAGGCGCGCCGCCGACGCGGCCGGTATCGGGCTTGCGGAAATCGACCTGCTCATCGTTGCGACAGACACCCCCGAATACATCTCACCCGCCACATCTGTTGTGGTCCAGGGGCGGCTGCAAGGGAGGGAGCTGCTCACCGAATCGTTCGACCTCGGCGCCTCCTGCGCCGGATTTGTGACCGCCTTCGATACGGCGGCCAGGGTGCTTGCCACCGATCCGGACAAGCGGTTTGCGGCCGTGGCCGGTGTTTACAATATGCCCGCCTACACGAAGGATACGGATTCCTTCGGGCTTTCAATCTTCGCCGACGGGGCCGGCTGCATGATCCTCGAACGGACGGAAACCCGCGGAGGAAACGCGTGCGTAGACGGAAGCCGATACATCGGAAGCCGATTCATCACGGATGGAACCCAGTGGGACTTCATCGGCGTGTACGCCGGAGGAACCCGCACCCCGGTGACCAAGGAGCTTCTGGAATCGGGGTCGTATGGCCTCGAACTCCGAAAGCCCCTGCCGGGAAACCGGAACGTTACGCTCTGGCCGCCCCTGGTGCGAGGCCTCGTGAAATCCAAAGGAAGAAGGGTCGAAGAGCTGGACCACATCGTCTTCACCCAGATCAACAAATCGGTCATCGGAGAAGTGATGAGGGAACTCGACCTTCCCTTGGAAAAAACGACCATGGTCATGGACCGGTACGGATACACCGGTTCGGCCTGCGTTCCCATGGCCTTCCATCACGCCGTCTCCGAGGGGCGTATCGAGAGGGGCGACCTGGTAGCGTTCGTCGCCTCCGGGGCGGGACTCGCGGTCGGCAGCAATCTTTTCATCTATTGATCACGGTGAGGTAAGGAGGAAACGATATGTCGCGCTGGTTGGAAGAATACAAAAGGAAAACGGTGTCGGTCGAGGAGGCGGTCCAGACCATACACTCCGATTTCGATATAATCGTAGCCCAATGCGCCTCGGAACCGCAGGGATGCATGGGCAAATTCCACATCGTCGCGGACCGCGTGGAAAACGTCCGCGTCTTTTCCGTCCTGACTCTCAAACCGTACGAGTTCTACGCGAACCCGGCCATGAAGGGGAAGTTCGAGCTGTGCAGCTGGTTCCACGCCCCGGGATCGCGCGAGGCGATCAAGAAGAACGCCGGAACCGTCACCTACGTCCCGAACATGCTCCACCGAGCGGCTATCGACCGGATTCAGGCGAAGAAGCCAAACATCTTCGTGGGGACCTGCACTCCCCCGGATTTCCGCGGTTTCGTCTCGCTCTCCCTGGGCATCACGTACGAGAAGGACGTGCTCGAGGCCGCGGACATCGTCATCCTCGAGGTGAACAAGAACCTGCCCCGAACCTTCGGGGACACGCATGTCCACGTGAAGGACGTGGATTATTTCGTCCAGTACGACCAGGA
>CAZPZF010000104.1:0-10916 GCA_964590705.1 uncultured Spirochaetales bacterium | reverse complement strand
GTACAACCTTGGGATGGCAATGCCCGGTGCTCGTCACGGCGATTCCGCTGGTAAAATCGAGGTAGCGCTTGCCGTTCGTGCCGTAGAGATACACCCCTTCGCCCCGTTCCACCACGATATCGGTTCCATGGCTCCAGACCGGGGAAAGATTCTTCTTGCTTTCTTCGCCCATGATCGTCTCCTTGATTTTTCACACTATGGTTTAGCCCCGCGTCTGCGGGGGAGTTGTCTTCCCGTGGGAGGTTAGATCCCCGGACAACAGCGCCATCGTATCACGATGGCGCTTGATTGACGAGAGGCTAATGTATAATAGCTCCAATTAGGTAAAAATTAAAGCGGTTTTTTAGGGATTATTGCCTAAAAACCCACTTTTAATGCCTTTTCCTCTAAATATTTTTTATATTCGGAATCCATTTCAATCATTCCAGCGGGGAATTCATAGGGTTCCATGAGTCTCATGAACGGTTCCGCCTTGAAATACTCGGGCCCCTGCACTCCCACACCCTTCCAGATCTTCTTGGCCAGCAGTTCCATCATGATGACGGGGTTGAACGCGGTCTGGGTGACGACGGCCTGACAGCCGAGGCGTTTCATGCATTCCTGGTTGTCCGCCACCTGGTAGATGTAGACATTGCGGACCTTGCCGTCCTTCTTCCCCTTGACCCAGAGACCGGCCGCGGTCTTCCCGAACATCTTCTTACCCAGATGAGCGGGATCCGGAGCGGCGGCCTGAACCACATCGCGCGGAGCCACCTCCACGTTTCCGACCTTGATCTTGTTCGTCTTGTCCAAACCGAGATCCTGGAGGATCTTGAGGACCTTGATGAACTCGTTCCCCAGGGCGTACTTGAACGTCACGCGCTTGAGTCCCTTGTCCTTAAAGTATCTCGGCATCAACAGAACCTCTTCATGTTCCACATTCACCATTTCGACATCGCCTATCCCCTCGGGAAGGTGGAAGGTCTCGGGTTCGGAGAACGGTTCGGTGACGTACCAGCCCTTTTCCTTCTCCCAGATGACCGGCGGATTCAGGCATTCCTCGATCGTCGTCCAGATGGAAAACCCAAAAGCCGTGTCGTATCCCTTCACCACGAGATTCGCGCCGTCCCGGACGTTGAGTTCCTCTATCGTATCAAAGAGATAATCTGACGCGTACCGGGCGAACACGTCTACCATGCCTGGTTCGACTCCTGAGCCGACGAGGGCGAGGAGCCCCTTCTTCTCCCAATCCTTGCTCTTGGCGAACTGGAGGTCGCCAAGTTTGAGATTGGTTTTCTTGAAGGGTTCTTCCTTGTGGCGTTCTGAAAGGCTCATGGCCATGTCGATGTAGGTGCAGCCAGCCTCGTACGCGCCGTCGAAGATCGGCATATTGAATTGGGGTGCACACGCGTTCATGACAAGATCCGCATTGTACTTCTTCGCGATGGAAACGATCTCCTCCTTCCTACTCGCGTCGATCCTTTCGATGGGGAACCGTTTCGGATCCTTGAGCTTCGACTGGACTTCCTTAGCCCGTTTCAGGCTGTAGTCTGAGAGGATCATCTGCTCCATCCATTGGGAATTCGGATCCCGCCGTTTCGCGATAACCGCGATCGCTTCCCCGACACCGCCGGTACCCACCAATAGAATTTTCACAAAAACCTCCTGCTTTTTAGAGGCGCTTGCGAATCGCTATTATATTTTCGCAAGTGCCCGGATAACCCGATACAGATTATCTCACGAAACGCGGGATAACGCCAGAAAAATCCGACCCGCAAAAGCGAAGGCTCCCAGATACCGAACACGCGAACCGGCGGAAACCATTCATGATGCTTTCCCGCAGATTTTTCTGTATATTCGAGCGAGGAGGAAAACAGGATGAAACAGAGAGCGTCAAAGGCGGACATCGATTCCTTTTTAGCCGAACGGGTTCTCGCGGTCGCCGGAGTATCACGGTCAGGCAAGAAATTCGGAAACGCCGTGTTCAAGGAGATGAAACAGAAGGGGTATACCGTGTACCCCCTGAATCCGAACGCGAAGGAGATCGAGGGGGAACCATGCTATCCGAACATCGAGTCCCTGCCGAAGAATACCGGCGGCCTCCTGCTGGTGGTCAAACCCGAGCAGGCTCTTTCCCTCGTCACCGCCGCCCACGCTGCCGGAATCGGGAAGGTGTGGTTCCAACAGGGCTCTGAATCGGAGGATGCCCTTGAATTCTGCAGAAAGCGGGGAATGACCGCGGTGAGCGACGAATGCGTCCTGATGCACGGCGATGCCGTCGGGAGCATCCACAAGGTACACCGCTTCTTCCGAAGACTCTTCGGCACCATGCCGGCCTGAACGAGGGTCTCTTCGATGAACTATAAACTATACCGCGGTCTCCTGTTCGTATCCGGTCTCGCCGGCTTCGCGGGCGTGTTGACCCTCATCCCGCATCAGGGGGCGAGCTGGCCGAACATCATCGGCTACAGCTCCCTATGCACCTTCGCTCCCGCGGCAAGCCTCTACTGCTTCTTCATCGCGGGTTCCGTCTGCCTGTTCCGCGCAAACGCCGTGAAGAAGAAACACGCCGGAAGGGGCAGGGACGCCGTTCCGGGAGCGCTCGCCGTGGCCGCGGTTCTCGTTTTGGCCGTCATCTTCACCGTCCAATTCGCGCGGGTCAAGAGCGCGTATACGGAGAAAGGGCCGGACACTCAGACCGCGGCGACCGAAACAGTCGAAGATTGATCCTGAATCAGAAGATGCTCTCCTGCTGCCAGAGCGAGGGGTCCGGGGTTTCCCCGGAGAGGAGCCGGTCCTTCAGAAGGGCGGTCCTCTGGTCCGCCTGCACCTTGTAGCACTCCATGAGTTTCCGGTTCAGCCTGTCGTAGATCCGGGGGATCTCGCTCCTGTTCCCCAACAGAGTGCTCGCGATCATGAGAAGGCGGAACGCCGGTTCGCACAGGGGGTCGGCCTGGACGAGCTTCATGCCCCATTCCAGCGATTTCAGGTACTCCCCCGCGTCGAGCGAGAGCCTCGCCAGCTTGAAGAGAATCAAGCGCAGGCTGTTCCTGAGGGCCTCCCGCTCGTCCCTGATGAAATCGTAATAGAGGTCGCTCTCGAGAAAGTCCCCCCGATAGAGATGCACGGCGGCCGCGTAGTGGCCGATGGCACCGCTGATATCCCCGGCGTTTTCCGCGTCCCGGCCCCTTCTGCCGTATTCGAGGAAACGGTCGACGTCGACGGAGACGGAACCCTCTCTGAACTTGATGGAATTGGCGTCGGTCACCAGGATCTCGGCCGAGTCTCCAAGGATACGCCTGAGCCGGTAGATGATCGTATTCAGATTGTCCCGGGCGCTCTTGGCTGAATACCGAGGCCAGAAAAGCTCGTAGATCCGTTCTTTCATCACGCCGTTCTTCCTGTTTACGACGAGGAGTTTGAACAGATCGATCACCCGCTTCTGGTTCGACAGGAGGCTGGTGGGTATCTCGACCCCGTGCGCGAAGACACGGAAATCGCCCAAGGTTTGAATTTCCATCTCCGCCGGCTTCTTGTCCGGCTCTTCCTCCGCCTTCTCAACGCAAGCGATGCGGGGAAAGGAATCGAACAGGTCGAGGCCTGAAAGCTCCGCGATCCGCATGAGGAACCTGGGATCGCAGATATCGAGATTGGTGTATCCCCTCTCGCGGAGGATCCTCTCCATGCGCGAGAACCATGCCTCCGCGTCGGCTTCCCGTCCGGTGCCGTCTTGAGCCGCAACAAAACCCTTCCGCTCCGAGCCCTTCCCCTGCCCTTGCCCCGAGGCGCAGATATAGCCGAGAAGGGCATACGCAGTGGCGGATGCGAACGGGGGGGTGTCGGGTTGGATCTCGCTCACGAGTCGTTCCAGGATCCCCCTGGCGGTTTCTTCCTTCCCAAGATAGATGGCCGTCTCGCTCAGTGCGATGAAGCTGTACGGGAAGTCGCTGCGCAGCAGGTTTTCGTTCTCCGGCTCCATGAGCCGCTTGAAGTAGTAGTCGGCCCTCCGCTCGTTCCCGCTCCGGTAGGCGATGAGCATATGCAGAAGATAGAGGAGATAGTTCTTGACGTACAGATTCTCGTACACCTCGATCTCACTGAAGGAGTCGAAGAGGTATTCCGCGGCATCGACGTTATCCAGATAGAGATTATAGAGGACGAGGTTGAGTTCCAGGTAGAGACGGAAGGCGAACTCCTTTGTCGACCCGTACAAGCCTTTCTCCACCTGCTCGATAGCCTGTGGGATCTGCCCGAGATAGAAAAAGGTGTCTCCCATATAGAACCGGAGGAGGGCGATGTAGGGGTGAGCCTTGTCGCTTTGGGGGATGAGCCGCTCCGTCTTCCTGAGCAGCTGCTCCGTTTGCCTGTACTCCCCCTTTTCCAGGTAGATCCGAGCCAGGACCAGGCGCGCGGTGAGAAACGCATCCTCGTTGTGCAGTCTCGAGGATGTCTCCTCCGCGCGGATGGCCGCCTCGAAGGCGTCGTCACGCGCGGGTGAAAGCCACCACTGCCCCAGCGGGATAAGGGTTGAGAGGCTCTCCCGCTGTTCCGGCCGCAGGGCTTCCCCGTGACGGCCGATGAAATCCGTTGCCATACGGACCAAATCCCGAACAAGGATGGTGCTCGTCTGGTAAAAGAAGTAGTTGCTGAGGAGGACCTGATAGATGGTAGCCTCCCGGTTGTAGTCGTGGTTCCTCTCGAAGAAATCGAGCAGGGAGAGAAGGCGCTTTCGTGTCGAGAAGGGCTTGAGGAGGTTCGTCGCGATATCGTGGTAGTAGATGAGGTATGGGTCGGCGTCGATCTGCTCCTGAGGAAAAAGCTCGGCGAGCTTCCTGACCCGCCCCATATCGATCGAGGTGATGATGGGATCGGCAAGCTCTATGAACACATCCCGCGCCTGCGGATAGAGGCCGGCCCGGATGAAGAAATCGATGGCCAGATCCGTCCTGCCGGACCCCGCCAAGTGGTCCCCAAGCGAGGCATACAAGCGGTTACGCTCCCGCTCCTTCATGAGCGTGACCTTCTTCCGCAGGAATTGGGCAAAGAGGGAATGGAACGCAAACGTCTCCCGCGTTTCCTCGAGTCGGTGGATGAAGAGGTTGCGGGACAGCATAGCGGCGATCAGATCCTCGCCGTTCTTTCCCGCGGCAGCCTCGGCGTCAGCGGCGTCGAAACTTGGCAGAAGGCTGACTCTGACGACATCCTCTTGAAGCTCGGTCGGCACCTCAGCCATCACCTCCAACTGGAGGAAATCCGCTATCTCCGGGATGAGGGGGTTCGCAAGCACGGCTTCCAACGTCTTCCGCTGGTCATTCGGTTTCTGCCTGAAGACCTTGTCGAGAATGAAGATATACGCGGTTATCCAGCCGGCAAACCGGTCATGAAGCCCGGTCAAAAGGGATTCGTCGGGAAAAACCCGATAGACATCGTGAAAGAGGGAGACGATCTCCTGGTAGCCGAATTCCAGTTCCCTGTCCGAAAGCTCGGTCACCTCCTTCTCCGACCTGAGCTTGGCCAGGTTCAGCGCCGGCTGGACTCGGGAGAGGATGATCAGATGGAATCTGAGGGGAAGCGCTTCCGCGAGGAGGTGGAAGAATCGGCAGACATGTTCGACGCCATTAACCTTCTGGAAATTGTCGAATACGAGCGCGAAATCATCCACCTTCTCGTCGCTCAGGAAACGGGCTATGCTGGCCGCCCCCTCCTCCGGCGCGCAGTCGAGCAGAAAACCGCGTACATCTAGCTCCGCGGCCGGCCGGGTAGTCCCGTGAGCTTCCCGATTGATAAAAAAGCCCATAATGGAAGCTAAAAGATGCGGCAGAGAACTATCCTTCGTGTCCAGATTGTACCAGAAGAAGCTCCTCTTTCTTGAAAAAAGGTAATCCGCCACGGTGGTGGACTTCCCCTGCCCGGCCCGTGCCGAAACGATGGTCAGTTTCCGGTTCCAGCGTTCGTCGAGGAAGGAGAAGAGGTTTTCACGGGAAAGGATATCGTTCAGCCGCGGCGGCGTGTATCGCGTAGGGGAAACGGTCGTGTTTTCCATATTATGCCTGCTGAACCAGCATCCCGGATATTAAGGATTGTATAGGAGCGATACTCTACAATATTGCCACCCGCTGGTTTCGTCAATCGGAAAATAAGGGAAATATCACCCCCGTATCACTTAGAATTCAGAGGAGTGTGATGATTCTGGGTCATGATGGGAGTCTGGATCAATTCTTCATATTCGTGAGAGGTGCTTTCCATGAAAAGCGGACCGAAAACGAGGGCAATGTTTGAACGGGCCAAAAGGGTGATGCCCTGCGGCGTAACATCCAACTTCCGCTACTGGGGCGATGAAAAAACGCTCGTGGTGAAACGGGGTCAGGGCGGCTATATCTGGGATTTTGACGATAATCGGTACATCGACTATCGGCTGGGCTTCGGACCCGTCATATTCGGCCACGCCAACCCGGAGGTGAACGCTCGCGTGCAGGAGGTGCTGGCAAACGGCACGACCTTTGCCATGACCAGCGAACTCGAGATCAAGGTGGCCGAAAAGATCAGGAAGGTGACCGGTGTTGACATGGTCCGATACGCCACATCCGGCACGGAAGCGACCATGGGAGCCATCAGGATCGCGAGAGCATTCACCGGAAGGAAGAAGATACTCAAGTTCGAAGGAGCCTATCACGGATTCCACGATTATACCCTCTGGAACTGCTATCCTCCGATCCCGGGAGCAGGGTACCGGAGATCGATCGTGAACATCCCCCAGGGTTCCGGAATTCCTCCGGCCATGAGCGACCTCGTCATCAACGTCCCTTTCAACGACGAGGAGCTTCTAGAGAAGAAGGTCAAGGAGAATTGGCAGGATCTTTCGGCCATTATCATGGAACCCCTTCTAGGCAATCAGGCTTCCATCATGCCGAAAAAAGGTTTTTTAAATTTTGTTCGCAAATTATGCGACCAGTATGGTATAGTGATGATAATCGACGAGGTGAAGACCGGGTTCAGGATCGCCAAGGGCGGGGCCCAGGAGTACTTCAACGTCAAGGCCGACCTTGTCACCTACGCAAAGTGCCTGGGCAACGGATTCCCCGTGGCGGCCATCTGCGGCAAACAGGAAATCATGGGCGAAATCGGACCGGGGAAGATACCGCACGGAGGCACCTACACCGGCAACGCGGTCGCCATGGCGGCGGCTGACGCAGTCCTCGACCTGATCGAGCGGGGAGAGCTGGCAAAGGTCGACGCACATGGGAAACGGCTCATGGCGGGCTGGAAGCGGATCCTCGACAAGACGGGGGTTCCCTACGTGATTCAGGGGCCGCCGGCAATGCCGGGGATCGTGTTCACCGCCGAAAAGGAATGCACGGAGTACCGGCACTGGGCTGCGGGCGACCATGACACCTATGAGAGGATCATAGAGGAACTCATGGCGCGCGGTGTCATGCCCGACAAGGACTCGCGGGAACCCTGGTTCATTTCAACGGCCCATACCGACGCCGACGCCGATTTCGCCCTAAACGCAATGGAGGACGCGGTCAAAGCGGTCATCGGTAAGTAGCCTCGGTGGAAACCGTGCGCGGCTGGTAGGAAACCGGCCGCCCGGCGGTGTTTCCAAAAACCATGAGAGGAGGTAGAAAGGAGCAGATAAAAAAGGATCTCACGTCGTCAATCATATTTGATCAGGTAAGGAGGATACACTATTGACTGAAACAGTGGTTACCCTACACTTCGTTGACTGGCTGATCGTTCTTTTATACATCGGCGGTATGTTGTTCATTGGATTCTGGTTCGCCAGAAAAAAGCAGGGCTTTGATGACTACTTCATGGCGGGAAGGAGCCTTACGGCCCCGCTGCTCGTCGGAACCTTGGTCTCCACATTCTACGGGTTGGACACATTGTTCGGGACTTCTGAGGTCGGTTTCATGGACGGGATTTCAGCGTTCTTCGCGTATTCCCTTCCGTATACGGTTCTCTACATCATCATGGCAATTCTATCGCCCAAGTTTAAGGCGGTTTTCCCCGAGGGAACGACGATGCAGGACATCTCGTTCAAAAAATACGGAAAAACAGCGGGCGTGATCACATCCATCGCGGCATTCCTCTATTCCACCAATACCATGGAGATGATGGGCATCGGCTTCCTGCTGCGGCTCACGACAGGCCTTCCGTTCTGGGCAGGAACCCTGATAGGCGCGGTCGTGGTCCTCATCTACACATGGTCCGGCGGCCTGTGGGCCGTCACCATGACCGACTTCATCCAGTTCATCGTCATGATGATCTCCGTCGGCATCGGGCTCATCGTAGGATGGAGTGCCATCGGAGGGTACGAAAAGGTCTGGGAAGGACTTGTTGCCTACGCGGGCAGCGCGGAGGACGCGGGATACTTCTTCAGCATCGGCGCGGGATACCTCACCCCATGGACCCTGTTCGCCTACTCGATCACCGCCTTCGCGGTTCTCACCGAACCCGCCTTCTTCCAGCGGATCTTCGCGTCAGCGGGACCCAAGGAGATAAAGAAGGCGTTCGCCGCGGGCGTTCCCATGTGGCTCGCCTTTGACTGGTGCGTCTCCTTCATCGGGATCCTCGCGGCCGCGGCTGTCGGACTCGGAGTCATTCCGGACATCGCGCCCAACGAGGCTCTCTTCGCCGTCCTGGGGACCTATCTGCCCACAGGGCTCGTTGGCCTGTTCTTCGCCGGCGTCCTTGCAGCGGCCATGTCCACCGCGGACTCCTACTTCCTCGTGGCGGGAGGCGTCATCGGGTACGACCTCTACAAGGGTGTTATCAATCCCAAGGCCTCCGGAGACCAGTGCGAACGCATGACCAAGATCGGCATGCTCATCTCCGCAGCGCTCTCCCTTACCCTCTCCTTCGCCTTTGACCGGATCATGGGTGTCTGGGTGTTCCAGGCCACGATCATCATCTGCAGCACCCTCGTTCCCGTCTATTTCGGGGCATTCTCCAAGAAGGCGCCCAAGAAGATCGCGGGAACCCTTGCCAGTCTGACCGGTCTCGTGCTTTCGATCGTCTGGTACCTCATGACCATCCTCGTGGGGCATGAGGACGAGGATATCGGAACCTTCATCATCACGATAGGCGGCGCGGATTTTTGGCAGGAGTACGGGATCCTCATCATCACGCCGATCGTCCTCATCGTCTTCCTGATCGCCAACGCCGTAGGGAAGAAAACCATGGCACAGGAGGCAGCGAAATGATCTGGAACATATTCTGCTATATCTTCGGAATCGTCGCCATCGTAGGGCCGATCTGCCTAGTCTTCTGGTATTCGAAGGCCGCCAAGCAGCGGCTGTCCGATATGAGCAAGAACAAGTAATGCCTGGCAGCCTCGGGAGCCGTTCCCGGGGCTGCCGCTTCTAAAAACGGTTCATCAGAGAAACAATCATCAGGAAAATTGTATCCGTCAATCGGGCAGGGCGTGTTGAGCGCCGCTGCCTTTATTTTGAAAGGAGAATGTCATGAAAGCAGTCGTGCTGGGCGTCGGAGCCCAGGGGAGCATCATCGCGAAGAGGCTCAATCAGGAAGCGGCAGTAACGGAACTCGTGTGCGCCGACTACAACCTGGAAGCCGCGAAACGCCTCGAGGGGATGCTCAAAAAGGCGAAGGCTGTAAAGGTGAATGCCAAGAGCAAGGAGGAAGTCCTCAAGGTTACCGCTGGAGCGGCTCTCATCGTCAACGGTCTTCCGCCCGATTTCAACATGACCCTCATGGACGCGGCCCTGGCCAACAAGTGCATGTACCAGGATCTCGCCTCCGGACCCGTGGAGGACATGGAGTTCATCGACGCGGTCAAGCGCCAGCTCGGCAGGGACGAGGAGTTTAAAAAGGCCGGTCTTACCGCCCTTACCAACACCGGATCGGCGCCGGGCCTGGTAAGCGTTCTTGCCCGAAACGGCGCGGACAAACTGGACACCGTCGACTTCATCGGGATCTACGTCTATGACGGGATATGGACCAACAGGTTCATCCCCTTCTGGTGGTCCCCGGAAACGGCGTTCGGGGACATGGCCTCCGAACCGGTCAACTTCGTCAACGGGAAGTTCGTGCGGGTCAAGCCATACAACGATCCGGTCTACATCGATTTCAAAGGGCTCGGGAAACGACGCCTCGTCGATCACGAGCACGAGGAACCGGTCACCTTCGGCATCCTCTCCAAGAAGGTGTTCAAGGGCTGCAAGAACATCGCGTTCAAGTACGGCGGGCCGGCCCTCGAGCTCTCCGAATCCTTCTACAAAATGGGCCTCCTCGGAAAGGAGCCGGTGAAAGTGGGAGATGTAGAGGTGGTTCCGCTCGACCTGGTCTGCAAGCTCACGCCTCCCGCGCCGAACGCGGCCGACACCGCAGCCGTCCGAAACCAGCACGCATTCCAAAGCCGAATAAGCAATCGGATTGAACCGGTCGGCCGATCGCGCTCAATCCAGCGGCACAAGCTTTGGCTTGGGCACGCGACGCCCGTAGACGCGGCCTTCGCGCGCGTGCAACTCGGAAAAGCTCAAACGCAGGAAATCGAAAAGCGATTCCGGCGGATCGAGCGACAGCCAGCGGTCGGCCAGCACTTCCATCTCGGCGTCGTACTGCCGGTTCGAGGGTCCGTGCGCGTAACAACGCCCGCCGAGCCGCCGGATGTCGCCGTCGAACTTCGGGCCGATGTGCCACAGCTCATGGAAGATGGTGACCAGTTTTTCGCGGAAGGGAAGGTCGAGATACCGCGGTAAAAAAAAGTTCAGGATGTAAAGCATCTCGCGGCCGTCGGGATCGTACAACCGTTGGATCCCCCAGCGACGCTTGCGGCGAAAAACGTGCATCGCACCGTCGGCGAAACGCATCGGCGTGAGCGAGGCGTGCATGCCGAATCGGTCGGCGCGGCGGGTTTGCGAAAATCCGACGGCCACGCGCGCCATGTCGATATGCCGAAGTGCGTCGAGCCG
>CAZPZF010000103.1:0-10982 GCA_964590705.1 uncultured Spirochaetales bacterium | reverse complement strand
GATACACTTTTCTGGCATTCTGACTTTTTCATGATCAAAGTGTATCCGCTAAAGTTTTTTTTCTCAACCGAAAAAAGGCCGCCATGGATGAAACCCATGGCGGCCCGCGATTCGGCTCTTACAGATCGGCGGCGTGCTCGGCAGCCTCAGAAAAGACCTTTGACCTTGCCCGTCTTCACGTCAATGTCGATATTCCGGAAGGCGGGATTGGATGCCGTTCCTGGCATGAGCTTGATGTCTCCGGCTACAGGGACCACGAATCCCGCCCCGCGGTAGGAAAGGATGTCCCGGATGGGGAGAGTCCATCCCCTCGGTCTTCCCTTCACGGAAGGATCGTGCGAGAGGGAGAGGTGGGTCTTCACCATGCAGGTTCCAAGCGTAGAGAGGACGGGATCGGACTCGATCTCCGCCGCTTTTTCTGTTGCGACCGGGGTATAGCTGACCCCGTCGGCGCCGTAGATCTCGCGTGCCAGAAGCTCGATCCGCTGCCTGAGGGGCATGGTCTCGGGATAGAGGAAGTGGAAGTCCTTCTTGTCAGCGCAGGCGGCCTCGACGAGGCGGGCCAGCTCTTCGGCGCCCCTGCCGCCGAATTCCCAATGCTTGGAGAGGGCAACACGGGCTCCCGCGTTCTCGGCGGCCCTTTTGATGATCGCGATCTCGTCTTCCGTGTCCGTGTAGAAATGGTTGATGCAAACGACGGCGGGGATTCCGCTCTTGCGCACCGTCTGGATGTGCGCGATCAGGTTTTCAACGCCCTTCTCCACCAGCGCGGTGTTCTTCTCGGTGTACGCCTTGTCCAGCGGTTTACCGGGCGCGACACGTGGACCGCCCCCGTGCATCTTGAGCGCGCGCACGGTGCAGACGATGACCGAACAGTCGGGTGCGAGACCCGAGAACCTGCACTTCAGGTTCCAAAATTTCTCGAACCCGATGTCCGCGCCGAATCCGCTTTCGGTGACGTGATAATCCGCGAGTTTCAACGCGAGACGGTCGGCGATGATCGAGGACTGCCCGATCGCGATGTTGGCGAAGGGACCCGCGTGCACGAGCACGGGCTGACCCTCCACCGTCTGCATCAGATTGGGGTTGATGGCCTTTGCCATGATGGCGGTCATCGCGCCGTCCACCTCGAGATCGCGGGTGGTCACCGGCTTGCCCGACGTGTCGTACGCCACGACGATCCTTCCCATCCGCTCGCGCATATCAGCCAGGTCGCGCGCCACGGCGAGGATGGCCATGATCTCGGAGGAAACGGTGATCTGGAAACCGCTCTTCATCATGAAGCCGTCCATCGAACCGCCGAGCCCGATGATGATCTCACGGAGCGCCTGGGCCGAGAAGTCGATCGCCCAGCCGATGGCCGGGTTCCGCGGATCGATGTTGAGCCTGCGCAGACCCCTGGAGGAGAGGGCGGCATCGTCGTAATTGAATTCGTGCTGGATGCGGCTGGTCATGGCCACCATGGAGAGATTGTGCGCGTTGGTGATCGCGTCGATGTCCCCGGTGAGGCCGAGACTGAACTCGGTCAGCGGGATGCACTGCGCGAGACCCCCGCCGGCCGCGGAGCCCTTGATGTTGAAGGTCGGGCCGCCAGAGGGCTGCCTGATCGCACCCATCACCTTTTTCCCGATATACCCGAGACCCTGGACAAGACCCATGGTCGTCGTGGTCTTTCCCTCTCCCAGCGGGGTGGGCGTGATCGCGGTCACTTCGATATACTTTCCGTTTGGACGATCCTTCATCCTGTCCAGGATCCTGATGTAATCCAATTTCCCGATGTGGTGGCCATAGGGGAGGAGTTCCTCTTTTCGGAGCCCCAGCTCGTCCGCAAGCGTGTAGACAGTTTTCATGTTTTCCGCCGCTGCTTCGGCGATCTCCCAGTCCTTCATCTTGGTTGGGTCGAGTTTTGTCACCTTCTTCTCCTTAGCGAATTCGAGAGACTTAAGTCAACATAAAGAGACTTAACCGTATTTTAAGACATTCTGCAAACCAGCGCAAGCCCCGCGCGGCCCGATCCCCCGTGAACCCGCTCCGACTGTGTCGCGGAGGGCGGTCTTTCGCCTTTCCGCATGTCTGATGAAAACATCAAAATATTTCCGTGTTATGGACAAAAATGTCTCAAACACCCTTGATGAAGACTGGATAGCATGATATGTACTTTCGCAAAGAAACGCCGGAAGGTGCCCTATACGGATACATAGAGGAGGTTGCGATGGTCACGGCCCTTGAACAGTACGATCCCCAGATCTATGAGCTTCTCAAGCAGGAGGAAGCGAGGCAGAGCGGCTCCCTCCGGATGATCCCCTCCGAAAACTATGTCTCCCGCGCGGTCCTGAGCGCCACGAGCAGCTGCCTGACGAACCGATACTCCGAGGGCTACCCGGGGAAGCGCTACTACGAGGGACAACAGGTCACCGACCTGATCGAGATCATCGCCCGGGAAAGAGCGCGGAAGATCTTCAAAGCCGAACACGCCAATGTCCAGCCCTATTCCGGTTCCGTTGCCAACCTGGCGGCGCTCAACGCCCTGCTCAATCCGGGAGACACCATGATGGGGCTCTCGTTGGCTTCGGGCGGGCATCTGACCCATGGAGCGAAGGCGAGCTTTACGAGCAAGGTATTCAACGTCGTTCCCTATTCCGTGGATCCGCGGACCGGATACCTCGACTACGACCGGATCGAGAGCCTGGCGGTCATGCACAAGCCGAAGGTTATCATATCGGGGATGACCGCCTATCCCCGCGCCATCGACTTCAAGGCCTTCGGGGAAATAGCGAAACGAGTCGGGGCCTTCCACATCAGCGACATCGCGCATCTCGCCGGTCTTGTCGCCGCGGGTCTTCATCTGTCCCCCGTCCCCTACGCCGACGTGACCACCACGACCACGCACAAGACCTTGCGCGGGCCGCGCGGCGGCATGATCCTCACGAGGAAAGAGCTGGAGGCCAGGGGCGACCGCGCCGTCTTCCCCGGTAATCAGGGGGGTCCCCCTATGCATACCATCGCCGCTTTAGGGGTAGCCCTGAAGGAAGCGGACACCGACGAGTTCATTGCGTACGCGCGACAAGTCGTGGCGAACGCGAAACGCCTGGCCGCTAGCCTGATGGAATGCGGATTCACGCTGGTGACAGGCGGGACAGACAATCACCTTATCCTCATCGATCTTCGGCCGCTTTCCATTCCCGGAAAGAAACTGGCCAAAGCGCTGGACCGGGCAGGCATCGTGACCAATTTCAACTCCGTCCCCGGAGACGATGCGCCTCCGACGAATCCGAACGGGATCAGGATCGGTACCCCGGCCATCACGACACGCGGCATGAAGGAGGAGCAGATGGATACCATCGCCAAGCTCATGGAGACGGTGGCGCGGAATGTCGACAGAGAGGAGGTCATCGAGAAGGTATCGAGGGAAGTCCTGCTCCTCTGCTCCCAGTTTCCTGTGCCGGATCATTTCATCGTGCAGCCCCCGAAAGCTTGACTATGGGATGATTATCCCCTCACAATGGGGTCTGTTCCGATTCCGCCACGCTGGAGAACCTTCATGGATCTGAAGGAACTGAACGCCTACTACGCGAAATTCAAGTACGGCGAGGAAAACTTCCACAATCTCATGAAACGACGCGTCAAGGAGATCCTGCTCGTCTCCACCTTCTACGACGCCTACATGTTCGAACATGACGGGAGGCTCTCGGACCAGATCGTCGGGCAGTACATCAACCTCAACCTGACGACCATTCCCCGGATCACATCAGTCCCCACGGCGGATGAAGCCCTGAACCTCCTCGGGCAGAACAGCTACGACCTTGTCATCATGACCCCCAGAATCGGCAAGCCGGGAGCGCTGCCGCTCGCCGCGCATATCAGGGAGATGTATCCAAAACTACCGATCATCCTGCTCCTCACCGTAAAATCGGACGTCGCCCTTGTTCACGGAAACGAGGACTATATGCGGCTGTTCGACAACATCTTTCTCTGGGGGGGGGAACCCTCGATCGTCCTCGCGATGATCAAGTACATCGAGGATCGGGATAACGCCCCCTATGACACGGAGTACGGGCTCGTCCAGGTCATCCTCCTGGTGGAGGACTCGATCTCGTTTTACTCCTCCTATCTCCCCCTCCTGTTCAAGGAGATCATGCAACAGACGCAGCGACTCATCTCCGAGGAGCTCAACGACTATCAGAAGTATCAGCGGATGAGGACACGGCCCAAGGTCCTGCACGCGCGCACGTACGAAGAGGCGGTCGACATCTGCGTCAGATACCGTGACAATCTCCTGTGCGTCATCTCGGATGTGGAATTCCCGAAAAACGGCCGCATGGACGGCAACGCGGGCGTCGACCTGTGTAAAAAGCTCCGGGAGATGGGCCGCGGTACTCCCCTCGTCCTTCAGTCGACCTCGGAGGAATTCCGCGAACAGGCCGAATCCGTTTCCGCGGTGTTCATCCACAAGCGTTCCCCGACTCTCCTGTCCGAACTCCGGTCCTTCATCATCTCCAATCTCGGATTCGGGGATTTCATCTTCCGCAGCGAGAACGGCGTGGAATACGCCAGGGCGCCCCGGATCGACGACTTCGAGCGTATCCTGCCGAACATCCCGGACAGCGTCCTTGTCTACCACGCCTCCCGGAACCACTTCTCCACGTGGCTCATCGCTCACGGGGAATTCCAGGTTGCCCGGAAGATGCGGCCGGTCGGGTACGAAGACTTTGTAGACCCCCTGTCGTTCCGCCGTTTTCTCATCAACAGCTTCAAGGAGGTGCGCGTACAGAGGAACAGGGGCAAGATCCTCAAGTTCTCCCCGAACAGACTCATGGAGGAGAACATGTTCACCCAGATGCAGGAGGGCTCGCTCGGCGGAAAGGGAAGAGGCATCGCGTTCTTCAACGCGCTCATGGCGACCATCGACTTTTCCTCTCTGGTGAAGGGGATTCGAGTAGCCATCCCGCCGACCGTAGCGATCGGCTCCCTCGAATACGAGGATTTCATCAGCAGGAACAAGCTCTACGAATGCTACGACAGGACGATGGACGACGCGGAGGTAGGGGCGGTCTTCATGGCCGCCAGGTTGAGCGAACCTCTGCGTGATCAGCTGGCGCAATACCTTCACAGGACGCGCAAACCCCTCGCGGTGCGATCCTCCGGACTCCTCGAAGACTCCCAGGCACAGCCCTTCGCGGGCATCTACAAGACCTACATGATCCCGAACAACAGCGCTTCCTTCAAAGAGCGCCTGGAGTATCTCGAACAGGCGGTCAAGCTGGTGTTCGCGTCGGTTTTCCGGAAGAGCACGAAGGCATATCTAGCCAACCTCAACTTCCGCATCGAGGAAGAGCGGATGGCCGTGATCATCCAGGAGGTCGTAGGCGATTGGTTCGGCCACTACTACTTCCCCCATATCTCCGGCGTCGCGCAGTCGTACAACTATTACCCGATAAGCGGGGTCGAACCCGAACACGGCGTAGCCGCCATCGCGGTAGGGCTCGGGCATTTCGTAGTCGAGGGCGAACGGGTCTACCGTTTCTGCCCTGCGTACCCGATGGTACAGTTCATGTCCCAGGAGGACTACGTCCGGTACTCCCAGACGAGTTTCTACGCGGTCGACTGTTCAGAGCGGCCGATCGACCTGAACACCGGCGAACACAGCACCCTCGTCAGGCTGCCGATCGATAAGGCGGAGGAAGCGGGAATCCTCGGCTATTGCGCCTCGGTCTGGGATCCGGTGGACAGGCGGATACAGGACACCCTGTCCATTCCGGGGCCGCGGGTCGTCACATTCTCGAATCTCCTGCGGGATCCCTCGACGCCGCTCGCGGAGACACTTTCCACTATCCTCCAGATATCGGAGATCGCTCTCGGCACGCCCGTGGAGATCGAATTCGCCATGAACCTTCCCCTGCGCGGCGAAGGGTCTCCCGTCTTCTACCTGCTCCAGGCCCGTCCGCTGTTCTATCCAAGCGTAGACACCATAGAGAACCGCGAGCGCGAGGTAGAGGGGCGGACCATCCTTTTCTCGGAGAAAAGCATGGGCAACGGCCTGATCGAGGGGATACGGGATATCGTATACGTGCCGCCCGAACGCTTCGACAAGGGAGAGACGATCCAGATTCAGGGGGAAATCGAGGAGATCAACGAAATCTGCGTCAAAGAGGGACGGAACTACATCCTCATCGGGCCCGGCAGGTGGGGGAGCCGTGACCGCTTTCTAGGGATACCCGTTGCGTGGAGCCAGATCAGCAACGCCAAGCTCATCGTGGAGTACGGGCTCGAAGACTTCCACCCAGAACCCTCGCAGGGAACCCACTTCTTCCATCTCCTCCTCTCGATGGGAATAGGGTATCTGAGCATTCCCTGCAACAACGAGGTCTCCTACATCGATTGGGATCTGCTCGGGAGCCTCTCACCCCGAAACATGGGGAACCATTGCAGGCGGGTGACTCTGGAGAAACCCCTGTATATATCGATCAACGGGGAGAAAGGGCATTGCCGGGTTGTGATGGAGCGGGGAGAGGCATGACCGAGGAGCTCTCATTCCGAGCCTTCCGCGCGGGGGACCTTCCCGAATGCGCGCGCTTTACCGCGGAGACATGGACGATCGTGGGAACGCTGGAGAAGGGGGGCCGTGTGCTTCCGGTTGTTCGCGGATACCTGGAGCTCTCCCTGAATACGGCGACATGGAAGGAGGTCGTCTGCCTCTCCGGAAGGGTCATCGGATTCCTGTTCGGGAGAATCGAGTCGGACGTCGGCCTCCCCCAAATAATAGCCGAACTGCTTGGAAGCGTACGGATCCTGGCTCGCTTCATCCTAGGCCGCTATGGACGCTTCCGCGACATCCCTCTATTCCTGCGCAAGCTGTCCGGAACCAACGCGAAGGTGGCCGAGTTCTCCCCGCCGTCGGCGGGAACCGTCGAGCTGTTCGTGATCGACCCCGCGTTCACGGGAAAGGGAGTGGGACGCGCGCTGCTTGACCGCTTTACGAACGCGGTAAGCGAGCGCGGCGGCGGAAACGAAAAAGAGGAAGACGGCGGGTATCTCGTTTCCCTGTATACCGATCCTTTGAGCAACTGGCATTTCTACGAAAAATGCGGGTTCGCGCGGATCGCCGCGTTTCCCGACGATCTCAACACTCTCCTGACCGGAAAAAAAACGGAGGGGTATATCTACGCGCTCCCTTTCCACGTTCCAGAGGAGGTGCACGATGAAAAAGCACGGTATTGAATGGAGAATCTTGACACTCTGCGTCCTCACCGCAATGACGCTCGCTGCGTGCGCCGCCGGACCGAATCCATTGTCCGGGACTCCCGACGCGAAAGGAGAGGTCGCCGGATTCTGGCTCGGCCTCTGGAACGGTATCATCGCTCCTATTGCCTTTATCATCTCCCTGTTCAACAAGGCGGTCAGGATCTACGAAGTCCACAACAACGGGACCTTGTACGATCTCGGCTTCATCTTGGGGGCGATGATCATCTTCGGCGGCGGCGCCGGCGGAGCCTCCTCCTCTCGCCGCTCGAAGGGATAAACCGCGGTGGATCGATTCCGACAAGAGACTCAAACCCTGGGGCGGTTCGCCGCGGTCATCGCGCTTCTCGTCTGTTCCTGCGCGGGAGCGCCGGAGCATGTATCGATCGATCCCGCCCGGTCTCCGGACGAGGTTCTCGCCCAGTACACATCCCCTGGCCGTAACACGCTTCCCGGCGTTGCAGTCTCGGTCATCAAGGAAGGCAAGCCCGTGTACCGCGCCGCGGCCGGAGTCCGCAGAAAAGGAGGCCCGGAGCGAGTCACCGTCGACGATCCCTTCCACATCGGTTCAGATACCAAGGCCATGACAGCCCTTCTCTGCGGAATCCTCGTGGATCGGTGGCTCCTCTCCTGGGATGCTACGATAGGGGAGGTTCTCGGTTCCACCTTTCCCATGCGGGACGAGTACCGGGGCGTGACGCTGGAACAGCTCCTCTCCCATACCGCCGGACTTCCTCCGACGATCCCCGTCGAGCCCCTACTCACCTTCTTTCCCTACAACTCACACGCGGGAAAGGAAAGGGCCCGGCTGGTGAGGGAGGCTCTTGCCGTCGAGCCGCTTGCCGCTCCCGGCGCAGGATTCGTCTATTCTAATCTTGGGTACATAGTGGCCGGGTTCATGGCCGAACAGGTTTCGGGAAGGGTATGGGAGACATTAATGGAGGAGGAGCTCTTTGCCCCGTTCGGCATGGAACACGCCGGCTTCGGCCCTCCGGGAAACAGCCGGACTGAAGAAGCCCGGGCGGAAGGGGAGATCCCCGTTCCCTGGGGCCATATGCCCGAGCCGGTCGATCCCGACTTCGCGTACGCCGACAATCCAACGGCGTTCGGCCCTGCGGGAACCGTTCACGCGAACCTCGCGGACTTGGAGCGCTATCTGTCGATCTACTGGAACAGGGGGAAGGCCCCGGACGACCGCGTCGTGATCAGCGAATCATCCCTTGAATATATCTACAAACCCCGGCTCCAGAATTACGGGCTGGGCTGGATCACGGGAACGACCGCGCAGGGGGACCGCTTCCTTGCGCATGACGGTTCCAACAACCGTTTCTATTGCACCATCATCGTGCTGCAGGACAGGGCGGACGCGGTGATCGTGCTCGCCAACCGCGGCGACGGGCCTGCCGAACGGAGGGTCACCGAGATCGCGTGGTATCTTGCGGAACGATTCCTTGAGGTTACCCTTTCCGGGGGCGCCGAATAGACCTGCCCGTTGGACATATCGACAGGACTGCATCGGTTCGGCCTGCGCGCGGACTCTAACCCTCAGAACGCCAGCCGCATCCCGGCGCGCTCCGCCATGTCTCTGATGTGTTCCATTCCCAGGGCGATCCGGTTGTCAACGACGCTGAAATCCCTTGCCCGCGCAGCGGGGAGGAGATCGGCAAAGAGAAGGTTAGCCCCGGCGTTGAGGGCGGCCAGGTTGCCCTCCGGGTCGGAGAGTCCCCGTGCCGGATCTGGCCCGGGCTGCTGGGCGGTGATGTCGATGTCCGGCATCATGATCCGCAGGAGGGATATCACCCTGAGGTTTTTCTCGAAGCTTCCCCGCTTCCCCCCCTCTCTGGTGAGCGGCGTGCCCTTGGCAGGCAGGTAGGGTATCACGGGTGCCCAGGCGATTCCGAGTTCGGCCGTAAACAGGATATCCTCAGCGAGCTGTTCGTCGGTCTGTCCGGGGTAGTCAACAATGCTCCCCGACGCAAGGCGCATGCCGCTCTCCTTGATCCACCCGATCCCCGCCATACGTCTATTGAAATCGGCGGTAGGCTTCATTCGATTAAATATCTCCGGCTGGGAGAACTCGAACTTCAGTACGTATTGGTCGGCTCCCGCTTTCGCGAGTTCGGCGTACCGCTCCTTCGAGAGCTCGCCGCACGCGAGGCTCACGGACAGGCCGGTCGCCTTGAGACCTTCCACGATCGATAAGAGGTTGTCAAAGCCGTATTTCGGATCCTCCCCCGATATAAGGAATATCCGTTTGAAGCCCGCGGCCGCGGCGTCCTCCGCGCTCGCGATGACATGCGCCGTATCGAGGCGGTACCGCTCTATTTCGCTGTTGCCTGCGCGCATACCGCAGTACAGGCAGCGGTTTCTGCAGATGTTGTCAAATCCCAGCATGGCGACCGCGGTGAGTTCACCACCTCTGCGCTCGAAGCACAGACGTCTTGCCAGGGGGGCGACTTCCACGGCGTATCTCTTCTGCGGCATCCCGAGGATCTCCAGGATTTCGGCCTTTGATCGTATGTTCATATTTTCCGTTTTTCCTGTATCTGCGAAAAGTCCGTCAAAGATCTGACTCTTTAACCTTCGGGCTATTATAACCGTTTTACAATCTTCGTGACACTCAACGCCCAGTTGTGCTACTATGAAAACAAAAGAGCGTCCGCGCGGCCTCTTCCCGAACTGGCGGGGAGACGGAGAAGGCCCGCTGACGGTAAAATCCTTGACAATGGGCAGATCGAATGGCAAACGCGACAAAAACGCCTCAATATGACGAGAGCAAGATCAAGACGTTGAGCTCTCTCGAGCACATCCGCCTGCGCACCGGCATGTACATCGGCCGGCTCGGAGACGGTAGCAATATGGACGACGGCATCTACATCCTCCTTAAGGAGGTGATCGACAACAGCATAGACGAGTTTATCATGGGCGCCGGCGACAAGATCATCGTTTCGGTGAAGGATAACCTGGTCAAGGTGCGAGACTACGGCCGCGGCATCCCCCTCGGAAAGGTGATCGAATGCGTTTCAGTCATCAACACCGGGGCCAAGTACAACGACGACGTGTTCCAATTCAGCGTGGGTCTGAACGGGGTGGGCACCAAGGCTGTCAACGCTCTCTCAAGAAAATTCCGGGTGATCTCGTTCAGGGATGGTCACTGTTTCGAGGGGGTCTTCGAACGGGGCGTCCTCAAGAGCAAACGGCAGGGGGCGATCAAGGGGGAGAAGGACGGCACTTATATCGAGTTCATTCCTGACCCTGAAATCTTCGGCGACTACGCGTTCAACCCCGAATTCATTGAACAGCGGCTGTGGAATTACGCCTGCCTCAACAGCGGCCTCACCCTCGTGTTCAACGGGAAAACCTTCGAATCCAAGAACGGCCTTCTCGACCTTCTCCAGTCGGAGATCGGAGGGAATACCGTGTACGACATTGGGTACTACAAGGCCAAGCAGATCGAATTCGCCTTCACCCATACGGACGCATACGGCGAGACCTATCTCTCGTTCGTGAACGGCCAGTACACGTCTGACGGCGGCACGCATCTATCCGCTTTCCGCGAAGGGATCCTGAAGGGTGTGAACGAGTTCTACAAGGCGGCCTATTCGGGGCTCGATGTCCGCGACGGCATCGCCGGAGCTATTTCAGTGAAGCTGCAGAACCCCGTGTTCGAGAGCCAGACCAAGAACAAGCTGGGGAACACGGAGATACGGGGCTGGATCATCGGTGAGGTGAAGTCAGGGGTG
>CAZPZF010000102.1:1885-11066 GCA_964590705.1 uncultured Spirochaetales bacterium | reverse complement strand
AATGGGTATCAGCGCCACAAAACTGCGGGAGCGGCTGTACGAGATTCTTGACGGCGTTCTCGAGACTGGCGAACCTGTGGAGATTAACAGAAAAGGGCGTCGCCTTCTCATTATAGCTGAAAAAAGCCCCTCTCGTCTCGAAAACCTGGAACCTCATCCCGGAATTCTTCCGGATCCCGAATCGATAATCTCACCGGACTGGACTGGTTTGTGGTCAGGAGACACGATCTGATGCTGTTCCTGGATACCCACGCGGCTGTCTGGTTGTACGCCGATCCGGCGCTTATCCCCAGAGCGGCGGCGGCGCGTATTGATTCGGGCCGCCCCTATATCTCGCCGATGGCCGTGCTGGAAATTCAGTACCTTTTCGAGGTAGGAAGGATCAAGGCAGACTCAAGCGATATTATCGCGTATCTTTCGGAACGTCTCTCCCTCTCCGTGGAGGAGGATTCATTCGCTCCCGCTGTTCTGGCGGCCAGGAATGAAACCTGGACCCGCGACCCGTTCGACCGGATTATAGCCTCCCATGCACGCATTCTTGGCGCGCTTCTCATATCGAAGGATAAGCTGATGGCGTCAGGCTATCGGAAAACGGTGTGGGAGTACTGATCCCCTTTATCATCACTGCCGAAATCGTTATTCTTTAATCGAGCCCCGTCGCGCTTCCGTTTAGCCGGCGGCCCTCGACAACCATCTCAGGAGTATGCCATGAATCGAGATTTCGGATCGGCTAATGTGGCCTTCAGGAACGGCCGGGTGATCACCGTGAACGAACGTGACGAGATAGCCCAGGCGGTTGCCGTCAAGGGAAACAGGATCGTGTTCGTGGGGTCAGACCGGGATCTGGACGCGGTCATCGACGGCAAGACGGAGGTGATCGACCTGCGCGGAAGGACCCTCATGCCAGGAATCATCGATTCCCACTTCCACCCCATCCTCTCCGGCATGATCGGCACAGACCTCGATTCTGCCATGATCGACACCTTCTACGCCAACTGCAAGAGCCTGGCCCAGATGCTCGACATTCTTAAAAGGGCCGTAGCCGTGAAGAAGCACGGCCAATGGGTGTCCATGATGGGATACGAACCTCTTCTCCTCCCCGAACAACGCCACCCGACCATCGAGGAGTTGGACGCCATCGCGCCGGAGAACCCGGTCCACTGCATGCACGGAGGCGGACATATCTGTATGTACAATACCAAGGCCCTCGAGTACCTGGGAGTCTTCACACCGGAGGACGCGGGGAAATACCCGCACGACGAGGTGGAGGTGAGGGACGGAAAACTCACCGGCATGGTGCGGGGCCACACCCACTTCAAGCTGTGGGGCATGGTCGACTACACGGAGGAACAGCAGGCAGCGGCCGCCATGAAGTCTCACGACCTCGCCCTCCGGCACGGGATCACCTCCATCCACGACGCGGGTGAGCTGGACAAGCCCTCCTACCACATCATGCAGAAGCTCTGCCGAGAGGGGACCTTCAGGATACGGTCGTACATGATGCTTCACAGCATCTTCGGCAAGCCCTTCTCCAAGGAGGACAACGCCCACTTCATGGCCCTCGGCCTCATGACCGGCCTGGGAGACGAGCGTTTCCGGATAGGGTCGTGCAAGTTCATGATAGACGGCGGTTCGGGCGGCCCCTCGTGCGCCACGCGCGAACCGTACAGCCACGACCCCTCCCTTCCCCGCGAGAGGGGCTGGGAGCGTGAGGAAGTGGCCGAATACATCGCGGAGATCAACGCGGCCGAGTGCCAAGCCACAGCCCACGCCATCGGCGACTTGGCAGTGGAGTTCATGGTGGAGGGATACGAGAAGGCCTTTGCGCGCGACCCGCGGCCCGACCTGCGTCACCGGATCGAGCACTGCACCATAGCCGACCAAGACCTGATCGACCGGATGGCCCGGATGAATATCTGCCCCACCGTGAACCCGGGAATGCTCACGACGATCGGCGCCAACTACGCCCGGTTCTATGGAGACCGGATGCGGTACATCATCGCCCTGCGGAGCATGCTGGACGCGGGGATCAAGGTCGCCATTGCCAGCGACTATCCCTCGGGGCCTATCGGCATCCACACCATAGACGGAGCGGTGAACCGCTACAACAGGGCCAAGGGGGTGCAGCTGGACCGCACCCAGTGCGTGTCCGTCCTGGAGGCGGTGCGCTGCGCGACCCTCCACGGCGCCTACGCCTCTTTCGAAGAGCGGATCAAGGGCAGCCTGGAGGCGGGAAAGCTCGCGGACCTGATCGTCCTTTCGGAGGACATCACCGCGATTCCCCCGATGCGGCTGAATGAGGTCCAAGTCGACCTGACGATGATCGACGGAAAGGTGGAGTACCGGCGTGAGTAGGCAGCCGCGGGCCCGCCGGAAGGTGGCCCACTGGCGTCCGCGGGGCGCGCGGCGGATTGCAGACAAAGGGCCAACTCAATCCGCCGAGCAGGTAAAGGAGCTCCCCTTAATCTCTGAAATGATCCGCGATAGCGCGGAACGCGGATAACGACTCCTCGTCCATGGCGAGCTCCCCATCCCAATCATCGTACGCTGACGTTTTGGCGATGATGATATTTGACGCGGGATCGATATAGAGATGGTTCTGCCATGATCCGGTGGCAAGATAGTCGCCCCTGCCGTCCTGGGGAATGAACCATCTATACCAGTATCGTTCAAGAGAATCGGTCCACCAGTCACGGGAATCGAGGGGAGCTTCGTTTACGGCGGCATCGGCGCCGACTGTCGTTGAAATGGCGACCCAGTCTGCGGGAAGAACCTCCTCGCCTTCCCACATGCCCTTGTTCAGATAAAGCCTCCCGAAGCGCGCGAAATCTCTCAGGGTTGGATTCAAACCGATATCCCCGGCTTCCACACCGGCCACATCTGTTGAGAAAAAGGCTTGGGCTTCGGTTCCGATCTTCTTCCAGATTTTCTCCTCAAGATATTCCGCAAGGCTCTTTCCGGTAGCCTCTCTGATAACGATACCCAGAGCGATGGTATCCGCGCTGAGGTATCGGTACGCGGTACCCGGGACATAGAGGCTCCCCAGGCTCTGAAGGAACTCTTCATGGGTCATCCCCGATGAGAGGAGATCCACCATTTCCATATAATCCTTTTCATGAAAATCTGCGCCTGATTCCATTCTGAGGAGGTGGGCGATACTGACTCCGTCATACCCTGACCCGGCCAACGATGGAACATAGGCGGTCACCAGGTCATCCACGCTGCGGATATACCCATCCGTGACCGCGCATCCGGCAAGCGCTGAAACGAACGCTTTCGTCGCGGAAAAGAGAATGCATCTGGAGTCTTCCGTATTTCCGTTGTAATACTCTTCAAAGATGATCTGGTCATCTTTGATGACGATGAATCCCGTTGTCGCGCTTTTTTTCAAAAAATCTGTCAGACCGTATGATGTTCCGTTATGGATATACGTGCTAGGCAGTTCCTGTTCATTTCGCTCGAAGATGAAGGGCTCTTCCGCCGGCTGTACCCAGTTGCCAGGGTAGAACTGGTCGAAGCTCCGCGCAAAGATGTATGGGGACCTTTATTAACCCCTAGTATAAGCTAACATTTCCTGACTTGATCGATAATCAGAAAAGGGCTCTATTCATTAAATGAATCTAGCGCCACTAATCAAGGGCTTTTAGCCCTTATCGAGGGAGAATGTCTCCCCGTAGCCCCTATCGGGCATCCTAGGCGTCCACCAGGACACAATACCGCCTCATGTTGTACGCGAGATTCTTCAGAATGATATCTGCTTCCGCTCTCGCGAATCCGACACATCGAATCACCATGCCTCCCATCGACATCGTCATGAAGCCAAATACATATTCAACCCGAGATCTCGTCCTAGAAAGTTGGCGATTGCGTTTCATCTGGGTTTCCGTCAGCTGACGGTTTCGACAGCCTTTCTCGTTGACACGTGGTATCGCTTTTTTTGCATATCGTTTCCATCTGGTCCTGCCCACTATAAGCGCTATCAGCGTAAATCACTTTCCCTTCATCGGTTTTATCAACAAGATCGGCGAGGGCCTGAGAATCGTGTACCGAGGCGTCCGTCACTACAGCCTTCTTGATGAGCTTTGTTGTGCGATCGACTTTCACATAGTTCTTGTAACCGAAGTGCGTCTCATCATTCTTTTTCGCCCACCGGGCGTCGGTATCCTTCTGGCGTAGCATTGCCTCGTTTTCAGGCTTCTGCCAGTCCTCAGGTATCTCGTCTTTTTTGATGGCGTCGTTCTCGTCTTTCGTATTTCTCTGTCGTGGCTTGTCGACAAACGAAGCATCGACGATGCTTCCCGACTGTGCCTTGATCTCGGCTTTATCAAGGTAACGCCAGAACCGATCGAACAATTTCTGTAGCTTCTTGCTTCGAACCAGTGTTTCTCGCCACACCCAAATGGTCTTCGCATCAGGTATGGCGTCCTGATCATCGAGCCCAATAAATCGCTGGAAGGTCCTACGGTCGTTTAGTTGGTATTCCATCGCATCATCGGATAAGTTGTAGAGCGACTGCAGGATCAGAACCTTGAACCTGAGCACGTAGTCGAATGGGGGCCTGCCTCCAGGCCCCTTTGCTGGCGTGTCCTTGGCAAATCCCTTGTTCAATATGGGCCGAAAGTATTCCCAGTCTATTTAGGCATCGAGTTTCTGTAACGGATCGCCAATGCGGTCGATCTTCCGAAGTCGAAACTCAGCATCGAAAAGTCCGCTTTCCTTTTCCGCCATGGATACTTCCTCCCATAGCGAAGGTTATACCATGATCCATCGTTTCCTGGCGAGTTTTTAGAGACCCCCTAATGATAAAAATATACATGAAATGTACCGCGATAATCGGCGCATGCAACACGCCTGTCACCTCTCGTAGTACAACCGCCCCCTCTTCCGGTACATGAGCCGTATTGCGAGGGGGATGAACAGGGCAAGGGCTGCCTTCACGAGGACGGATTTCCCCTTGCCCGCGCGGGGGAAGCGGTAGTCGCCGTTTTTCCGTTTTACGGCATCGTCAAGCCGCCTCCACGCCTCGATGACCGTCTCGGAGAAGCGGGCGAGGTCGGTGATCCTGTCCGGCATGTGTATCGGGCAGCCGTTCTCCGTAACGATACGGAGCCTGCCGTCCCTCACGGCGTCGACGGACGAGGCGTCGACTAGAACCTCCCTGTCCGTGAACAGGTCGGGATCCGTGAGGAACACGGGGACCAGCACGTCCCAGATGAAGATGCAGTCGAGGCCATGGACCTTCCCGTGGATCCAGAACTCCTTTTCCAGCAGGTCGAGTATGCTCCCGGGCCAGAAAGAGACCGCGCCGAGCTGTTCCCTGGTGAACGGGACCTGTTCGCAGATATGGCAGTTGATCACGGTCACAGGGCACCCAGATGCGATGACGCTCCGTGCTGCGTCGAGGTCCCTTCTCAGGTTCACGTCTCTGATCATCATCCTGCCGATCCGCAGGTACTCCTCGGTGATCCCTCCCATGAGGACGATACCCTTGAGGTTCCGGAAGAATCCGGGGTCGACGAGGGACGCGCCGAGGAGGTTCGTCAGGGGACCGAGGGCGAGGACCGTGATCTCCCCCGGGTGCGCGCGCGCTGTATCGGCGAGGAACGCCGCGGCATCCGTGTTTATATCGCCGGCGGAACGGGCCCCGCGCCGCACCGGTATATCCGCACGGCCGACCGCGCTCAGCAGCTCCTCCGTGTACCTGTGGACGTTTTTCAGCGAGGAGTTGCCGAAGACGGTCGTCACGCCTAGGATGTCGAAGCGGCCGCACCCCATAGTGTAGAGGATGGAAAGGCCGTCGTCGTTCCACCAGAAGGGCTTCCCCATGGTATTGTCCGTGTCGATGAGTATTCTTTCCATAGTCTCAACTCCTCCTTGTCACGTCCCTCCTCACGTTATACAACGGATCCCCCGATCGGACAAGAAAATGTATGAAGCGGCCGCAGACTAGGAATGAATCGGCTGTCTGTTGGGAATTGGCTTATAACAAGATACGTTTCTGATAAGACAAGTTGACAGTAACACTGTAACTGAATATAATATGTTCATGACGATCGCGAAGAACCTCTCCATCGAGGAACTCGCCCAGGCATCCGGACTTTCCGTTCGCACGGTAAGGTACTATATCAGCGAAGGAATCGTGGAAGGGCCCCAGGGGCGCGGTAAAAACGCCTCGTATTCAGATCTCCACCTTCTGCGGCTCCGCGTGATCAGGCGGCTCGTCGAGAACGGAGTTTCTCTCAAGGAGATCAAGCGGACCATCCCTTTTCTTTCCTTCAAGGAGCTTTCGGGGCTGCTCGGGAAGGCGGCTACGCAGAGATCCGCCGAGGAAGCGGCTCGAGGAACATCGCCGAAAGCCTATGTGTCAGCGCTTCTGGAACGGTCCAGGCTTGCCCGGCCGGAGAAAAGGGAAAGGATCCTTGCCGCGGAAACCTTCGGGATCCCTGAAAACGCTGCTCCCCAAGAACACCATCCATTCCCGGATCAAAAGACGCGGTGGTTCCGTTTTGAGATCCTGCCAGGCCTCGAGATCCATGCCGCGGAGGGAAAATATAAAACGTATCGGACATTGATTGAAAAGATCATTGAAGAACTAGGAGGAAAAAATGGCAAATGATTCTACCGGAGTATCTCTTTCCGTCCGGGCTGAAAGGAAGCTGATCAGACCGACCGGCAGTAAACGTCATATCGCGTTTTCGGTGCGGGTGTCCGAATTTCTTCCAAAACGCGAACGTGAGCCCCTCACGATCACTCTCGTGATCGACCGGAGCGGGTCGATGCACGGCGAAAAAATGGAAGCGGCTAGAAAGGCGGCCAGCCTAGTGATCCGTTCTCTCGATGAGAGGGATGAATTCTCCGTGGTGTCCTTCGATGAGAAGATCGACATCCTTTTCCCCCGGGGATCGGCGACACGCGAAAGGAAGCGGGAGGCAACAAATGCGATTGAGAAACTCGAGGCCCGAGGTTCGACAGCCCTCCACGAGGGGTGGCTCACCGGATGTACCTCCATCGCCGGCAGCGAGATTCCGCGTGACCGGGTCATGCACTGTTTCCTCCTGACGGACGGAATGGCGAACGTCGGAATCCAGGATCCGGAGGCCATCGCGTCCCAAGCCGCGGGGGTGAGAATCAACGCGGGGATACGCACAAGCACATTCGGGATAGGCGCCGATTACGATGAGAATCTCCTCGCGCCCATGGCCGTGGCGGGAGGAGGCCAGTTCCACCACCTCAGGGAAGCGGTCGAGATCGAGCGGAGCTTCAGCGGGGAACTCGGCGACCTCTTCTCTGTGGCGGCGCGAAATGTCCGCCTGGAGCTTGAATCCACCCCGGATGTTGACTTCGATAGCGTCAGCGACTATCACCTCAGGAGAGACCCGCAGACGGGCGTGGCCATCCTCGACATCGGCGATCTCCAGTCCGAGGAGGAGAGACACGCCGTCGTTCGCTGCCGCTTCCCCCGATTGGCGGAGGGCGGTGTGCGGACTGTACGGTGTAGACTCCTGTGGGAATCGGGCGGACAGCCGCGGGAGAGCGGAACAGGGGATGTGGTTTTCCTCTGCGCCTCGCAGGAAGAATGCTCCGCCGAGGAACCCGATCCTGATGCCCTCCACTGGGTCGGGATGCACCATGCCGCCCGTACGAAACGGATCGCCATGGATCTTCTGCGTCGGAAGGGCGGCGAGGCTGCCGTGAGACTGCTCGAAAGGGCCGTTTCCCGTTTTTCCGCCTACCCTGAATCGGACCGTGAGCTTCAGGCGGAGGTCTACGAACTTCGGGACCTCCTTGCCCGGATGCGGAAAAACGATATGCCGGACAGGATGGCAGCAAAGGAGATCCGCTTCTCCTCCCAGTTGTATTCCAGGGGGCAGAAGGATTTCAGGGGAAAACGGGACTGAGGAGCGACCGGAAAGGTCCGCCCCGTCCGGGAAGCCGTTCCTGACAGACTGCGGGCTCGAGCGGTGGAACGGCCCTCTCGCCGCTTGGGGTCCCGCTTGCAATGGAGGTTCCGGCGAGCCTCCATTCGCTGAAGCCTATCGTGACGGTTCCTCCTAACGGCTCTTTCCCGTATTCGATCCGCAGGGAAGCCACCGCCGCGTGGCCCACCGCGTCGCCGACCCTCAGGGTCCCCTGCATGGTTTGCGAGATTTCAAGAAGCACCCGGTCTCTGAAGGCGGCCAGAAGGTCGAGGTTGGCCATGATGGTTCCGTCGTCATCACCAGCTGATGCATCACGACGAGGAGGATCATGCCGATGGCGAAGATCGACAGCGAAGAAATCGCTTATGAAGCTGGTCACCGAAATGGTAGGCGAACCCGACAACCGTCGAAAGCAGGTAGCGGCCGCGCGGGGAAAGATGGAAGCACAGGAGGAAGGGGCCGCAGCCGATGGCGGTCGCGGCTGAAAGGAAGGACTGACCGAGGGAGATGAAGAAGAGACTGGGAATCGGGATATTCGCCGTCAAAACCATCGCATGAACCTTGAATCACCCGGCCTGCTTTTGCTATACTTTATTCTATTATCTCATCAAAATCGGCAATAAACGCGTAAAGCGATAAGCGAGGTGGAAGCCCATGCTGCTTCAGGCAATCATCAATGGACTCCTGTTCGGCGCCGTATACGCGATGATCGGGATCGGGTTCTCCCTTGTGTGGGGGGTGATGAACATCATCAACGTGGCCCATGGATCGTTCATCATGATCGGTTCCTATCTGTCGTATACGCTCTTCGCCGCCTACGGGGTCGATCCGTTTCTCACGATCCCCATCACCATGGCGGCGCTCTTTCTCCTGGGCTACTCCATCCAGAGATTCGTCCTGAACAGGGTCGTCCGGGGAAGCGTATTCATCACCCTCACCTTCACCTTCGGACTGCAGATCCTCATCGCCAACATCTGTCTGCTCATCTGGAGCGCGGACTACCGAAGCGTCAAGCTTCCCTATTCGGGCGCCGGGATACAGGTTGGAGGAGTAGTCATCCCGGCGGTCAGACTGGGGATCTTCCTGGTAGCGATCCTCGTCACCGTTCTTTTCTACCTGTTCATGCGTAAGACCAAGACAGGGGTGGCGATCAACGCGACCGCCCTCAATTTCGAGGGAGCCAAGACCGTCGGGATAGACGTGAAGAACATCTACGCCGTCACCTTCGGGGTCTCAGCAGCCAAAGCGCGAGCCGCGGCCTC
>CAZPZF010000102.1:0-1875 GCA_964590705.1 uncultured Spirochaetales bacterium | reverse complement strand
CGCCCGGGCCCTCGCCCCTGCCGCCGCGTTTATCGCCCCTCGCCTCGGCCCCCAACGTGCTATGGGCCGCCTCTCTGGTCTCAAACCGCGTCTCGGCGGCCCTCGCGGGAGCCGCGGGATCGCTCATATCCCCCATCATGAGCACCAACCCCTTCCTGGGAGGCGCTCTTGTGGGAAAGGCCTTCGTGATCTCGATCCTCGGAGGCCTCGGAAGCACCATCGGCGCCCTGGTGGGAGGGATGACCCTCGCGCTGGTCGAGACGGTCAGCACCGTGTTCATGCCCGCCTCGTTCCAGGAGTTCATGGGCTTCATCGTGCTCGTGCTCGTCCTCATCTTCAGGCCATCGGGTCTTGTCGGGAAGAGGTTCTACGAATGAAAAACAAGATCATCATCTTCGCGGTCCTGATCGCGCTGTTCATCGTTCTGCCGTTCATCCTGACGGGATTCTGGGTCAGGCTCGTCACGTACATCCTGATGTTCAGCGTCCTGGCTTCGGCGCTCAACATCATCTCCGGATTCACGGGATACGCTGCCTTCGGGAACATGGTATTCTTCGGCCTGGGCGCCTATACCACGTCGGTGCTGATGAACAAGGTCGGATTCCCCTTCGCCGCCGCCTTTCTCGCCTCGGGCTGCACCGCCGTCGTCATGGCGGTGCTCCTAGGCATGCTCCTCCTCAGGCTTAAGGGGCACTACTTCGCCCTTGGAACGCTCGGCGCGGCAGAGGCGGTGAAGTACATCATCGACAACCTCACCGGCCTTACCGGGGGCGGGCAGGGGACGACCATCCCCTCCATGCGGGGGCATCCCGCGGTGACCAACCGTTTCTTCTACTTTGCCATGTTCGTCATGCTCATCCTCATCCTGATCGTTGCCTGGCGGATCTCGAAGAATCGGCTCGGCTACGCCTTTAAGAGCATACGGGCGAACGAGGAAGCGGCGGGGGTCATGGGCATCGATACCACCAGGTACAAGATATACTCCTGGGGAATCTCGGCCCTCTTCACGGGGCTGACCGGAGCCCTCTACGCGTACTGGTTCAGCTATATCGATCCACCCACCGTGTTCGACGTGATGTGGGTCGTCAAGATGTTTGTCATGATCCTCATCGGCGGGGCGGGAACGGTCTTCGGCCCGGTCATCGGGGCCTTCATCCTGGAGACCATTTCCGAGCTCGTGTGGTCGAGGTTCCTCAACCTCCACCTCGGGATCCTCGGGACGATCATCATCCTCGTCGTCCTGTTCATGCCAAACGGCATCATCAGCCTGGTGACCAAGGGAAAGAGCCTCCGGTCCGCGGCGGAGGGATTCCGGCGCGGCAAGCGGGGTTCTCCGGGCGGAGAGGCGCCGGGGGCGGAAACGCGTGCGGACAGCAGGACAGGAGGCACCGATGAGCGGCAATGAGATCATCCTCGAAGGGAAAAAGGTAACCAAGACGTTCGGCGCTCTCAAGGCGGTCTGGCAGGTCGATTTCGACGTAAGGCAGGGGGAGATCCTGGGAATCATCGGCCCGAACGGGGCGGGAAAGACGACCCTCCTCTCCATGGTCAACGGAACCCTCTCAACCACATCCGGGGAGATCTTTTTCAAAGGAAGAAAGATAACGGGGCTCAAACCCTTCCGCATCGCGGAGCTCGGCATATCCAGGACCTTCCAAGTCGTCAAGCCCTTTCCGGGGATGACCGTACTGGAGAATGTGGCGATCGGCGCCCTCTTTGGCAAGGACAAGATGCGGAACGCTAAAGCCGCGCAGGAGAAGACCCGGGCGATCCTCGCCAAGGTCAACCTGGAATCGAAGGCCGATGAGGTCGTGGAGACCCTCAACATCTCGGAGCGCAAGAGACTCGAGCTCGCAAGAGCGCTTGCCATGGATC
>CAZPZF010000101.1:0-11267 GCA_964590705.1 uncultured Spirochaetales bacterium | reverse complement strand
CTCCCGCATCACTTTCAGGATCGTTTTCGTTGAATAGGGCACCCGGTGCCTTCTCCGTATCCGTACCGCCGTAATCCGTTTGTTGTCCTTTTGGGCCCGTTCGCAGACCTCCCGGATCTTGGAATACCAGGACCGGGCCGTCTCATTGGGGGATCGATTCGGCTTCCTGCTCGAACCGCTCCAGCCATTTCCGGACCGTTTTCGGAGTGGTCCTATACTCCCGTCTCTTCGCTGTACAGTCTTCAAGTGAAGATATACTTGTGGAATACCAGAGAAAGTGTGATAATATAGTGAAGAGGAGATTTGTTCAGCCGAAAGATGAAACCGAAGGCGGTTTTTCAATCTATTTTCCTTCTTCCCGTGCTTCTTTTCGCGGCGGCATGTTCTGGAAATATGTTTCTGGCCTCCGAACCAGAGGATATCGAAATCATGTCAATCGCCAGTGGAACCGTGCTCGTCCGCGGAGCTGCGGAAATCCCGGCTACTCTTGTTCAGAATTCCGAGGAAAAAACGATCAGCTCCCTGCTCATCGAATTGGTTGACAGCACGGGAATGATCGTGGCCACGCGCGTTCTTACCGGAGAGGAGATCTCGGAAACCTTAGCCCCGGTTTCGGTCGAGGATGTTCCCGCGGGCCTGTACGAGATCCGGTACGCGGCCCGAGACGCAGCCGAGGCGGTTCTCAGCGAACATTCCGTTCAATTCTTCCTCGTCGACGAAGAGATCAGAATCGCTGGGCTTTCAGTATATCCTCCCGTTTTCTATCCCTCGGGGAGCGGGATCCTCGTGGCCGCCGTCGACTGTCCTGAAGGGGTCGATCCCTTCCTCCGCTGGAGCATGGGAAGCACGCTTCTCGCGGAGGGCCTCTATTCCGCCGGGTACGGCGAGATCGTCTGGAACACCCCCAAGAAGGAGGGTGTGTATACCATTCTTGTCGAGCTTTTTCCCATGGCGCCGGGCGATTTCGGCAGCTTCGCATTCACCTCCTCCATCTCGCTTGAGGCCGATCTGTTCGTTTCCAGCAAGCAGAAACTCACCAAGAACGAATTCATCCCCGCGGACGAGTACTACTCCCTGTTCCACTTCTGCGGCGAGACCAATGATTCAGGATACCGTACTCCGCAGGGGACCGTGTCCTCGTTCGGATCGCCGCGTCTATCGGTCGAAGGCGATCTCTTCGGATATCTGATCGGCGCGGGTTCCGGCTTCCTCGTTTCGGAACCTATCCTGCCGTCCGCGCCGGATACAGGTGTCCTCCTCCCGTTCACCCTGCAGATCAGGATGGCGGATATGGGAGCCGCGGGTTCCGGAACGCTATTCACGGTCGCATCCCCGTCGGATGATCCCTTTTTCCTCCTGACGGCGGCTGATGGGACCGGGTTTACCGCAAAGCTCCGTTGGGGGACTGAGGAGATCACGTCGCAGATGACGGATCCTCTTTCCGGTTCGGTTCTTTCCCTTTCCGTCGTGCCTGATGCGGATTCGGTATCCTTCCTCTGGTACGCCGATGGGACGATTCTCCTCTCCGAGGACGTCCCGGTTTCCGTACCGGTCGTCGCGCCCTTCTCCGGGAGTTCACGCATCGGCGGAGACGGGGAAAAGACCTGGCTCCTCGATGAGTTCGGTATCTACGCCAGGAAAACCGAAACAGGAACCTCCCAACACACCGATCTGTTCAGGAACGAGATGATCGGGGAATATGGAACAAGGCTCATCATTGCGGAGGGTTTCGACGGCGGAATCGTTCCGGAATCGGTGACCCTGAGTGAAACCTGTGTCGTGGGCGGAGGTTTCCTGTCCATTCCGGAAACCGGATCCCTATCGGTTTCCCTTTCCCTGCCTTCGGAAGAGGCTACCTATGAATTGGAATTCGCCGGTGTGACGGGTTCGGGCAGCTTCGTAGTCCTTGGCGCTACGCGGGAATACCTCTCGATCCCCTTCTCTACGGGTGAGCTCCCGAAGTCTTTCTCGTTCGCCCTCAGTCTCGGATCGCGGGATATTGTGATAGACCACGCATCTCTCCTCTATTCCGTCCAGTTGGCGGAGGGCGAGGAATCCCTCTCCTTCGAAGTGCGAACTGCGCCGGAGTCCGGCGCTGTCGCAGTCGGAGATCTTCTGGCATATGTCATCGATGACCGGATCGTTACCGTCACCGGTTCTTCGTCAGCCCAGAGCAGGCGCGAGACCGGCCTTTCCAATTGAGAGCAATCCGAAGTATATTTACTCGTGAATCATCGATATCGGTTTCCGGTGAAGAGATGCTGCCGGATCGGTGTTCTATAGGTATCCATTCTTCCAATGGAGGGGCTTCCCATGAAGCGGGTTCCCGTGTTTCTGTTTTTTCTCGCTGCCTGTTCCCTTCTGTTTTCACAGGAGGTCTCGGAGAAGCAGGAGATCGCCGTTTTTAAGCTCGGGTATTACGGGTGGCAGGTTCCTCCCCAGGCCATGGGTTCGATCGACCAGCAGATCCTGGATGTGTTCATCAACCTTGGAAGATTCAACGTGATCGGAACGACGTACCGGATGGAAGAGGGGGACATCGAGTCCTTCGTGACGAAGATCAGGGAATACAAGGCAGCGGCAACGCCGCTTCCGGGGGCGGTCATGCTGGGGCATCAAGCCTTTACCGAGGCCGATTTCAATCGGTTATCGGGCTCCTTCATCCTGGTGATTCCCGTGCTCACCAATTTCGAGGTGAAGTTCAACGAGGAAGGACGCAACTACTCGTCATCTCTCAGCACGTCGTTCACGCTCGTCAATGTCGAAGAGGGGCAGAGCTTCGCCCATTTCATCGTCAATACAATCGGTTCAGGGCAATCTCCCCCCGAAGCGGTGAAGAACGCCGTTGATTCGATACCCATCCAGCTCGGCTACGAGATTCGCAAGATTCCCCTGTTCCAGATCAAGACCGGCATCGTCGATATGCAGAGAAATACCGCCGTGATCCAATTCGGTTCGAATCTCGGCGTTACGGTCGGGGATGAGTTCGTCATCATGGACATGGTTACCCTGCCCTCCGGCATCGAGATGAAGAAGGAGGCAGGGCTCCTCATCGTCAAGGAGGTGATGGACGAGTATTCTTTCGCCTATGTCTTGTACGCCGATCGCGGTCCTTATATCGGGGATCAGCTCTACGAAGTCCCCCGGATGGGAATGGAGACCGCGATCTATGCGCACGTCGTTCCTACTGAAACCGAAACTGCCTTCATGCTCGGGGCCAGAGAGGTCTTCACGCGCGGGTTCTACAAGATCCGGCCTTTCGCGGGAATCGAGCTCCCTCTTTCCACCGGGAACACCGCGAGCGGACTCCTCGGCACCGCGTATCTTGGAGCCGAGCTCAGCTGGTATCTCCGGCGCATCCAGATCATCCCCTCCGCGGCGGTCGGGTTGACTTTTGACATTCCGTTCAGCGAGGAGGAGGATTTCGAGATCACGCACGCCGGCGGAGTCCTCCAAGTTTCGATCAACTACCTGCTGAACAAGAATCTCAAGGTTTTCCTCGACGGCGGGTACTGTCTTTGGTTCGCGGTCGATGAGCTCCATTCGTCGGTCATGGGTCCCGTCATCGGCGGCGGAGTCACCATGAAATACTGATGCATATAAAGCGTTAGGAGGTTGAGATGAAAGCATCGAGACGTGTGCCTGCCGCCCTCGCCGCTGTTATGATCGCGGGGATTCTTCTCTTCGGGTGCGTAACGCCCTCAGAGGGACCGGTTCGTACCGAAAAACCGCTGTACTATGGATACGGGACAGGAGCCACGCTCCTTGAGGCGATCAACGCGGCCAAATTGGCCGCTGTCCGCGCGGCGGTGGCCGACCTTCTCGGAGAGGCCGCGATGACCGCTCACCGCGAATCTCTGGAAAAGGCGCTGTTCAAGGATCGCACCGTTAATTCGCTTGTCTACAACGACACGATCGTGACGATCCGTCAGGGAAAGACGGACGGAGCCTTCTTCAGTAATCTCGGGCTGCGGATCAACCTCGAGGCGATTTCCGTAGTCCTCAGGAACAACGATATTTATGGCGATTCGTTCACGCCCGGCACCGATATCCCCGTACTCGCCGATCAGGCGGCCCCGAGAGAGTCTGCGGCGGGAGCCGGGTCTGCGGCGGGAGCCGGGTCTGCGGCGGGAGCCGGGTCTGCGGCGACCGACGAGGAGAAGCGGATCATTGCCGCATACGTAAGGGATCTGACCTACATGGTCTATTTCAACGAGGAGTCCTCGGCTGACCCCTTCTACGTCAAGGGCGCGGTCAGTATTGCCAACGAGTACCTGGTCAGCCAGAACAGGGAGATCGTCGACGCCGCCCGGATCGAGGAGGTCAGGAAGGACCGTGAGCTCGCGTACGAGGAATCCACGGGAGAGGCGGTGAGCCTCATCCAATGGATCGCGCAGAAGACGAGCGCGGATGTCTACGCTGAAATAGACGCTGTCGTGACCGGCGAGACCGAGGGGGGAAAGCATTATGGCAAGGCCAACATAACGATCAAGTTCTTCGAGTCCTCGACCGCCAGGCTGTTGAGTTCCCGCACCTACGCCAGCCCGCGGACCTTCAGCCAGTCCTCGCAGGTTGACGCCATCAGCAACGCGATCCAGTCCAGCGTGTACGCGCTCATGCCCCTCGCCGTCGCGGATGTCGAGAGCTACATGGAAAAGGCGCTCGCCCAGGGAATCAAGTACGAGCTCATCATCCAGAGCACTCCGGACGCCCGGCTCATGAGGAGCTTCATGGAGAGCCTCGAAAGACGGGTAAAGAGCGTGAAGAGAACGGCCCAGTCCGCCGAGGAGACCCGCTACGAGGTTTACCTGATCGGGAGCATCGAGGATCTCGAGGATCTCGTGTACTCGATCGGAGAGGGGACTCCGGGATTGGAGGGAATCGAGCTGATCATGATGAGGGGGAATTCCCTCACCTTCCATTCCGGCCTGTAGGAGGACGCAGATGAAGAAGTTCGCACGGGCCGCCATCGCGATTGCCGCCGCCGCGGGGATCTTCGCCTCTTTCCTCTCGTGCGCGACAGCCCCAGCGGGAAGCGGCAGGATGCCCGCATGGGTGACTTCCCCGCCCGCGGAGACGGCGGAGTACGTCTATTTCATCGGTTCCGGATCCGACGGGGGCGGCGATTCCGCTGCCGCCGAACAGGCGGCCGTTTCCTCGCTCGTCGGCGAGGTGACCAGGTATATCGGCGTCCGGATCAGCTCCGACCTCACGATAGACACGCGGGCCTCCATGGAGGAAGTCGAAGAGCGGGTTACCGAGAGCATCAGACAGCAGTCGAGCGCGCAGCTCTCGGATTTCAAGGTAGTGGACAAGTGGATCGACCGAAGCGCCTCGCCAACCGTGGTGATCTACATCCTGGGCGCGTACTCTCGGCCCGCGCTTTTGGAAGAGAAGGATCGCGTCGAGGCGATCTTCCGCGAGCAGCAGGAGGCTTCCGCGGTTCTCGAGGCAAAGGGAGCCGAGCTCGAGCGCGGCGGCAGGACCTTCGAGGCTGTTACGGCGTACGCCGAGTCGGCTCTCGCAGCGATCACATCCGGGGTCGAGAACGGTGACATCAAATTCGAGCGTACCATCAACAAGGCCCGGAACGCGCTGGCCGGAATATCCCTCGTCCCGGTTTCCAACACCCTGAGCGGGATGATGGGCAAGCCCTTTTCCGGCGAACTCGTGCTCCGGGTGACCTCTTCCGCGGACACCGGTTCCCGAGGCTTGGCCGATGTTCCGATACAGATCAGCTACAAGGAGCTGCGTTCGACGGGCAGGACCGGCGTCGCCGTGGTCACCCTGCTCTCGGACCGCGACGGGTATGTCCGGTTCGTGCCTCCGGTTCCCCGATTCGTCGGTACGGACCAGGTCGTCATGACCGTGGATATCCGCGCACTCCTCGATCCTCTGAGCGCCCTTCCCGGCAAATACCAGGAAGCCGTGGACGGTCTCCGTCAGGTCGCCGCATCGCGGAAGGGGGTGTTTGAATACTCAGTATCGTCTGCGGCGGCTTCCATCCCGACGGGCATCCTCATCATGGATCTCGACCGCAGCGGCAAGCCGATTCCCATCTCCGATACCCTGGCCGGCGTACAGGAGGCTCTCACCGCGGCTAGATTCGCCCTTCGGGGTATCGGCGCCGATTTTTCCCTCCTGACCCTTCCCGACGAGGAGACCATCGCCAAGCTCCGCGAGCTCTACGGCTCCGCGGTGAGAAGGGTGGTCTTCGGCGTGGCAAGGATCGTGGACTTCCAGGAATCCGGGGGAAACTTCATCGTGAAGGTCGAGGGAACCGTGAAGACTGCGGATCTGGACGAGGGAAGGATCATCTTTACGGACAGCAAGATTAAGTCGGCCAGAGGCTCCAATTCGGCGTCTGCCATATCCGCGGCGTTCAAGGGACTCGGGGGCGCGTTCGGCGAGGCGTTGGTGAACAACCTGCCGTGATGAGCGGAAGCGGGACTACCTCCGCGGGTTGAGGGCCTTGCCCAGAGCCGGAGCGACCGCTGCCGGATCATCGGAGATGATGCCCCAGATCCCGGCTTTCACGAGCCGAGCGGCATCTTCGGGATCGTTGACTGTCCAGGGAATCCCCGGGTAACCGCCGAACAGCGCGTGGAATGCCATGCTCCCCCTGTTGATTTTAACGCGGTCCGGTTTCAGGATGTCGCAGCCCGAGATGATCTTGCCGAATCCGGTCCTCAGAATCGGGGGCCCTTGCTCGTCATCGCAGTAGATGATGGCCGTAAGGAGTTCAGGGGCTATCTTCCGTATCGCCTTCAGGGCGAAGGGGTTGAACGAGGAGACGACGCAGTTCCTCGCCAGGCCGGCCTGCTTGATCTCCGCGGCCAGTTTCTCCTCGAGCTCCCGTGGTTTCCTGTCCTTGTGCTTGATTTCGATATCGTAGTACAGGGAATCCCCGAACGCGTCGAACAGGTCTGTAAGCAGGGGGATCCGTTCCCCCGCGAACTTTCCGTTAAACCAACTTCCCGCGTCCAAGGCGCGGATTTCCGCATAGCTCATCCGCTCGACCACGCCGTCATGTCCCGTCACCCTTTTCAGGTTGTAATCGTGCACGACCACGAGTTCTCCGCTCGCGCAGAGGTGGACATCGAGTTCCACCCCCGGTACGCCCGCCTCGACGGCGGCTCGGAACGAGGCCATCGTGTTTTCGGGCGCGCGCGACGAGTAGCCGCGGTGGCCGAACAGGAGGGGGAAGGAGTGGGAGGAGAGGATGTCTCTCGTCCTGGTCCGCCGCTTTCCGCTCATTGCTCTCCCTCCGTCAGTTTCTTCTTGAGCTCGTCCAGGAGCCGCTCGGCTTCCATCTCGCGAAACGCGCGGTCGTCGGGCTTAGCGTCCCCGACCGCCAGCGAGAGCTGGGCGAGGAGGAGGTCGGCGTCCACGCTTTTCTCCGATTCGCGCTTGAGGGAGGCGAGCTGAACCTTGAGGATATCGACTTCCCTGCCGAGTTCTGCGGCTTCCGCGAAGCCGGAGAGAAGAGCCGTCTCGACCTCGCCCCGCTTCTTTTCCGCTTCCGCCCGGAGGTCTTCCGCTCCCCTTTCCATGGCGAGGGAGATCCTCGATTCCCAGATCCCCTTCTCCTCCTCGAGTTTTGCGATCCGCTGCTGCGCCTGCTTGTATGCCGTGATCACCGCGGTTACGTATTCCCAGGCGGCAGCCGGGTCCATTCCAGAGAGATCCAGGTGCTCGTTCATCTCCTTCCTCCGCGTGGTCATTATACAGGAGAGTATCCTCAAAGGGAACGACATTTCTTCACAAGAACGCCAGGAACCTCTATAATCTTCGCTGATATGGAAACAGCGCCGTACACTACGGGAGACATGATCGTGGCCCTTGCAACGCCCTGGGGAAAGAGCGCCCTTGCGACCATCAGAACATCCGGCAGCGGATCGATCGAGGCCGTCGCCTCGCTCTTCTCCCGCGGGAGCGCGCTCCTGTCCTCCAAGGGGGGGATGACCCTCGTCGGGACGCTGACCGACGCGGAAACCGGGCTCCCGATGGACGAGGTCGTCCTCTGCGTATTCCGCGCTCCCGCGAGCTACACGGGCGAGGATTCCGTGGAGATCTCCTGCCATGGAAACCAGCACGGTATCGCGCGCATCCTCCGAGCCCTGCGCGGCACGGGATTCCGGGACGCCGGGCCGGGCGAATTCACCCTCAGGGCGTTCCTCAACGGCAGGATCGACCTAACGATGGCTGAGGCCGTACATGAGGTCGTGACCGCGAATACGGAAACGGCCCATTCCCTCGCGCTCAACCGTCTCTCGGGGGCGGTGGCTGATATGATCGGCGCCGCTCGAGCGGATCTGCTTGCCCTTTCAAGCGCGGTCGAACTCGAGCTCGATTACCCCGAAGACGAGCTTCCGGAAAACCGCGCACGCCTCGTCGAAACGGCGGAGAGGACGCGCAGCACCCTGGCGGCGCTCGGTGACACCTACCGGGTCGGAAGGATCTACCGCGATGGGGTCCGTGTCGCCATAGCCGGCAGAACAAACGCGGGGAAGTCCTCCCTGTTCAATCTCCTCGTCCGGGAGGAGCGCTCGATCGTCTCGGCGTTCCATGGAACCACGCGCGACTACATCGAATCGTGGCTCTCTCTCTCCGGGATCCCGTTTCTCTTCTATGACACGGCGGGACTCAGGGACTCGAGCGACGCCCTCGAGTCAGAGGGGATCAGGAGGAGCGAGAGGGTGATCGCCTCGGCCGATATTGTGCTCTACGTGATAGATGGGACCGTAGGTTTTTCGGAAGGGGAAGAGGAACGGATCGCGGGCTACCGCGCGACGAGGCCGTGCATCCTGGCCGTGAACAAGGCGGACCTCTGTGCCTGTGAGGAACCCGGGCCGCGGGCACGCACGCAACGGCTCGCGGAGGAGGGACGGTCCGGCCTGCCCGCGGACCATCTACCATCTTCCTCCGTCCGCGTCAGCGCCCTGACGGGAGAGGGATTGGCTGAGCTGCAGCGGCTCCTCGTCGCCGCCGCGGCCGGCGGAGATATCCAGACGGGAACGGAGGTGGTCATTGACTCGGAGAGGCAGAAGGGCCTGATCGACCGTGCGGTATCTGCGCTTGATCTCTTCTGCGGCGGCCTGCGTGAAGGGACGCCGCTCGACGCCGCCGCGCTAGACCTCCGGGAAGCCCTGCAGGCCCTGGGTGAGATCACCGGAGAGGTGACCACGGACGATATCCTCTCGGCTATGTTCGGCCGTTTCTGCGTGGGTAAATGAGCGGGGCGGCTTTGGGCGGCGCTGACTACGACGCCGTCGTGATCGGCGCCGGCCACGCGGGCATAGAGGCTGCGCTGGCCCTTGCGCGTCTCGGTTTCACAACCCTCTGCGTGACGCAAAGCCTCGACGCCATCGGCCGGATGTCCTGCAATCCCGCCATCGGCGGCCTTTCCAAGGGCAATATCGTCAGGGAGGTCGACGCGCTGGGCGGGGCTATGGGAAAGCTTATCGACGCGACCATGATCCAGTTCAGGATCCTCAATAGGACACGCGGGCCCGCGGTGCAGGCGCCCCGTGCCCAGGCGGACAAGCACGCCTACAGCGCATTGGCCAAGAAGACCATGGAGGGGCAGGAGCGGCTCTTCCTGTTCCAGGACACGGTGACCGACCTGCTCCTCTCCGATGACGGCCGTAGCGTGCGCGGGGTCGTCACGGAGCGGGGATCCAGGATCACGGCTCACAGGGTCGTGCTCACCACGGGGACCTTCATGGAGGCCATCGTCTTCATCGGCGAATACACGGCGCCGTCCGGAAGGCTCGGCGAACCGGCGGCCGTGGGTCTCGGCGCCGCGCTCCGGAGGATCGGGTTCGAGGTCGGCAGACTTAAGACCGGAACTCCCGCAAGGGTTGCCAGGGGCTCCCTCGATTTCTCGCGGATGGAACTCCAGGAGGGGGATCCCGAGATGCTGCCCTTCTCGTTCGACGCTGACGCGGACAGCCTCACACGCCCGTCGCTTCCGTGCCATATCACCCACACGAACGAGGAGACCCACCGGATCATCCGGGAGAACATCCATCGTTCGCCCCTGTATGGGGGGAAGATCGTGGGCGTCGGCCCTCGCTACTGTCCCTCCATCGAGGACAAGGTCATCCGTTTTCCGGACAGGACGCGGCACCAGATCTTCGTGGAGCCGGAGGGGCTGGATACGGAGGAGATGTACCTGAACGGCATCTCTTCCTCCCTCCCCGAGGAGGTGCAGGAGCGTTTTCTCCGCACTCTGCCGGGCCTGGAACACGTCCACGTGATGCGGCCGGGATACGCGGTGGAGTACGACTATCTCGACCCGACTCAGCTGTTCCCCTCGCTCGAGACCAAGCGGATCCGAGGGCTCTACGTGGCGGGGCAGACCAACGGGACCTCGGGATACGAGGAAGCGGCCTGTCAGGGCCTCATAGCCGGGATCAACGCTGCCCTGTCCCTGCGAGGCGCGGAACCCCTCATCTTGACGAGGGCGGAGGCGTATACCGGGGTCCTCATCGACGACCTGGTGACCCTCGGAACGAAGGAGCCGTACCGGATGTTCACCTCCCGCGCCGAGCATCGCCTTTCGCTCAGGCATGATACTGCGGACATTCGCCTCATCCCGCGCGGGTTCGCGGTCGGTCTGAACAGCCGGGAGCGGATGGAACGGCTTTCGCGTAAAATCGAGTCAATCGAGGCGGTGCGGGAGCTGCTCCGAAACGGAAGGGTTGGGGGCGGCAAGAGCTCTCCGCTTGCGGGTCTGTCTGGCAAGACCCTCGAACAGGCTCTTCGTGTTCCGGAGATTCGGATCGCCGATTGCATGAGCGAGGAGCCGGGCTTGGCCGCATATGACGCCGCGCTCCTCGCGCAGGTAGAGCTCGACGTGAAGTACGAGGGGTACGTGAACCGGCAGGAACGGCAGGTCCAGCGCTTCTCCAAGCTGGAGAGCATCAGAATCCCCGATGGTTTCGATTACGATTCGGCCATCGGGTTGTCTGTTGAGGGCAGGGAGAAGCTGAAGAAGATCCGCCCCCTGTCCCTAGGCCAGGCTTCTCGAATTTCCGGGGTGAGGAACTCCGATCTGGCCGTTCTCATCATCCTGCTCGGAAGGAGGAAGGGATGAGCGATACTCTCCTGGAACGGGGACTTTCGATACTCGGGATTCCCTTCGGCGGCAGGGAGATGGATCTTCTCAGGAAGTACCGAGAGGAGGTCACGCTGTGGAACCGCCGCCTCTCCCTTGTCGGCGCAGAGGGCGCCGCATTCGACTGCGGCGACTTCCTTCCGGC
>CAZPZF010000100.1:7242-11329 GCA_964590705.1 uncultured Spirochaetales bacterium | reverse complement strand
CAACCTGATGATCCGCAACGCTCTGGAAAAACTGGCCCTTGAACACGTGAAAACCTACCGGGTGTTCGAGAAACCCCTGACCTGATCCCGGCCCGGCCTGATTACCGGGCGTCTGTACCGAGCCCGGCTTCCGCTAGACGCCCTCATCAGCGATGGAACAACCGGTCGGCGTATTCGGAAGCGCGGGGTTTCAGTTCCGCTTGCGCTTACCCAGGAGAATCGTGTCCCGGAGCGAACGTTCCGTTTTTCCCCCGAGCCAGCGTTCCTCGAATCCCTGCTCCTGGACGATCTGCGCGATGGCGGAGAGAGACCTGAGGTGGAAATTCCGCTCGTCGCCGCTGCCCATCAGGAGGAATACAGCCTTTACCGCGTCATGCTCCTCGGTGAAATGGATCCCCTCCTTCGACCTGACGAGGAGGAGGGAGAATCGGCCCGTTCCCGGAATGACGATGTGGGGAATCGCGATGAAGGGGCTGATCGCCGTGCTGCTCTGCCGTTCCCTCTCGATGAAGAGCCGGTACACCTCGTCACGGGGCAGCCCAGCCTCTTCCCACAGCAGGTCGGCGGCCAGGGAAAAGAATGCCTCGGCCGTCATTCTTCGCGGACGTTCTGGCGGATCCCCGTTCGCGGCCTTCGCCGTTCTTCCCGGCATTCTCGCTTCATCCGTCCCGTTCCGACGACCTCTCTTCTCCCCCTTTCCTGTATTCTGAGCGGCCGCGGCCGCTTCGCCGTTTCCATTGCCGGCCCCGAGGTCGAGAACCTTGGCGTTGGCCACCAGGGTATCGAACCGGTCGATCGCTATTTCGTCACGTTCGTAGATAATCTCCTTCAATTCCTCCTCGAGATTCCCTACGGCAATCTTCCTGTCCGTTATCCGGGAGATGAGGTGAAGCAGGGCGAATTCCTTGTTCGCCTCCTTCCTCCCGTAGGTAAGGTATAGGATGAGGGACACCGCGATGACGACGGACGCGGTGATGATGGTGGTGAGGCCCATGTTCGAGAGGAGGAAGAAGAAACAGACGATTCCCGCTATCTGCACCCATGGGTACAGGGGACTCCGGAACGAGGGTCTGTAATTATGTATCTTGCTCTCCCGGAGAACGATGAGGCTGAGGTTGGAGAGGATGTAGTTCACGATGAAGAATGTGCTCGCGGCTTTCACCATGAAGCTGAAATCGACCATGAGGAAGACCGCGATAAAAGCGCCGGTTATAAGGATGGATCTGATCGGCGTTCCGAAGCGCCTGTTCGTCTTGGCGATGAAGCGGGGCAAAAGTCCGTCCCGGCTCATGGCCATCGGGTAGCGTGACGCGGACATGATGCCGGCATTGACCGTTGTCACAAAGGCAAGGAAGGAGCCTATGGTGAGGACGATGAAGCCAGGCTTACCCATGAATACAGCGGCTGCGTCGGCGATCGGTGTCATGGAAGAGGCGAGTTCCGCGGGCTTCATGACGCCGATGGTCACAATCAACATGAAGACATAGAGGAACATGGTGACGAACAGCGACGCGAGGAGGGCGAGGGGAATGTTCCTTGTAGGATTCTTGACCTCCTCGGAAACGCTCGTGACCTTGAGGAGCCCTCCATAGGATACGAATACGAAGCCGGTCGTCGTGATGACTCCGGTCAGGCCGGAAGTCGCGAATGGTTCGAACCTCCTCATCGAGACTGACGGGAAACCGGCGGCGATGAAGAGAATCATGATGCCGACGAGTCCGGCTACGAGGGCGACTTGCAACCAGCCCGCTTCCTTGATTCCCGTGATGTTCAGGATGACGAACAGGAGGCAGACAGCCAGGGAGACGATCAGGCGGTTTAACGGGAAGAAACTGACAAGCACTTCGGTGATGCCGATAATGGCGAACGCGCTCTTGAGCGAGAGGGCAAGCCAGCTGAAGAATCCCGAAACCGTTCCTACCAGGATCCCGACCGAGCGGGTAATGAAGAAGTAATCACCGCCCGCCTTCGGCATGGCGCTCGTCAGCTCGCAGATGCTCAGGACGCTCGTCAAGGCCACGATACCGGCCAGGGTATACGAGATAAAGACAGAAGGTCCCGTTCTGGTAAAGGCCAGGCCGGGAAGGATGAAGATCCCCGAGCTGATCATGGCTCCGGCGGCGATGCAGAAGACCTGGATGAATCCGAGCTGTTTCTTCAGTTTCATGACAAGCCGATAGTATACCGACGCATCATCGTTCGCAAGTGCCGTACCGGTGGACATATTTATTTCCGTCGTATATCCTCTTCCCATGATGACGATACCCATCGCGAGATCCGACATCCACGCCCACCTGACCAGGGCGGATGTCGACGTTCTTTTCGGAAAGGGACATACCCTTACCAACATCAGGAACCTCACCATCCCCGGGCAGTTCGCCTGCGCGGAGACGATCGAGGTGGAGGGACCCGCGGGAAAGATCCCCGGTGTAGTGGTGGTCGGGCCGGAAAGACCGTACACGCAGGTTGAAATCTCGTTCACCAACGGACTGACCTTGGGCATCACGCCGCCCCTGCGCGAGTCAGGCGACCTTGAAGGAACCCCGGGCGCCGTTCTGCGCGGACCGGCCGGAAGCCTGATTCTGGCAAGGGGAGTGATCGCCGCGAAACGCCACATTCACATGCACACGAGCGATGCCGCACAATTCGGGGTAAGGGACCGCCAGATCGTGAAAGTGCGGGTCCCCGGAGAACGGGCCCGCGTCTTCGAGAACGTGATCGTGCGCGTAAGCCCCAATGACGCTCTGGAGATGCATATTGATTTTGACGAAGGTTTCTCGGCCTGCGTCTCCGATTTCATGCAGGTGGAACTGATCGTCTAAGGATCCTAGGCGGCCGCGCAAAAAAACGGAAGAGGCTCTTGCATAGCCGTCACTTCTTGGCAATACTAGGTTCTATGCGCTCCTTGGCGGAGCGAAAAAGTCAACCATTCCAGGCAGTCGTACGATGGGGATAGTATATACAAACGCTTTGCAGGTTCGGCCGCAGGCGACATTGCCGCTTTCCGAATTCGCCATACACCCGAACGACGGGTATGATCTCAGACTCATGCGGATCGTCTATACCTTTGACGTCTTTGCGAATTGTTCAGCAGACGAATTCAACAAAGCGACGGCGCCTTCCGTTCCCGGGACCCTCTTCCTCAAGAACGAATGCCGGCAGGGAACCATCGAGATGAGTGATGCCTATTGGGAGAGGATCGGCAGGCCGAAGCTCGTCAAGCTTGTCTGCAGCGACACACGGCTCCTCGTGCTCAATCTGCATTCACCGGCAGGATCATGATGAAACCTGCTCCGATGTTTCATGAATTCCACTTATTTCCGGTTATCCCTTGTATCGTGTCGAGTTATGCGGTATAGTCGAATATGATGCATGATTAGGCAGAGATACGGCGTTTCCTTTGCCGTTTTATGCACGGATATTCGAGAAACGGCATACATAGATACGGTTACCCCTTCTTATGAAGGGGCATGACGATAGATGACGCGAAACGGATGTGACAAAATGGCCAAAAAGCGGATGGTGAACCTTTTTGACGAGATGGACTATCGGATTATCCAGGAACTGAACAAGAACGCACGGGTCTCCGCAGCCCAGATATCCAGGACGATCGGCGTCAAGGAAAGGACGATACGTGAACGGATCGACCGCCTGATAGAACTCAACGTGGGAAGGATGGCCCTCGTCATCAATCCCAGCATCTTCGGATACGGCATATCCGTGGATATATTCCTCGATATCAAACCGGAGTATGAGGAGGCGATCATCAAGGAACTCATGGGCGTGCCCCAGATCTGTTTCCTGGCGAACGGCCAGAATTCCAACGAGATCTCCATCGAAGCCCGGTTCAAGAAAGTCGAGGACATGTACCGTTTCCTCAGGACCACCCTGCCGGAGATTCCCGGCGTGCGGGTCAAGGACTACGCGCTCGTTCCGCGGATCGTTCGCGACATCGATCAGTGGCTTCCCTCCCGCGAGGATTTCGGCATCAGCGAAGAACCTTCCGGGACCTGAGGAAGCTCTCCCATGGGCGTTCTTCCAGACAGGATCATCCGGTGCCCAGCCTGCGGCACCATGCTCCGACTCC
>CAZPZF010000100.1:0-7232 GCA_964590705.1 uncultured Spirochaetales bacterium | reverse complement strand
TGGGAATGGCCGAGGCAAAACGGTGGGTGGACGGCTATGTCCAGTATCCCCTTGTTACGGAACCGCCGGTGTTTTCAATCTGCCCGGGCTGTTCTTCTCCCTTCTGGATCGCCGACGCCGCCGTCGCGGGAACCTTTTCCTTCACGGCTACGGAAGGCTGTGACCCGGGGTGGGAAAAGCTCCCCTACGTCCCCGATCCCTCGTACATGAGCATCCTAAAGGCGCTGACCGGCGGCGCAGCCGCGCGGAAACCAATCGGCCACGAGATCTATCTCCGGCTGCTCGGCATGCAGAAGTTCAATCACGGCAGGAGGGTCCACGTGCATTACGCGAGGGCGTGCAGGGGGGACGCGCTTCCCGAGTGGGAGCCGGCCGATCCCGTGGTTCCTCCCGACGCCTCGGAAAACCAGAACAGCCTCGTCACGCTTCTCTCCGCGGACAAGGGAATCGAATTCGAGGATTCCCGCGCATATTTCCTCCTCATGTACGCCGAGGTATGCCGTGAAATGGGCCGCTTCCAGAGCGCCCTGCAGGCTCTTGAAGAGGCGGCCGCGATTTCCCCCCTCGGCCTGCACGCGGACGCGGTGAAACGCCTCTCTGTGGCGGGGAAGATCGGGATCTATCTGTTGTAGAAGGGAGAAGCGCGAAAAGCGTAACGTTTCTATCAATAGAAACATTTCTTCCCTTGACCTGATCTATCCTCTGTGGCATGATTGTATTATTGAATATTTCCACAACAAACATCTTTCAAGGCGGGATTCGACGCGCACTGTGGGTGCAAGGCCCAATCGGCGGATCCAACAGCCTGTTACACGAGGAGGCAGTATGTATCGTATCCAAACACTGAACAAAATCTCTCCCCTGGGACTCGATCTTCTTCCAAAGGATCGTTTCGAGATCGCCTCCGAGCTCAGCCAGCCGGACGCCATCATCGTGCGCAGCGCTTCGCTTCACGGCGTTCCCCTGGCCGAGTCGCTCAAGGGGATCGCGAGAGCCGGAGCGGGCTACAACAACATCCCGGTGGACGAGTGCACGAAGAGGGGAATCGTCGTCTTCAACACGCCGGGCGCCAACGCAAATGCGGTGAAGGAACTCGTGATCGCGGGGCTCCTCCTCTCCTCCCGGAAGATCTACCAGGGCATGACCTGGGTGGCTTCGCAGGCCGGCAGCCAGGGAATCGAAAAAATGATCGAGGACAAGAAGAGCGAGTTCACGGGCCCGGAGATCCTCGGGAAGACTCTCGGCATCATCGGGCTCGGCGCCATCGGCGTTCTCGTCGCCAACGCGGCTGTCGAACTAGGTATGGACGTTGTCGGGTATGACCCCTACCTCACGATCGATAACGCATGGAACCTCACCAGATGCGTCCGAAGGACGACGAGCCTCGAGAGCCTTCTCTCCCAGGCCGACTATGTGAGCATCCACATTCCGATGGACGATTCCTCAAAGGGCTTCATCGGGAAGGACAAGATCGCCCTCATGAAGAAGGGCGTCAGGATCCTCAACTTCGCGCGGGGGGGGCTCGTGAATAACAAGGATCTCCTCCAAGGCATCAAAGACGGGAAGGTCGCCGCCTACGTGACCGATTTTCCGAACGAGGAGCTTGTCGGCGTTCCCGACGTCCTCGCCATTCCCCACCTGGGCGCGTCGACTCCAGAATCCGAGGACAACTGCGCGAAGATGGCCGCGCTCCAGGTAAAGGCTCTCCTCGAATGCGGGAGCATCAGGAATTCGGTCAATTTCCCGGCCTGTTCCCTGGAACCGGTCGGTGCCCATAGGATCACCGTCGCGGCATGCAAGGCGCCCGATATGGGGAGCAAGGTGTCGGCCGCTCTCGAAAAGGCGGGAATCAAGGCGGTCAATTCCGTTGTGCAGCAGCGCGGCGAGGTCGGGTACGGAATCTTCGACACGGATAAGGCTGTTCCGGAGGATGTCCGCAAGACTCTCGGGAAAATTGAAGGGGTCACAGCGGTTCAATGCGTCATCGGCTGATCTCCGGGTGATCCGGGGGCGGCGTGTTATTCCGGGCCGGATCGAGGCGCTTTCGGGTGCCGAGATTCGGCTTTCTTTTTCCCCGGTGGCGATGGAACGCGGGAAAGGCGAATGCCGTAGGGATTAGACCTTGAGCAGATCGAGGACAGCGCTGCCCACGAGCGCCGGATTCTCCTTTCCTAAGTCGTAGGCCGTTTTTCCCGTGTTCGTCTTGATCCGAATGTCCGCGTTCGCGTCGAGGAGTGCGATGATCACATCCGGGTTCGGGTTCGATTTGGCTGCGAACATGAGCGCCGTTGCCCCGGCCATGTTGACCGTATTTACCGGCGCTCCGGCTTGGATGAGGAGCCGGACGACCGATGGATCGGGATTCTTCCGCGCCGCGTACATAAGCGGGGTCGAGCCGTGTTCGTTGCGCGCCTCGAGGTTGGCCCCCGCGTTTATGCTCCTTACGATGTTTTCCCTGATTCCTTCCTGCACGAGAACGATGAATTCCTCGTTTGAGACCGCGAACTGCTCTATCCCGTCGAGCAGCTCCCTGGCTCCCTTGTTCTTCCTGGCGTAGTCAAGGGCGCTCTTCCCGTCATCGCATCGTAAAACCGCGTTCGCCCCCGCATTGAGGAGGAGCCGAACGACCTCCGGGTTTGGATTATGCTCTCCCGCAGCCATGAGGGGGGTAACGCCGAAACGGGTTCTCGCGGTGACCTTGGCTCCCTTTTCGATGAACCAGGAAGTGACCGCGGCGCTTGGATTGTACCGAGCGGCGAACAGAAGGGGAAACCAGCCGCTCTCGGATTCCTCCTCTATGTCGGCGCCGTATTCGAACAGGAGTTCGAAGCATTCAATGTTCGCGCAGGCGCCGGCCGTGACCATAAGAGGCGTGAGACCATGGCTGTCCCGATCCGTGACCTTGGCCCCGCTGTCGAGCATCTTCTTCATGAAGATCACGTTTCCAGACATGGCGAAATCGAAAATACTGTCTCTCATGTACTAGTTATCGAACGGGGAGCGGTATTAATTGAGTCGGGGATCCAATGCGGCTGTCATCGGAATAGGGGTTTCCTTCCGGCGTTTCCCCGCTTTTTCCGATAGAGATGGAGAGAGTAGTCCAGATCCGGATGGAACGTTGTTCCTGCCCGCCCATACCCGAGACTCTCGCAGAATCCGCGCGCCTCCTCGTCCCAGTCAGGGACGTCGAGGGTGATGGCTGCCGCTTCCGGGTACTCCCGTTCGATCCTGGCCAACGCGGCGCGGCCGAAGCCCTTTCCCTGGAAATCCACGCCGATGAAGAAACGGAGGATGTGGCACCCCTCACGCATGTTCCTCACGATGCATCCTCCGACGACGGCGTCACGATGCACAACAACGAAGTAGTCGTACTCCTTCATCTGCCTGACCTGCCATTCCGGGTCGTCGTACCCCGCGGGCTGGGTTCCCGGGGAAATGCCGAATCGCTTCGCTTTAGCGTCATAGGCGTCCTTCTGCAGCTTCGCGAGAACAGCCGCCTGTGCGGCCGAGGCTTTTTCAAGGGTGAGCTCTTTTGTGTCATTCATCTGAGCGGAATTCTCCTAATTCTTCTCGACCCGTACGATTCCTTCGCGGTCGAGGATGAGGGTGTTGTGGTAGAACGCCGTAGCGGAAGGATCTCCCTTCCGCGACATCCGGAGGATGATATGGGCGTGATAGACGCGTCTGCCGTGTAAACGTTTGAGATCCCCCTGTTTCGTGAAGAGAATCGGGCTCCTCGGGTCGTCCATCTCCGTGAGCCAGGAGTCGAGTTTGAAGCGCACAATGCCCGTGACCGCGTCCAGTCTCCGGTGGTTCTTGAGAAGATCCTGAGAGCGGAGCACCGTCTTCTTCTGGAAATGGATGATGTTCTCCTGGGGGAGGATGGCGCGGAAGGGATTCTTCGCGTGGTCACGCACGTTCACGACGGATTCGGGAATCTCCCTGTGTTCGGGGAACTGTACCAAGGTTCTCGTGAATCCGACCCTCTTCCCAGAGGCCTTGTCGATGAGATTGGCCGATATATCCGACACGAATCGGGGCAGGTAGCGGACGAAAACTCCCCGCATGATCTCTTTGATCCTGTCCTTGAGCATGTATGCGACGACGATGAGAAACGCCCAGGGAACGCTGTAGCTGGGGAAGAAGCGGTCGGCCAGGATGGTGGCGATGACAGCGAACGACATTGCCGCGGCCGCTGCGATGCTGGCAAAGAGGTGCCCGAGCCTGCGGGGGGTATTGGAAACGGCTGATGTCATGTACATGGCCGACTGCGACCATTTCTTCAGCGTGCTCTCCCGATAGAGACGGTGTTCGCCGCTGATCGGATCTTTGGGATCGACGAGAGACATGTCGTAGCCCGCCCTCCGGCGGTATTCCTCCTCTCTCGCGAGCCTTTGCTTCAGGGCGGCGGTGGTTTCCTCCATCGCGGCTTTCCCCTGGCTCAGATGGTAGATGCCGAAGACGACTTTTTCCACGTAGATGCTTATCGCCTCGTCGGCCCAGCAAAGGACCCTGCGGAGAAAGGAGTCGACGTGGTACGTGATGAATTCCTCGTGAAGGGCTCGAAAAGACTCAAGAAAGCGGTCGATTTCCTCCAGAGTGGCCGCGATCCTCCTGTTCATGTCCAAACCGATCCCGTTCTGTTTGACGATCTCGCGGTAGAGGGAGAGGATGCCTCTGGTCTCCGACCTGACCGTGTTGACCAGGATCTGGAGCTCGTAGTGGAGGTGGTCCCTGACCCTGTTCGACTCCAGATTCTCCGCGGACAGGGCGTTCCTGATCCTCGTGAGCGGGCTGATGTCGCAGCCGGGATCGATGATCCTGGCCAGGGGGATCGAGGGGGAGGAGAAGCGGGTGTACGAGAGGAGATCCTTCAGGAACCCGGAGACCCCGTAATGATCCGCGGTGAGGCGGAGCTGCGCAGGCGTGTAGATGTACAGGTCGATCATATAGACCGACCTTTTTTCCTTTTCGTGGATGGGGAAGTGAACCTTGAGTTCTATTTGCCGCGAACCGTGGGGCTTTAGACGGACACGATACGAGTCGGCAGGGACATGGGTAAGCATGGCTGTTATAAATCGTAACGAATTGAATGGTTTTTATCAAGTGCCGAGCGTCCGGGTGACGAGGGTCTCCGCGATCTCCTTTGCGTACGCCGTTGGATCCTTCCATTCGCTCGTATAACCGAGGCATGGACAGATGAATTCAGTGTTTCCGTGACGAACGCTCCGGCGGTAGTGGACATGCCCCGCGACCGCGAGAGCGACCCCCCGGGAGACGAACAGGGAGCCGTATTCGGGGCTTCCCAGGAAGGCGTTGAAGTAGCGCCACATGGGGCCGGGGTTCTGCACGATGAAGTCGCGCACGGATACCACGTGAGTCACCGCCACGGTCTTCGCGGGATCCGAAACGTCGAGGGACCGGGAGAGCCTCTCCAAGAAGAGCCGGTGCATGGCAGTGGTGTCTCGATCCCAGATCGACATGATCTTGTCCTGCCACACCCGACCCTCCCTCTGCATCTCCGTGAACTCCTCGAAACTGAACGAGGGATCGCCGAAGGAGAAATCGTACCAGCCAAGATCGCCTAGGATCGTCCAGCCCTCGGGTGTCCGGAATGGCCGGGCCGCGATGTTCCCCGGGTCTTCCAGCATCGCGTTGTACGTGTCCCAGGCCCTGGTTTCCGGATGATGCTCGTTCCAGATGTCGTGGTTTCCGGGGACGAAGAGGATGGTCCTGCCCGTGGCCTCGCGGAGTTTCCTTACGGTTTCCAGGGTGAGCAAGTAATCGCTCGAGATATCACCGGCGATGAGAAGAGTGTCTATGCCTTTTCGCAGGATCTCCTCCGCGATGTAGCCGCTGACGACTTCCTCGCCGTCGCGCCTATTGATGTCCACATGGATGTCGGAAATGATGCCAAGAAGCATGGCCGTACGGCTCCTTTCAGCCCGGACCGGAAAGGCGAGGGTTGAGCCGTTCCGACAGGGTGTCACCGATGATGTTGAACGAGAGGACGGTGAGCGCGAGGCAGAGCCCCGGATAGACCGCCATCCACGGCGCTTGCACGAGGTAGTTGCGCGCGTCCTTGAGCATGAGCCCCCAGCTCGCGGTCGGCGGCTGGGTTCCGAGCCCGAGGTAGGAGAGGGACGCCTCCACGACGACGGCGAGAGCGAAAGTCACAGAGCACTGGACCACGACCTTGCCGAGGATGTTCGGCAGGATATGCCTGAACACGACAGCCAGCGCCGGGGTCCCCAGGGCACGGGACGCTTCGATGTATCCCTCCGTCTTGATCGCGAGGGTTTCGGCCCTGACCAGCCGGGCGAAGACCGGGCTGTAGATGATGCCCAGCGCGAGCATCACCTGGACGATCCCGTAACCGAGGAAGGAGACGACGGTGATGGCGAGGAGGATCGTCGGAAAGGAGAGGATGCTGTCCATGAGGAGCATGAGCAGGCTGTCGAGTCTCTTCGCGCCGAGCCCAGCGGCGAGACCGATGATCGTTCCCGCGACCACGGAGATCGAGACCGTGATGATCCCCACGATGAGCGCGGCGCGGGAGCCGTGGATGACCCTGCTCAGCAGGTCCCTGCCGTAGTTATCCGTTCCGAGGAGATGCCCCTTTCCGGGCGCCTGGAACCTCGCGTCGAGGTTCTGCTCCGTCGGGCTGTAGGGAGACACCAGGGGAGCCGCGATTGCCGCGACTCCCAGGATGATAAGGTAGAGGGCAGCGGCCGCGAAGAGCGCCCGCTGCGTTTTTCCGGTCCGTTTCATTCTACTTCAGTTCTGTCCATCTGAAATCGAAGGTGTCGATGTTCGGGGTCATCCGGAAATCGACTACGTTCTTCCTGAATCCGACATACCGGTAGGAGGAGCCGAGGTATACAAAGGGGACCTCGGTGGCCATGATCTGGATAACCTCGTCGTAGAGAGCCTTCCTAGCAGCGAAGTCGGATACCGTTGCGGCTTTCTTGATGAGCTCGGCGGCCCTGGCGTTGATCCACTTCACGTACTTGCCTCCGCCGTATCCCGCGAGGGTCCCGTCAGGATCGAGTTTTCCGGTGTGCCCGATGACGGTGAAATCGTAGTTCCCCTTCTGATACACGTCGGAGAGCCACGTCGACCAGTCGACGAGCTGGATCTTCACGGTCAGGCCTACCTGGGAAAGCATCTCCTGATACAGTTCTCCGGCCTTCACGTGGAGTTCGTAGTTCTGGGGGAGATACATGGTGAAG
>CAZPZF010000099.1:0-11346 GCA_964590705.1 uncultured Spirochaetales bacterium | reverse complement strand
TCCCTGATTCCGTAGAGGAGAGCGCACGAAACATCCGGGTACCGTTTCAATGTGTCCGGGATGAGGCTCCTGAATGGGGCTATTCCGGATCCGCCGGCGAGGCAGAGAATGAGCTGCTTGTCCCGAAGAGGTTCGTAGTAGAAGAGTCCTTCCGGCCCGGAGGATCTCACCAGCGTTCCGGTTTTCCAGGTATCTATAATATAGGGGGATACATAACCGGGATCTGTCCTTTTCACCGTGATTTCATAAAACGGACCCTCGATGGCTTCGATTGGGAGAGAGGAAAGCGAATAGGGGCGGGAACAGACACTACCACGTATATCCGCTTGTACCGAGATGTACTGTCCCGCGCGGAATAGGGGAAGGCTTTCAGCGGAACCGAGCCGATAGGTGACGGTTCCGGCGTTTTCCCGCCTTGCCTCAAGCACGGTCAGAAGGAGCCCGCGAGGATGAAGCTGGGCGCTCAACCGATTCATGGGAGCGGGAAACGAGGGGGCGCGGTCGGTATTGGCCGCAGCGAAGATCCTCTCCCGTGCGCGCAGGTGCCGAATGAAGGCGATGGTATCGCGGAGTCTCCCTTTTACCGTGATTTCCCTCATCCGCGGCCTCCGGGGGAGAGAAGTGCGTTAATCGCCGCTTTGCCCGAGAGGATCGAACTACCGTACCCGTGGCAGCGGGAGGCGTAGCCGCCGCAGAAGCGGAGACCCCTGATGTAGGTTTCCTTGCCCTCCGCGAGGGTCCTGGGGATGATGGAATCCCACGGTTCCGGTTCGTACCCGTAGATCACCCCGTCATGGGCTCCGGTGTACCGGGCAAAGGTCTGCGGGGTGGCGATCTCGATTTCCTCGATATGACTCATGATGTCCGTTCCTGTCGCGGTCTCGAATTGATCGATGAGCTGCCGGGCGAGCCGGTTCTTCACCTCCAGGTAGTCCCGCGGTTCCACTCCTGCCCACGCTTCCGGCCGATACCCTGCGGTAATGGAGAGGATCGTGGTCCCGGCCGGGGAGCACGCGGGGTTGGCTCTGTTGAGACAGACAGCGGCCTGCATGATCCGGTTGCACTCGAGTGTCCCGCTGTTTTCATACAGAGCCGTGGTATCCATGTGCGGGGCGATGAAGTAGCTGTACTCGTGTATCCCCAGGTAATCGGGATCCTTGGAGAGACCCAGGTAGACGACCATGAGCGTGAGACCTGGTTTTCGCGCGGTGATATTCCTGCGCGCCTTCTGCGGAACCTCAGTGTCGGGCTGGATCATGGAGCCGAAAACCGTTGTCGGAGAGAGATTCGCGATCACGTTCCGGCAGGGAATGAGACGTCCCTTGTCCGTGACGACCCCCGTAACCACCCCCTTCTCGACGCATATCCGATCGACGCGGGTATTGTACAGTACCGTCCCCCCATGCCTTTCCAGTCCGTCGATGAACGCCGAGGCGATCTCGTGGGAGCGGAGGGTGGGGATGACCGCGCCGTTGGCCGTGTACGCGTTGAGGAGGGAGGCCCAGATGGGAAAGGAAACGCGGTCCATGGGTACGCCGAGGTAACACCAGTAGGGATAGAGGAGATCCTGAGCCTCGCGCGCGAGACCTATCGCGAGAGCCGCCTGTTCCGCGGTGTACGCGCCCGTGCGCACGAAATTGCCGTATGTGCGCAGGAAGGTGCGGTAGTCGAGGCTTTCCTTGTTGTTGCTCAGCCAGCCGAAGGCATCCTGCACATGGGCGCAGAGCTCCATATACTCACGGACCTGTCTTTCGGAGCCGGGAACGGCGCTGGAAATGGCGTTGATAAAGGGTTCTGTTCCGAAGGGGAGGGTGACATCGCGCCCGGAATCGGTAAGGATCACGCGGTAGGCCTCGGGAACGGGCAGGAAATCGATGTCGAGCCTGGCTTCGTCCTTGAGATACCGGAGCACGCCCGCGGCTTTGGCTGGGTCACGGAGGGCGGGCATCTCGTGGAGCGCGGGCTCGAACTCGAAGCGGCCGCGGACAAAGCTGGTGGCGAATCCCCCTGGCAGATTGTGCTGCTCCGCCAGAAGGACCTTCAGTCCGTTCCGGGCAGCCTCGAACGCGGCGCAGAGTCCGCCCAGGCCGGCGCCGATGACGATCGTGTCAGGAGCTTCCCTCATGGGTATTTATATACCTCATTGCCCGTGTTGTATACAGGAGGCCGCGGACGCCGGCATCGGCAGGTCCACGCATCCAGTTACCGAATCCGCTGAAGAGTCCGCTTCACGCATGGTAAGTTCGGCGGCCTCGCGGGGTATCATCGCCGTAGTGTTGCATCGCTGTCCTTTTTCATGGACAATGCTCCATGACGACTCGAGTGTCGCTTTCGATCCTCAACCTCTTCAACTTCCTCAAGAGCCTTCAATTCTTCGGGGCCCTCGCTGTCCCCTTCTACCTTCATCGGGTGGGCCTGGACTACTTCCGGATGTTCGTGCTGGAGGCGGTCTTCTCCTTCTGCATGATCGCGCTGGAAATACCGACCGGTGTGGTAGCCGACCGGTTCGGGCGGAAGCTCTCGCTCTTCATCGGATCCATCGCCTATGCCCTGGCGTTTCTCATCTACGGCTTCACCGTTTCGTACTCTCTTCTCCTGATCGCGGAGCTGATCTGCGCGGCGGGAATGTGCCTTCTCTCGGGGGCTGACCGGGCGCTGGTGTATGAGCTGGCCGTTGAGCGGGGATCGTGCGGCGAGCGCTCGCGGAGGATGGACGCCGCGGCTGTTACGGCCCGCTACGACGCCTTCGGGACCGCGGGCATGCTCGCCGCCTTCCCCGTCGGGACCCTCTTCGCGGGATCGGGGCTGGTCTCTTATCGCGGAGCGCTCGGAATCGTCTTTTCAGCCACATCGGCTGCCATTTTCCTGGCGGCTCTTGTTCTCCTGTTCGTGAAAGAACCGACCAGGGCGCCCTTCAAGGGAAGCGCCATCCGGGCCGGGGTGGACGGTTTCCTCTCCATTTTCAGGGACAGGCCGCTCACGCGCTTCTCCCTCAACTATGCCGCGGTCTCCGCGCTTTCCTTTTTCATGTTCTGGTTCTATCAGTCGTTGCTCATGGAGAACGGTTTCCCCATCGCGTTCCAGGGTTTCATCGCTGCAGGGTTCAACGGCTGCGCCATGGCACTGCTCCTCCTCGAAAAGCCGATAGGAAAGGCCCTCGGAACGAAGAGCACCCTCTTTCTCTCATCTCTGATTCCAGGCCTCCTGTATCTGGGGGTCGCCTTCATCCCGGGCCTTCCGATGGCTCTTGCCGCGATATTCGGGGTCACCATGCTGCGAATGTTCCGATCACCCCTCCTCTCTACCCTGATGAACGAGAGGATCGAAAGCTCCCGGCGCGCCACAACGCTTTCCGGGGTTTCCATGCTCGAGCGGGTCTTCACGACCACCCTCTATCCCATTGCGGGCTTTCTTTCGGATCTGTCCCTGAGCCGAACCTTCGTCCTCATGGGAGGAGCGATGGTCCTGACCTCCGTGTTTCTCAGGGTGAACGAAGAACATCTCGGGACCGCTGAAGCGATGAGCATGGAGCCGTAGATCCGTCGATTGTGAAAATCAACGGCGGCTCTTTCTTCCAAACGGCCAGACGTAGAGACACAGGCCGCAGACATCCCATTTTTGAGTGGCTTTCATTTCATCGTAGTACGCCTGGCATTTCCGAAAGTCGAACCTCTCCTCCCGCGATTGGCCGGATACGTACTTTTTTCCCCGGATGGCACCGACGGGACAGATGTCGACGCACGCGGGGACCGTCCAACTGGGTGATTAAAAGGCAGCTCTTCCCTATCCAGCCCAGCCCCGCGATATGGGCTACCATATTATGGGACACGGTCGGGATCGCGTTCCTTTCATCGGTCCTCTCAGCCGATACGATCGGCAGGGAACGGTATCCCTCCCGACTCAGGAATGACGAGGTCTTGGAAGCGGCGATATCGAGCCGCTGATTGATGACGCCGTACGCGTGGGTCTTGTATTCGCAGGCCACATTCGGATCACGGCGCTCCGGCAGAAGTTCGACTATTGGATCGGGCAGTCGTATCCCGATGCTGACTCCATATGGATAGTCCCGTACGATCTTTCCGCCGAATCTGACAAGTTCCTCCCCATAGGGGCGCAGATCCGCGAAACCGATGTAGTCGACTACCTCGTTTTCGAGGATGGATCCGATTCGGCCCTCATAGCCCATTGCCGCTCCTTTCCGTCCGGGATTCCCCGGCCGTCTTTCCCCTTGCCCGGACATACCGCATATCCGGTCTGAAGCGGAACGCGAACAGGTCGTTTGAAACGGCAAGGGCGACATGAACGAGGAAAGCGGTTACGGCTGAGCAGGTAATGAGCGTGATCAGGCAGAGGAAGAAGCCGAGGAACAGGGCGCCGACCGCCTCTCCCGCTCCCTTCGGTACGTGAAACGCCGAGTAGAGCGCGGTGTTTATCCCGATCGACGGCCAGATTCCGAGGGCTTCGGCCAGGGGGAAGAGGAGGGTCCCTCTGAACATGGCCTCATACCCGAGAAGGTAGAGGCTCCAGAACGCTACTAGGATCGTGACGGTCGAACGGGTCCAGCGAAGCTCTTGGATCTCCGGATACCTTCCGAAGTCGCCCGTCGTTCTGCCGATTCTCCTGTTCTTGTTCCATCCCCCCAGAATGGAGGCTGGAACGAGGACAAGACAGGATACGACGGTCGTCACAGCGGGGAGACCAGGCACTGGTACGTCCAGACCGAAACCGGAAAGACTGTGGCCGGGAAAGAGGATGAATGCCGCGGCGGTACAGACGACGCCGAACCAGAAAAACCCCCACGTCTTGTTGAAGATGAAGAAGGCCAGGGAGCCCTTTCCCGGACCGAATCGTTTTTCGAACCGTGAGCGAACCAAGGGGCTCTCTATCGTGAGCCAGTAGGCGAGAAAAGAGACGAGGACAGTGAGGAGGAGGAGGAAGACCCGCATCCCCTCCGCTTCCTCCGCGACGCTCAAACCGGAGCCGATCATATTCATGCAAACCTCTCCAGATATCCATTTGCTTTAAGCCACTCGAAGCAGTCGCGGACCGCGATTTCCAGCGGGGTGGCTGTCATGGCGAGGGCCTTTCTCGCTTTCGAAGGATCGAAGTAATGACAGTCGGCGCTGATCCGCGCCGCCTGGCGGCTCAGGAGGGGCGGCCTGCGGGTGACGGCCGAAAGCGCCGACTGTACGGTCCCGATGGCCACGGCCAGGGCGACCGGTGTTTTCATCTTCGGCGGAGAAACGCCAATCACATCCGCCGCTAGGCGGAAAAACTCTCCGTAGCTCAGATTCACGTTTCCGGCGATGTAGCTTTCGCCGACCTCTCCCATGGAACAGGCGTTTACGACCGCCCTGGCGACGTCGCAGACATGGGTCCAGCATCTTCCGCCAGCCGTATATCCGGGGATCTTCCCCTGGTAGAGCCTGATCAGCATCATCCCCGAGCTGGGCGTGGAGTCGTAGGGCCCGATCATGAAGGTGGGGTTAACCGTGAGCGCGGGAAGCCCTCGCGTGCGAACCGCCTCCAAAACAAGTTGATGAGCTTTGTACTTGCTGTCCATGTAGTCGAGGCCGTATTTCCCGCACGCGTATGGCGTTGTCTCGTCTCCCGGCGCGTCCTTGGTTCCGGGGGTGAAGGAGTTGGCCGTGCCGATGAACACGAAGCGGTCGACTTGCGCGTTTTCCGCCGCGTCGATGGCGTTCACGGTTCCTTGAACGTTGATTTGTCGCACCAATTCAGACCTGGGGGGCCAGATGCTCGTGTTCGCCGCGGCGTGGATGACCGCCTGGCTGTGCGCGAAGGCGTCGGACAGGGAGCGGGGTTCGAGGATGTCGCCATACACCCTCTCGAGTGCGAGCCCGTCAAGGGTTGGGGATTTTTTCCCCTCCTGGAGAAAGACCCGCACCCCGTGACCGGCCGCGAGGAGCTGCCTCACGATGTTGCTGCCAAGGAGACCGTCGGCTCCCGTAACCGTTACTCTCATGGAAGGGAGTATAGGGAGATTTCTCGTCCGCCACAAGTGACGCTGATTGCTCTCCGGTGTGTTCGTTTCAGCCCGTGGGTTTATTGACAATACAACACAAGGGGATGTATTAATATCAGACAATCTTTTATAGACTATCTAGTGTCAGGAAGATTGTGGATTTTTCGAAAGATATGCTTTATATAGTGTCCTATACCAAGAAAAAGCACACTATATGGCGTAGCCAACAATCTTCCGGACACGAACGAAAGGGCACCCAATGCACGATGAACCGATCAAGCAGAAAACCGTAGTCACCCAGGTCATGGAAGCGATGAAGACGATGATCAGCGGGGGACAGTACAAGGCGGGCGACAGGATACCGACAGAAGAAGAGCTTTCCCGGATATTCGGCATTGGCAGGTCATCGATACGGGAAGCGGTAAAGATCTTCAACTATCTAGGTATCCTGGAGTCTGTTACGGGAACGGGGACTCATGTCTGTTCTTCGGCCAATATCACCACCCAAGCCCTTTCATGGGCCGTTATTCTGCGCAGGAAGGAGCCGGTAGAACTTCTGGAACTGCGCGATGTCATCGAGCTTCAGAGCCTCACGCTGCTCACAAGAAGGCACAAGACTGATCCAAGTACAATTTCAACGATTATTCATCGTCTGGAAAGCATCCTTGGAGAGCTTGCGGAGGCGAAACGCCATAGCGACAAACCGAAGCTGATTGAAAACGATTTCGCCTTCCACAGCGCGATCATCGAGGGAAGCGGGAACTCCGTTTTCAGCGCCATCTGGAACGCCCTTAAATACTTCCTGCTTGACGAGATAACCCAGGTGGAGTCCTCATTTCCCGCGGGCGATATCGTTTCCGAGCATAAAAAGATCCTCAATGCCATCCAATCCGGGGATATTCGCACAGTGACGGAGGTCCATAGGGAACACATGGATGATATCCGAGAGAAACTGGTAAGAATCTACCCCCCCTCCGGAGAAAAGCCAGTATGACAGGCAAACAGGTAAGGCGATATACCATCGTCGAACAGGCAATGGAACGGATACGGGATCTCATCTCCTCCGGGGCATTCAAGCCGGGGGACAGATTTCCCAACGAGGGAGCGCTCGCGGAGCGTTTCGGGATTGGCCGTTCCTCGATCCGCGAGGTGATCAAGATCCTTCACTATATCGGCGTTCTTAATTCAAGTACGGGCAGGGGAACGTATCTCCTCGATTGGCGCAGCATTTCGAGCGAAGCCATGACATGGACAGCTCTTCTGGGAGAGAACGACTTCTACGAATTGATGGATGTGCGATTTGCCTTGGAAAACAGCTGTATACGGTCCTTGGCTCGGAGCTATTCCCTAGGGGAACCGACGGTCAGACCGGTTATTGAACGCCTTGAGGCAACCGTAGGGAAGCTTCAGGGCGCGGCCGCGCGCAACGATTCTCGCACGCTTATCGAGGCTGACTACGAGTTCCACGAGATCATCATTCAGAGTCATCAAAATTCTGTTTTTTCCAGTATTTACGAGATCCTTCGGTCTTTCATGATCGACGCCACCAGGGAGATGCTGACCCTCTACCAGGATCCATCATTGATATACGAGGAGCATAGGACGCTCCTTGACGCTGTGAAGACGGGAGATCTCGATCATGTGTCAGAATTGTACCTTGAGCATATTGAAAACGCCAAAGACTTGATAAAAAAATCATTTTCGTGAACAAATTCCACCACCAACGAACGTGCGCAAGCCCTTTTTGCCCGCCTGCTTGGAAAAAGAGTGTTCATTTTCGTCATCTTTTTATTTACAAACATAATAACCTAGTATATAGTTATCTTACAATCCAACAAATGGTTTTACCCCCAAATAAGATTCGGGGTATTCTGAAAACCACAATGGAGGTCGTATGAGGATGAAAAGAATCGTATGCGCATTGGTTGTCCTCTTCCTTACTGCGGGGTTCCTGTTTGCGGGAGGTAAGGGGGAGGCCGCTTCAGGGCCGATCCGGATAGGCTTCAGTATGCCGCTGACGGGCGGAATAAGCGCCAACGGAAAATCAGCCCTGTTGGCGTTTCAGATCTGCGCGGAGGAGTGGAACGCGCGGGGCGGTGTTCTGGGAAGGCAAATAGAATTGGTCTACTATTACTATCATTCGAATGCCTCCGAGCTCCCAGGCATCTACACTAAATTGATCACGGTCGACAAGGTCGACTTTGTGATCAGTTCCTATGGAACGGCAAACATCACCGCGGCCCTGCCTATCGTCATGGAGTACAAAATGGTGTACCCGGCCATCTTCGCCATGGAGGGGAACGCGGGCTTCAACTATCCATACTACTTCTCTTTTTTCCCGCTCGGCGCCAACGGTCTCAGGACCCTTGCTGACCTCTACTTCAAACTTGCCACGGAACAGACCCCTGCGTGCAAGACCACGGCTATCGTAGCCATCGACAACGAATACGGCGGCAGGCTGGTCGACGGCGCTTCTGTTGCGGCCAAAGACGCCGGTATCACCGTTCTGTCCACGGTACGCTATCCGCCTCCTCCGGCCACTGTCGACTTCACGACCATCCTCAGGTCGGTCAAGGCGACAAACGCGGACTGTGTATTCATCGCCTCCTATCCTGTTGACAGCGTCGGCTTGATCCGGGCGGCTAAGGAGATCAACTATACGCCGAGGATGTTCGGGGGTGCCATGGTTGGAATGCAGAACGCGTCCGTCTTTACTGACCTTGGACCAACTATGAACGGCGTGACCGCCTACGGCTATTATGCGCCTGAGGATACCGTCAACTTCGGGACTATCCGTGATTTCCTGAAGAAGTACCAGGAAAGAGCTGCGAAAGAGGGAGTGGACGCCCTTGGATATTATCTCCCGCCCTATGCGTACGCCGCTCTAGATATGCTTCTCAAGGCCGTCGAAGCGACAAAGAGCCTCGACCAGAAGGTCATCGGCGACTATCTCATCGCGAACGGATATGATTCGATCATCGGAAAGGGAAAATGGCATCCGAGCGGGGAGTTCGCCGTATCAGCCGCCCTTATGATCCAGTTCCAGAATATCACCTCGAACAACCTGGAGGAATTCAAGCAGAAAGGGAAATTCGTCATCGTTTCCCCGGCTCAATACAAATCGGGAAATATCATCTATCCTTTCCCCGGATGGAAATAAGACAAAACGGAAGGAGCACGGCGGATCAAATCCGCCGCGCCCCTCTTTGAAGCGTGTAACACGGAGAAGACCATGTTCGAGATGATTGTGAACTCTGTCGTGTCCGGGGTATTCGTAGGCGGTTTCTACGCGTCACTGGCCATTGGGCTTTCAATCGCGTTCGGGATGCTCAACATCACCTTCGTTGCCCATCCGGCGTTCATTCTCCTCGGCGCATATCTGGTATACCTGCTGAACGCGACGACGGGACTGGATCCGCTGATTGCAGGCCTGCTTCTCACTCCCGTCTTCTTTCTTGCGGGTATGGGGCTGTATACCGCTTACTATAACATCTTCGAGAAGCGGGGAGCGGAAAGCCTCCGAGGACTCGTCTTCTTCTTCGGCATCATCATGCTGATAGAGATATCCTTGACCCTCTGCTTTGGCGTGGATTTCCGGATGGTTCGTTCAGCGTGGATCACGAAAACCTTCTCCATCGGCTTCCTCGGAATAGCCCTTCGTCTCCTGATCCCCTTTATCGTCAGCATCGTCTTGATCGTCGTAATGCACCTGTTCTTCTCCAAGACGTACATCGGTATGATCTCGCGGGGGGTTGCCCAGGACAGCCTGGCCGTGCGGCTCATGGGAGCTGATCCGGTCAGAGTGAAAAGACTGTCCTTCGCCATCGCCCTTTCTACGGCAGCCATCGCGGGAGCCATGTTCATCGCGATCATGCCGATCGAACCGAGCCTTGGGACCGCGTTTATAAGCCGGGTGTTTCCCATTGTCGTTCTTGCCGGGTTGGGAAGCATAAAGGGAACTCTCATCTCAGCGGTGATCATCGGCATCGCGGAGAACCTCACGAGTACGCTCGCGGGTCCCTCATGGGCGCTTGCGGTATCATTCGGGATTCTTCTGCTCGTTCTCACACTGAAGCCTTCGGGACTGTTCAGGAGATAGGGGATGAAAAAATCGCTGCTTCTTCAAATCGTTGTTCCCCTTGTTATTATCATCGGGCTGGGCATCGCAGTGCCCCGGATCGTCACCGCCACCTATTTCTTCTACGCGGCATACATCATCCTCCAGTACACCGTCCTCGGCTCCGCCTGGAACCTGCTTGGAGGATATACCGGGTACGTCAATTTCGGGTCTGCGGGGTTCTTCGCGGCCGGAGCGTATGTCTCGGCGGCCTGCCTTCTCTACCTGAAAACCAGTCTGCCCGTGGCCATCCTCGCGGCGGGGATCTTTTCCGGCTTTCTGGGCCTGATCCTGGGCTATCTTACCATACGGGTCAGGGGGATCTACTTCTCGATCTCGACGATAGCGCTCTCAGTCATCATCCAGATGCTCGTGCTCAATTCCCGGACGCTGGGAGGCGGGATGGGTCTGCGGTTTGTCCGCCCGGCTCCTCCTCCGCCGTTTCAAACCTACATCGAATTCCTGTTTGCCGTCATGCTCCTCCTTGCCTTCGCTGTTGTGATGACCGTCCGGCTGATCGAGAAATCATGGATAGGAAAGAGCTTTAGGGCCATTAAGGATTCGGAGGAAGCGGCTGAGAGCTGCGGTATTGCAACTCTGAAGCTCAAAATGATCGCCACCGTGCTGAGCAGTTTTTTCATGGGAATCGCGGGAGGGCCCTTTCCGTATTACATCACCTTTTTAGAGCCCTACAGCGCCGCGGCCTTTGTACTCTCCGTATACGCGGTGGCCATGCCGCTGGTCGGAGGAATGGGGTATTGGATGGGGCCGGTCCTCGGGGCGCTGCTGCTTGGTACCATCCAACAGGTGATCACCGTTACGATCTCTTCCGACCTCAATCTGCTCATCCTCGCCCTGATCATCATCGGGTTCGTCATCCTAGCCCCCAAAGGAATCATGGGGCTGTTGAGAAAGGAGCGCAGGCAATGAGCACGCCACTGCTGAAAGCCGCCGGTATCTCCAAGTCCTTCGGATTCCCGGTTCTTCTGAATGTCGACCTCGAGGTAGGGTCCGGGGAGCGGCTCGGGCTCATCGGGCCCAATGGCTCGGGGAAAACCACGCTCATCAGCATCATCGCGGGGAATCTACGGCAGAATGCCGGCGAAGTGACCTTCAACGGGAAGCGGATCACTCATTACCCCGCGCACGCGCGGGCGAGGGCGGGGATTGCACGGACCTTCCAGATTCCGAAACCCGTCGTCTCGCTTTCCATATTGGAAAACGTAATGCTCCCCCTAAGGTA
>CAZPZF010000098.1:0-11459 GCA_964590705.1 uncultured Spirochaetales bacterium | reverse complement strand
CAAACGAGAGAAACCGCCGGAAGCCCTTCGGGTGCATCGCCTTGTTGAAGGGGATCGGTACGGAAAACCGAATCGGCAAGAGGGAAAGGTCTTTGTCTTTGGGCGATGACGGGCTCGAACCGCCGACTTCCTGCTTGTAAGGCAGGCGCTCTCCCAGCTGAGCTAATCGCCCGAAAACGCGGCTGAAGATACCACAGTGAAGTTTCGGTGTCAATACGCGCAAGTCTCATCTATACAGAAACTCATATATATCCTATGATTATCGGTTAAAGATGACAGCGCACGATAAAAAACAGAAAACAATCAAGAATCAGATAGACGTACTCAACAGAACGGCATGGGAAACCATGATCGAGAATCCGCGCAAGGCCCTTGAAACGGCCCGTGAGGCCCTCGAGACATCAGCGGCAATCGAATATCAGGAGGGAATCGCGGAGAGCTCCCTCAATATGGGCTGGTGTCATAGTTACCTTGCGGAATACGATAAAGCGCTCTCCTGGCTCGACAGCGCTCTGGACATCTACCGCCAACGGGGAGACCCCGAGGGCGAGATGAAGAGCCTCAACGCCAAAGGAGTCGTCCATTTCTCCCTCGGAAGTCACGACCGCGCCCTCGAATTCTACGGCGAAGCTCTTCGTCTAAGCGAGGAACACAGGAATAAGGAACGTCAGCTCGCTGTGCTGAACAACATCGGGGAGATTTTCTGGGAACGTCTGGAACATGACAAAGCCCTGTCATACTTCGCAAAGGCCCTTGACATCGCCGAGCGGCTCGACGATAAGGAAAAAATCGGGAATATCCTCGTCAATCTCGGAATCGCGCAGAGAAAGACGGGAGAGTATTCGAAGGCGCTCGAGTCCCTGAACCGCGCTCTCGCCATCGGAACCGAACTCAAGGATTGGATAACATCGGCGCAGTGCCTGAACCATATCGGGCTCATCCAGGGAGAGCTCGGAAATACCGCTGTCGCGGAAGCGCAATTCATGAAGAGCATCGAGATGAGCAGCGCCACCGGGGATAAGATCTGCGAACTCGAGGCGACCATGAATCTCGGCGCTCTTCGAGCGGAATGCGGAGAGCCGGCGGAAGCCATCTCCCTCGTGAAGAGTTCCCTTGATCTCGCCCTTGCCGTCAAGGCGAAGACCCACGCGACAAAGGCCTGCCGGCATCTTGCCACACTGTACCAAAGCCAGAGGAAATACAAGGAAGCCCTCCACTACTACCGGATGTACGTGAACATCCACGATGAGCTCGGCGGGGAGGAAATGGAGAAGAAATTACGCTCCATCTCGATGAAAAACGAGATCGAGCGGGCTCAGCGGGAGGCTGAAATCTATCGTCTGAAGAACGTTGATCTCAAGAAAAAATCAAAGGAATTGGAGTCATCCCTTTCGATCCTTCGGACCTTAAACGAGATCGGAAAGGAGATCACCGCCTCTCTGGATATGCAGGTTCTCCTCGACACGGTCTACCAGCGCATTACGCGTCTGATGGAAACAACGATATTCGGGATCGCCATCTACATGAAGGAGGAGCGCACGCTCGACTACCGTCTATTCATCGAGGACGGGAAACCCATTCCCCGATTCACGGTGAATGTGGACGACCCGAACAGCTTCGGCGCGTATGTTGTGAGGGAAAAGCAGGAGATCGTCCTGAATGATGTGGAAGCCGAATATCACCGATACATCCAGTCCCGAAACGCCGCGCATGGGAAAAAGGCGAAGGCGCTGGCGTATTTCCCCCTCATGATCAAGGGCGATCTGATCGGAGTCATGACGGTCCAGAGCAGCAAGGATCTGCTCTTCGATCAACAGCGGGTGGATACACTGCGGATCCTCGCCTCCTATGTCGCGATAGCCCTGGAAAACTCGCTCATCCACGAACGGCTCAGAACCATGAACGAGATCATTACGCGGGAGAAGTCCCAGCTCCAGGAGGCCTACGAGCAGATCGCCCACATGGCCAACCACGACAACCTGACCGGCCTTCCCAACAGGAGGCTTTTCTTCGAGTTCCTGATGCGCGCGATAGAGCAGGCGAAACGGAAGAAACGCATACTCGCCGTGTTCTTCATCGATCTCGACGATTTCAAGCCGATCAACGATCTCTACGGCCACGACATCGGTGACGAAGTCCTGAAGATCACCTCGAAGCGTTTCACCAACACACTGAGATCGGTTGATATGGTCGCGCGTTTCGGCGGAGACGAATTCGTCGTGCTTCTCAGCGACCTCACAGACGGAGAAGGCGCTGAAAAAGTGGCGCAGAAACTCATCGAGGCACTGAACGAACCGATCGACGTGCGTGGGACGCGGTGCCGGATCGGGGCGAGTCTCGGTATCGCACTCTATCCGGACGACGACGCAACGGCCGAAGGGCTGGTCAAGAAGGCGGACAACGCGATGTACCGGATCAAGACGAAGGGAAAGAACGGATATTCCTTCTCGCAGAAAGACGATCCGCTCGCGTCCTGAGGCGGAAGCGACGCGAAATCGCTATGGGCTGAAACTGCGCCGAAACCAGGCATACAACGCCTGAAGTCTGTAGTAGAGAGATTCCTCTTTGCTTTTCGTGAATCCCGGTACCGAAGCCATATCTGAAAAGGCGATGCCGTACAGCCAGAGTTCGTCTCCGGCGGGAAAGACGGCCAGATGGATCTGCAACCCCCGCGCCTTGACAACCTCCAAACTGCCGAGAAAATGGAGGGGCGTGAGGTTCGTCATCGAGAGGGTTATTCCATCCGGGAATGCGCGGTAGATGATCTCCGCGGTAAAGGTCCCGAAGCGGGAATCGGAGAGCACCGCGTAGGATCGGGAGAAGGCCGGAAGCTCCGTAAAAACTCTATCGGGTATCCGTACCAAGGCGGCAGGACTTTCAACGGTATACGCCTCATCGAATAGCACACGATACCCGCCGGCCGTGCGAGAGTAATACTCGAGACCTTTTAATGACGTAATACACTGCATGAGGTTGTATATTTTAAGATACAAATCCGCCGACTCCATGTCCCTCATCGGGCGTTTCCAGAGACAGAGAAGTTGAATTCCGTCCGTGGGACGCATCCGATCCCGTTCAACGGAGAGGATCCGTCCAAAAGGATGAGCAGAGTCGATGAAAAGCGGAGAATCATGTTTTATAGAAAGGGATAGTTCTCCCTTTTCTCTTAGGAACTCGCGGTCGTGTATGGAAAGCGAGGGAAAGGGCGGATCCGGGTCGGAAAAAGAGGGGTGCGCAGCGTTCAGAAAGAACCCGATGAGGATGAATAGCAGCAAACGGTTCACGGGCATGCATCGAGGGTATACAAACCCTCATGCAAGCGCAAGACGTCGCTCGGCTCTTCCGAAGGAAAAACGTTCCTGGTATACTGCCGGACATGGCGTATGAGGAGCTTGCATCGCGGCTCTCCGCGATCAGGGAAAAACTGAATGCCGCCGCTGTCCGCTCGGGGCGGAATCCGGAGGATGTTCGGATCATGGCGGTTACCAAAACCCACCCGGTCCAGGCTGTGCGGGCCGCCATTACCGCGGGAATCACCCTGTTCGGGGAAAGCCGAGTCCAGGAAGCGTCGGAAAAATTCGCCGACGTAACCGAACCTGTCCGCCTCGAACTGATCGGCCATCTTCAGAGAAACAAGGCGAAACTCGCGGCTTCCACTTTCGCGGCTGTCCAGTCGATAGACAGAGAGGAGACCTTGGCGGCGCTCGCTCGATACCTCCGGGAAATGAACCGGACAATGGACATCCTCATCGAGGTCAACACATCGGGAGAGGAGACGAAGAACGGATGCCGGACAGATTCGGAGGTCTTTCGGCTCATCGATAGCGCTTCCGGCTACGGATGTTTTTCGGTCCACGGGCTCATGACGATCGGACCATGGGGAGGAGACACTAGAGCGATACGGACCGCGTTCAGGTCGCTCGCGCGGCTGCGGCAATCCTGCGCAGTCCGGTTCCCGATGTATCCGTGGGACACCCTTTCCATGGGCATGTCTGAAGACTGCGAGCTGGCCGTTGAGGAAGGTTCGACCCTCGTCAGGATCGGCACCGCGCTGTTCGGTGCCAGGAGCGGTCCCGCATGAAAAGAGCCCCGATCGCCCTTCTCCTGGCCTGCTTCATCTGCGCCGCGCCGCTCGCCGCGGAGACGGAAAGCGCTGAAGACAAGAAAAAGGAGGACACGGGAGAGAATTACGCGCCTGATGAATTCCCGCTCTGGCTCAGGGAGGTGCGGAGGGCTGAAGTCGTTTCCGTCGGTTCCTTTCCGATCACCATGTTCATGGCCACGACCCTCTATTCCGTGTACAAGTTCATCGCCGGCGACCAGTCAGGCCAAACCTCACTCTTCAACATCTCACTTACAGACGAAGAACAGGAAAGTCTCCTGTACGCCGGCATCGGGCTCGCCGTTTTCATCGGTTTTCTCGACTGGATCCTCGGTAAGGTTGAGGAAGCTCCCCGGCCGCAGGATCCCGCAGTCACCGCTGCGGAGGATGTTCCAGGAGCGATTGAGCAGGCTCCGAAAGCCGAGGGACAGCCGAAAAACTCAATGGAACAGGCTCCAATCGACGACTCGCAGTGAAAACGATCGAACTTACGGTCCCTGAATCGATCGCGACTCCGATGCGGCTCGACCGCTTTCTTGCCGAGCACGCTGCGGATCTCACGAGGAGCCAGCTCAAATCCCGCGGGGCTGCGCTGTCCGTAAACGGGCTTCCGGCGAAACTCGCTAAGAAGGTCCGTGCGGGCGATGTTGTCTCCCTCTCCTATGCCGCGGCTCCTCCCTCTCGCATCCTTCCGGAGGACGTTCCCCTCGTGATCCTGTACGAGGACGCGAACGTCGCGGTCATCAACAAACCGCAGGGGATGGTCGTGCATCCGGGAAGCGGCAGCCGTAGCGGCACCCTCGCGCAGGGGCTCCTGTACCGGTATGGATCGATGGCCGGAGAATTTCCCGAAGAGGAGGAACGCCCCGGTATCGTGCATCGCCTGGACAAAGATACGTCTGGAGTCTTGATCGCCGCAAAAAACCAGGCGGCCCGCGAGATGCTCGCAGCCCAATTCCGGAAACGTGAGACGGTCAAGGTATACCTCGCCTTTGTCAACGGACGGGTGAACCCGGACGAGGGGAGGATCGAGACGAGAATCGGAAGGGACCCGAGAAACAGGAAGCAATTCGCCGTGACGGAAAGCGGGGGGAGGCTCTCGGTTACCACGTTCCGGGTGCTCAGACGGTACCGAAACGCGACCTTCATTGCCCTCTATCCCTCAACGGGAAGGACACATCAGCTGCGTGTCCATATGCGGCATATCGGGCACCCGATTATCGGGGATCCTGTGTACGGAAAGCCCGATCCCCGCTTCCCGCTCCTCCTGCATTCCCATAGCCTGACCATAACCCTGCCGGGAGACGAAGAACCGCGTACGTTCAGGGCGCCCCTTCCCGAACGATTCAGGAAGTTCTTTCAGGAAACGGTGAATACGTCCCGGAAAGAAACGGGTTGAAGCGTTTCTCCGCGGAGATGAGGGAAGGAGGCCCGTGGCCCGGTAGGATGATCGTTTCCCCCGGGAGGGGAAGAAGGCTCCGGGAAATCGCCTTGATGAGCAAGTCCCGCGCATATGCGTTCGGCGTGGTTCCGATCCTTCCGGAAAGAAGGGTGTCTCCTGTGAAGAGCAGGTTCCCGATCCGATAGACGAGGGAATCGGTCGAATGGCCGGGTATCGGCGTGGCTTCGATGTGGAAGGAACAGATATCGATCGCCTCATGTCCCGAAATCGTATGAACGTCGAAACCGAACACGGAGCGTTGATTCCCGTAGAGGGTGGGACGGTAGATCTTTTCGATCGTACCGATCGCCCGGGTATGGTTGTCGTGGCCATGGGTAAAGAGCACGGCGGAAACGGAGAAATGGTTCTGTTCGATGACCGTGAGCAGTTTCGTGTCGAAGCTTCCCGGATCGACGAGAATGGCGTCTCCTCCTTCGTCCGGGCCGAGGAGATAGGTGGTCGCCCTGCCTGGCGATGTGAAGTGGAAGAAGAGTTTCATAGGAGCTCCCCGGCTTCGAAATAGGCTTCCTCGCTGTTCGAGTACCGGAAAGAGACGTTTTCCCGCTCGGAGAAGGTAAAATTGACGCGCTTGAGGTTACAGTCAGCGAAACTCGTGTCCACGAGGCGGGACGAGGTGAAAACCGAATGGTAGAGATCCGAGTTGTCGAAGCTGACAGAGCGGGCGTTAAGCCCAAGGAAGCTCGCGTGGATGATATCGGAATGTGCCAGGGAGCTTCTGGTCATCCTCGCCCCCGCGAGAACAGAATACCGCATGACGATATGCTCAAGGGAACACTGAGTAAAGGCCGCGTCGTCGAAGAAGCAGAAAACGAAGATGCAGCTAGAGAAGGAGCATTCCGAAAACGACGCTCCCCGGAACGAGCACGAAAAAAAGGACTTTCCTGAAAGATCGAATCCCTCGAGCCGGGTGCCGGGCAGGGAGAGGCGGGAGAAGCGGTCGGAACCGGCGAGCCTGTGCCGCAGACCGGAAAGCCAGCTCTCGCGATCCGGGAGATGGTCGAAGCAGGTATCAGCCTCGTCCACCGCGGGAGAAGGGCATCCCCGTATTGAGCAGGGCCGAGGAGGATTCGTGTCATGGAACATACGGGAATGGTATCCAAATACCCCTCCGCCTGCAAGTCCGAAAGGAATTGCCGTACCATGTGTTTGGGTATATGATCAACTCATGGGAACGTGCAGCAACTGTGGAAGAGTTTTCGATCCCTCCGAGGCGATCTACCGCTCCTCCCGCTGTCCTTCCTGCGGGAAGGATCTCAAAACCTGCGTGAACTGCAGATTCTATGCCCCCGGACAGCACTGGGACTGCCGGGAGACCATCGGCGAACCTGTTCGCGACAAGGAAGCCGCGAATTTCTGCGACTATTTCTCCTTCGCCGACGGGGGGAAGGGGGGTAAAATCCTTCCCGGCTCCTCGGTCGCGAAATCACGCTTCAACGCCCTCTTCGGGAACGAAAGAACGGAATGAAAGACGCGCGGATCGCATTTTTCGATTCCGGAGTCGGGGGAATACCCTATCTTTCGCGCATGAGCGGTCTGCTGCCGGAGTCAGCCTATTATTACTGCGCGGACACCGCAAATTTCCCGTATGGCACGAAATTGGACGACCTCATCCGCAGCCAGGTTCTTGAAAGTGTCGGGAGGCTGATCGATACGGTAGATCCGCAAATCGTCGTCGTGGCGTGCAATACCGCCTCCGTTGTTGCGCTCCAGGCCCTCCGCGAACGTTTCCCGATCCCTTTCATCGGCGTGGTTCCCGCGGTGAAACCAGCCGCCCGAATCTCCTCGGCCAAACGGATCGGCCTCCTCGCGACGAGTAGAACCGTTGCCGAGGCATACACGGAGAACCTGATCAGGACCTATGCCCAGGACTGCATGGTATTCCGCCAGGCCGGAACCGCGCTTGTCGAGTTCGTTGAACACCGGTTCCCCTCCGCCTCTCCCGCGGAGACGGATTCGGTGCTGAAAGATATCGTCTGCTGGTGCGTCGAGAGCCGGATCGATGTCCTGATCCTCGGCTGTACCCACTTCGTGTTTCTACGCGACCACCTGTCCCGTCTCCTCGAACCGGGAATCACGATCCTCGACTCAGTGGAGGGCGTCGTGAACCAGGCGGTCCGGGTTCTCGCGGGCGTACACCTCGAATCCTCGGACAACCGAAAGACACGGAACGGCGGGGGGAAACGATCGGAGAGGCTGTTCTTTGAAACAGGAACGCAGGGAGCGTCGACGGCGATCCTTGCATATTGCCGCATGGCCGATCTTTCGTTCGCCGGGACGCTTCCGGCTTCGGGAAGGGAGGGGGCTGACGGGAGTGTCGCATGCATAAGGGAAACGGGAGCGTGAACGGCCGCGTTCTGATGGGAAGCAACAACATCTACACCGTGGAGACGCGCGATAGGATCGTGACATGCCGGATCAAGGGCAAGGTACTGAGAGAAGAGGAGGACTCCTACAATCCTCTCGCGCCGGGAGATCGGGTGGTCATCGACCTGCTTCCGGATGGGGTGAACGGAAGGATTGTGTCACGCGAAGACCGGACGAACCGATTCTGCCGTTGGAACAAGAAACGGCAGGCCCCGCAGACCGTCGCCGCGAATGTGGACGGGGTGGCTTGTGTAACCTCGGCTCAAAACCCGCCGTTCCGACCCCGGTTCATCGACCGCGTCCTCGCCGCCTGCGAATGGGAGGGAATCGAGGCGGCCATTCTTCTGAACAAGTGCGACCTCACCACGGAACCGTCAACGGAGGAACGGATCGCGGACTACCGATCCGTCGGATACAGAGTCTTTCGCTGTTCGGCCCTGACGGGAGAGGGGATGGATGGATTGTCGGAATGGCTTCGGGGAAAAACCGTGGTTCTCGTGGGACAGTCCGGCGTGGGCAAGTCATCCCTTCTCAACACGCTCGTTCCGGGAATGGGCAGGAAGATCGGGATCCTGTCAAAGAAATACGACCGTGGAACCCATACCACCTGTTTTTCCGAACTGATCGTCGCCCGAGGCATGGGGCTCATCGATACGCCGGGAGTTCGGGAATTCGACCTCTTCGCCATTCCATCCAACGAGCTTCCCTCGTGCTTTCGGGAGATCGGGCAGGCAGGAAGCGAATGCAGGCTGCGGACCTGCACGCACACGGGCGAGCCTGGCTGCAGGGTGAGGGAACTGGCCGAAAGCGGGGACATCCATCCCGACCGCTACGAGAGCTACCTCAGATTGCGAGAAGACCTCGCGCGCGCGGAGAGAAACCTGTATGGATAATCGATCCCTCGAACTCCTCGAGTTTCCCCGTGTCAGAAAGATGATCTCCGCGTTCGGGTATTCGCAAGAGGGGATACTCCTCATGGAGGAGCAGGCTTTTTTCCATCGGGAAGATGAACTGCGCGCGTTCCTCGGGGCCGTGCGCGAGGCGAAGAGCAGGATCGAATCGGGGGACGAGATACCCCAGCTCGTATTTCCCGAGATCGGCGGCCTCATGGATCGCATCGGCAAGGAGGGAACCCTGCTCGAGGGCAAGGAACTCGCGGATATCGCCGTTTTTTCCGAGTCGTCGACACGTCTCGCGCGATTCCTCGCGGCCGACGAGACCTGCGCAACCCTCCGAGAACACACCCGCGGCCTGCCCGACCTCAGGGACCTGAGCAGGAAGATCCTCGCTTCATTCGATGAAGAGGGGAATGTCCGGGAAGACGCGGTACCCGAGTTGAGATCCATCAAGAAGAAGATCGCCCAGCTCAACACGGACATGGAACGGCTCGCCGCGGAGTATCTGCATAACCAGCCAAGCCTCTTTCAGACAGATGTCCCCACGCAGAAGGACGGCCGGATCCTCCTTCCCATGAAGTCGAACTACAAGGGAAGGATCGAGGGGATCGTGCACGATGTATCGGGCAAGGGGGCTACCCTCTACATCGAGCCGGTGGACCTCATGGAGAAAAACAACCAGAAGGCCATGCATGAAAACATGTACCGGCAGGTCATCCTGCGGATACTCAGAGCCTGCTCCGCCGAGGTGACGAAAAAAGCGGAAGAGCTGAAACTGGTTGTCCGCAAGACTGCATTTCTCGATTCCATCTGCGCGCGCGCCCGGTTCGCCGTGCGGCATTCCTGCACGGAGCCAGCCGTTTGCGAAAGAACGATCCAGATCAGGAACGCGCGGCACCCCCTGCTGGGCCAACGTGCGGTGCCGATCTCGGTGAAACTCGATTCCGAGAGGAGGATCATGGTCATCACGGGACCGAACACCGGGGGAAAGACGGTCACCCTCAAGACCATCGGGCTCTTTTCCGCCTTGACCCAATACGGCTCGTTCCTGCCTTGCGACGAAGGCGCGGTCTTTCCCCTCTTCGACGACATCTGGGCCGACATCGGGGACGATCAATCCATCGACCAGTCCCTCTCGACCTTTTCCGGCCATATGCAGCGGATCGCAACGATCATCGAACGGGCCACATCGAATTCTCTCGTCCTCCTCGATGAGCTTGGGGGGGGGACGGACCCGGAAGAGGGGGCTGCCATCGGCATGGCGGTGTTGGATCATTTCCTCGCCCTTGGCTCCTTTCTGGTTACCACCACGCACAACGGCGCCATGAAGCGGTACGGGATGGTGAAACCGGGGGCCTTCAACGCCTCCGTGTCCTTTGACGCGGAGAGGCTCGTGCCGACCTACAAAGTCATTCCCGGGATTTCCGGAGAGAGTCACGCGCGCGCCATCGCGGGAAAGAATCGCATCCCGAAGGCCGTTCTCGACGCTGCGGACGCGTACCTCGCGGGAAACAGAACAGATCTGAGCGCGATCCTCCAGGAGCTCTCCGATCTGCAGAACGAACTCCACCTTAGGGACGAAGCGCTCAGGAAACGGGAACGAGAGCTTACGGAACGGATCCGAAAGAATGATCTCCACCACCTCCAGGTCAAGCAAAAGGAACATATCCTGAAGGAGCAGGGGTATCGGGAGCTGAAAGATTTTCTTCTCTCGAGCAGGAAGGGGTTGGAGAATCTCGTGAAGAATCTCCGGGAGGGAGAGCTCTCCAGGGAAAAGACCCTGGAGGTGAAGCGTTTCATCGCGGAAGTCGAGAACAAGATGGGAGAGGTGGAGGACTCCCTTTCCGAGGAGGATCTACCGGTCCAGCCCGAAGCCGAGGAGGAGACCGGAGCCGCCCTCGAACCGGGGATGGATGTCCTGGTGGGAAAGGAGAAACGGCGGGGCACCCTCGTGCGGAGAGGGAAGAAGGGACAGTGGACGGTGGCGGTGGAGAGCCTCAAGCTGACCGTATCCGAGGAGGAACTACGCCCCGTGAAGCAGAGGAAGGCGGAACCGTCATGCATCTTCTCCGTCACCGCGCCGTCCGGAGGCGAACGCCCGACCTTTCTCCTGGATGTTCGGGGATTCAGGCTCGATGAAGCCATCCTCCTCCTCGAGAAACAGATCGACAGGGCCCTCCTCTCCGGGCTGAGCGAGTTTCACATCGTTCATGGGTACGGAGAGGGGATCCTGCAGAAGGGGATTCATGACTATCTGCGGAAGACGCGGGATGTTGCAGAGTATTTCTTTGCCCATCCCGATATGGGCGGGTTCGGGAAAACCATCGTACGGCTTCGATCGGGGACGGACCATACGGGGCGCGGCTAATCGGCTTCGCGTTTCTGGGGAAGCTTGACAAAAGAGGGGATTAATTGCACTCCTCTGATAGAGAAAGGGTGAATGAAACTGCTTCAGATCATGGTGGAACTCTTTGCCTCATGGAAATTCATCGCGGTGGCGCTCGCTGTCTCGTTCATTTTATACATTATCTTCTCGATCGGATCGGTTAATAGAAACTACCGCGGCCCAAAGGGAGCGGCACGCAAGAAGAAGGCAAAACTTCCCAAGCCAAAGAAGGAAAAGCCCAAACCTACA
>CAZPZF010000097.1:3870-11517 GCA_964590705.1 uncultured Spirochaetales bacterium | reverse complement strand
GAGCACGATGGGGGAGAAGCCCGGCGCCTTCCGTCCAAGGACGATCTCCTCGGCGAGCATCTTAGTCACTCCGTACACGCTTATCGGCTCGACCGCCTTGTCCGTCGATATGAGAACGAACCGTGACGTTCCCGCTTTCACCGCACCTTCGCCCATATGGCTGGTGCCGAACACGTTGTTCTTGACCGCCTCGACTGGGTTCGCCTCGACCATCGGGACATGCTTGTGCGCGGCGCAGTGGAAGATGACATCGGCCTTGAGCCTCCCGAGGATGAAGCTCACATAGTCCGCGTCCTGGAGCTCGCCGACGATCGGAACGATGGTGGCCCGCTCTCCGACTCCCTCCTCCTGGAGGAGACGTAATTCCTTGTCGATTTCATAGACGGAATTCTCCCCGTGGTCGAAGAGGTAGAGGCGCTCGGCCCCCCCGGAGAGGAGCTGGCGGGCAAGCTCGCTTCCGATGCTCCCGCCCGCGCCCGTGATGAGCACACGTTTCCCCCGCAGGTAGGCGAGGCTCCTCTTCAACGGGATGACTACCTGTGTCCGTGAGAGGATGTCCTGCGCCGATATTTCGCGCGTTTGGATCAGGTGGGCGTCTCCCTCGACGATCTGGCTCAGGCCTGGAAGGAGCCTGATCTTGGCGAATTCCCCCTTTTTCAGGATCCCATAGGTCTCCCTGAGCCATTCCCGTGATGCGGAGGGAACGGCGATCAAGGCTTCCTCCGCGGGGTGCCGGCGGAGGATGCGCTGGACGTTCGCGATCGGGCCTTCGACCGGAACGCCGTCGATCCGCGTCCCGATTTTTGCGGGATCATCATCGAGAAAAAGAACGACCTGCCCAAAGATCCCCTTTGAGCGGATCTCGGCGGCAATGGACTGTCCGGCGAATCCGGCCCCGATGATACAGATACGATTTTTCCGGTTTTTCATGCAGCACCACTTGTGTCGGGATTGAGGGAGGCCCCTCTCAGCTGGGGCAGGCTTCGGCTAGATTCTGTTCCGAGGGAACCAGGAGTTCGAAACCGAAGTCCACGAGAAAGGAGTCCTTATATAGGTCTAATCTAATCTTCGCCCTCTTCTTTCTCTTATCGACCTTAACGATCCGGCCTTCAAGCCCTTTCATGGGGCCTCTGACGACCTGGATCCTCTGGTTCGCGTCGAAGTACACGAGGGATCTTTCGACTATTTCCCCGTATGCCAGGAAATGGAGGAGAAGCCTCCGGTCACCCTCGCCGAGAGGTTCTGGCCTTTCGCCGTCCGTGAGGAAACGCTGGAAACCAGCGCTTCTCTTGAGGATCCAGTACACATCCTCGCGCAGTTCCTCCGCCTCCAGAAAGAGATACCCGGGAAACACGGGAGCGTCGGACGTACATTCCTTCCCTTTCCGGCGTTCGGTGAGCTTCCGCCGCAGCCAGAGAAGCCTTCCCGTCTCGGCCTCCCCCAATCCGGCCTTCCTGCAGGATCTCTCAACGAGTTTCTTGTACCGTTCTTCTCCGCGTGTTCTGACTTGGATGACGAAGTAATTAAGCATCGGTCCATCAGGAACGCCGCTTCGAGGGTAGACGCGGCAATTTTTCCCGTATCGAGGCGAGTTTCCGGGATTCCGTCGGATCCCGTTTCACCCGTTCCATGTATTCCAGGATGAAGGTGATGAAAATGGAGAGGAAGAGCGCGGAAATCGAGCCGATGACGCAGAGTTTCCCCCTGCTCGGACGATCCTTGATCTCCGGTACCTCCGCCCGCTCGATGATCTGGAAGGTCTTCGAATCGTCGGCTTCCTCGAGCTTCGTGGTTTCGTACTGCTGTCGGAGGGATGCGTAGACGGTTTCCTGGATCTTGAGGTCCCGTACCAGGTTCAGGTACATGGCGCTGATTTCCGGAAGCGCGGCGGAGGGGATGTCCTCAGAGGCGAACTGGGTGAATCCCTGCTTCTTCATGGCGAGAAGGGATCTCTTGAGCTCGATATCGTTGGCAAGCCGGAGGATCTGGGGGTCGTCCGACCTTCTGTACTCCTTGAGGGCCTGGAGCTCCATTTCCATGGAAACGATCTCCGAATTGAGCTGGGCGATCTCGGTGATCTGCTGCTGTGCTTGGAATTCGATGTCCACGATTCCGTGCTTCTGCTGGAACGCGATGAGATCGTCCTGCGCCTTCTTCACCGCTTCCCAGACCTGCTTGATCCGCTCCTCGAGGAAGACCCTCTTGGTCTGGATGCGCTCCATGGTGAGCTCCTTGAAGCGCAGTTCGAGAAGCTCGAGGATCCGGTTCACGACTCTGGTGGCGAATTCGGGGTCCACGTCCATGTAGCCGATCGTAAGGATGCCGGTCGACGCGTCGAATTCCATCGAGATCGATTCCTTGAAGATCTTCCGTGCCGATGATTTGGGGTATTTTTCTATCTTATAGTAATCGACGAAGGAGAATTCCTCCGCGATTTCGTCGATGAGGGTGTTCCCCACGAGCAGCGCCTGGGCAAGGTTGGCGCTCTGGGAGGTATTGCCCGTGATTCCGGTGAGGCTGGACAACAGGCTCATCTCGGAACTGCTCCCGAGGATCGAGGAGAGGGTATTGCTCGAGGCGCTGTCCTGGAGCCTCACCTTTACAGCGGGGAGATAGATGTTCGGGAGAGGGTTGAACGCGGAGTCGGCCGGCACCTTCAACGTATACACGGAGAAGAGGACGAGCAGGACCATCGCCGCGGCCGTGAAGAAGACGATGAACCGCCATCGTTTGGCCACGACCAGCACGAGATCCAGGAGCGATATCGAATCCGTCGATGATTTGGAGTCATTGGTTTCAATAGTCTGTTCAGCCATTGAGGGAACCGTAGCATGGAATCGAATTTCCTGCAAGAAGAGGAAAAAAGCGAGAAACAGGCTCCGTGCCGGACCGTTGCTACATTACAGACCCTCAAATTCCGATAGAAGGGGTATGATTTCTCATTGTATTCGCGTGCGCGTATCTATCCTTGTCCTCGCCTTGTCCCTGTTTCTTCCGGGCTCTTTCTGCTTCGGCGGCGGAGGAACCGTCTGCCTCGTTACAATCGTTTCCGGCGATGAGGCGATTCCGGAGACCGCCCTGCTCCGCAGCCGGATAGAGGACGGATTCATGGATCTTCTCTACGAAAACGGGTTTATCGTATTCAACTGCGCCGCAGGAGAGACGCAAGACGCCGTCCGGCTCGCGGAGGAGGGGGGAGCCGGCTTTCTCGTTTCGGTATCGGTGGAAGTCGTCCGTGAAGGTGGAAGCGTGAGGATCCGTTCGGTCGGTTTCTCTGGAACGAATCTTGTTTCATGCACTCCATTCCTGGCGGATTCGCTCTCCCCCGACTCCGAGACGGATCCAGTTGGGGATCCCGGATTCTGCAGGTCGATCGGGAAAAAAGTGGCTGAAAGGCTCCTGCGAGTGCTGGATAGACGGTGATCCCGCGTGGAAAAAAAACCTTAGTCCGCCGTTGATTATTCCGATCATTGATAGGAGGAGGAGGATAATGAAACGACGAATACTCGTGCTATTCCTCATACTCTCCCCTCTCGTTTTCCCGTCGGCCCAGTCCCTTTGGGAAGGCAGTACGGCCATGGGACGATACGGGGAGTTCCCGACAACCGGAATGTACGGCGCGTGCAACGCCTTTCCTAGAAATACGATCGTAACTGTGCAGAATGTAACGAACGGCAAAACGGTCGAGGTCATCATTGTGAACCGCCTTCAGGACGCCGGATTATTCATGCTCCTCTCCCGCGAGGCTGCGACGGCGCTCGGGATCGGGGAAGGAGTCATTGTTAAAACCCGTGTGACCCTCAGCGAGAAGAAACGGACGGGCCTCGTCTCCTCAGGTGACGATCTTTCAGAAAATCCCGATCCGGATGTGAATCCCAAGGCGGGCATCGCGGCCGAGCTCGCGTTTCTCGATGAGATCCTCGGTTCCTCACTCAGGGAGGAATCCGCCCGTGAACCGGAATCGGTTCCGCCGGATCAGATCCTCCCTATGGAGGTCCCCTCCGAATCCGTGGCGTCCGTGCCAGGGACACCCGAACCCTCTCTTCCATTTACTGCCATGACGATGGCTGAAGAGAGGCGTCCCGAAGAAACGAGAGCGGCGCCTCTCGAAGAGGCTATTCCAGCGAAAATCGAGGAGGTATCGGCCTCCGAACGTGAACCGCAGCCCGTTCTTCCCGATATCCCCGTGGTCGAGGAAGCGGAGATCGTCGGAATACCGATCCCCGAATCCCTGGCTCTTGCCGAAGCGCTTCCCCTTCCCGTTCCCAGGGAGATGACCCGCACGGTTGCGGAACCAGAGGAGGCGGTTTCCGCGCCGCACACGGTCCCGGAAACCACAGCGCCGGAGCCGCCGGTCGTTCCCCTTGCCCTGAAAGAGCTTCCCAGAGACGATACCCCGTTCCTTACGGAGCAGTATCTCCCCGTTGAACCGGAGCAGGAGTCCCGGCCTGAGCTCCTCCTTGCCGAACCCCTGATCGGGGCCGGCGGGCAGGAGCCTCCCCTCATCATCGCCGAATCCGAACGGCCCTTCTTCGATGAGCCTCTTTCGCTGATGGAGTACTCGGAGCCTGAACCCGCGGCTGAGGCCGGAGAAGGAACCGAGGACTTTACCGTGGAATCCGCCATCGCCGCTGGTCAGCTCGAGGAAGAGGAGGTTGCCGTAACGAACGAGCCGGATTTCTTCTGGCCTGTGGTGGAGGAATCTGCCGCGGAGGAGCCTGTTGCCGAAGAGATCGTGGAACAGGAGTCTGCAGGCGAGGAGATCTTCTCCGAACCTCTGATCGTCTCGGAAGAAAAGGCCCCGGTGGTCGCCGAGTCGAGTCCGAAGGAAGAGATCCCCGTCGCCTCGGAGACCCTCTTCCTGTTCGAGCCCGCCGAAGAGCGCCCGCCAATCGGGGAGGATGCGATAGCGTCCGAGACGGAATCGGCCGCCGAACCTGCTCTTGCCACCGAGCTTCCCGAATCGCGGGAACCCGGAACTCCGAAAGACGGAAGAATCGCAGCCGCGGAGCCAAGCCCCCCGCCGTTTGGGGAGCTTCCACCCCTCCAGATCAGAAAGGAAGCCATCTACCTCCAGATCGGCGTCTATTCGGAGCCCGCTTCCGCGATGAATGTCGCCTCGATACTTCGGAATTCCTATCCCACGGGCGTCCTGAAACAGAACGTTTCAGGAAGGACACTCTATCGGGTATTCATCGGCCCGTTGAGCCGTGACGAGGGCGGGGTCACCCTGCTCAGTCTGAAGGCCATGGGATTCCGGGACGCGTATATCCGGCAGGGAGCGAGCCTTGAATAGCTCCGGGATCTCATTTCCGGACGATGATCAGGTTCGATGCGGCGATGACAGGATCCGCCGGGAAGTGGACGATCTCTCCCGGCGGCTTCGCGAATACCAAAACGCCTATTATATCACAGGGCGCCCTCTCGTTTCCGACGCAGAATACGACCTCCTCTTCGACCGGCTCCTCGCTCTCGAGGCGGAAAACCCTGAACTGATCCGGGATGATTCGCCGACTAGGCGGGTCGGAAGCGACCTCTCCAACGAATTCCCCGAATTTCGACACACCATCCCGGTCCTCAGCCTCGATAAGGTCTATACCGGACAAGCGCTCCTCGGCTGGATGGCAAAGACCGCGGATTCCGCATCAGCCGCGACAGGCGCGAAAGAAATCGGATTCGTGGCCGAGGAGAAGATAGACGGGGTTTCCATCGTTCTCTACTACACCGGAGGCTCGCTCGTCAGGGCGGTCACCAGAGGCAACGGCTTCGTGGGCAACGACGTGACCGAAAACGTCAAGACCATCGGATCGGTTCCTCTCCGGCTCTCCCGTCCCATCGACTGCGTGGTGAGGGGGGAGATCTACCTCCCCGTTTCCTCTTTCTCCCGGATCAACGATACGCTCGACCTTCCCTACGCGAATCCCCGCAACCTCGCGGCCGGCACGATACGGCGCGTCAAGAGCAGGGAGGTGGCTTCCGTTCCTCTCCAGATATTCGTCTACGAGGGGTTTTTCCCGGAGGCTTTGCCGTCCCATGTCAGGATCCTCGAGGAGCTGGAGGACTTGGGGTTCAGATTGAACCCCAGGACCGGTTTTTTCGGAACCTCAGTGCCCGGCGAACTGCGTCTCAGACACCCAGGATGGACCATCGGGGACCTTTCCGCGACCGGCCTCTTTCTCGAGGCAGCGGCGAGGGAGAGAAAGGGGCTTGACTATGAGATCGACGGGCTCGTATTCAAGGTCAACGAGATCCCGGTCCGCGAAGAGCTGGGCTACACGGGCCACCACCCGAGATGGGCCGTTGCGTATAAATTCGAATCGCCCGAAGGACTCACCCGGGTCGATGGAATCGATGTCCAGGTGGGGCGTACGGGAAGGGTGACCCCTGTAGCCAGAGTCCAGTCGGTGAAGGTCGGGGGAACGACCATATCGAACATCACCCTGCACAACCAGGACTATATCGATCTCCTCGAGCTCGCCGTCGGCGACAGCGTCGCCATCTCCCGGCGAGGAGACGTGATTCCCGCAGTCGAGCGTGTCGTGGAAAAGAACGATTGCGGAAACACCACGTTCAGGATTCCGGCCGAGTGCCCCTCGTGCGGAAGCCTTCTCGTCCGTTCGGGCGCCCACCATTTCTGCAGGAACCGGGAGTGCCCCGCTCAGATCCGGGGGCGGCTCCTCTTCTTCGTCGCCAGAGGCCAGATGGACATCGAAACGCTCGGTCCCGAGACGGTGGATACGCTGGTCAGGCTCGGCCTTGTCCGAGAGATAGAGGATCTCTACACCTGCGATTACCGCAGGCTCGGCGAGGTTCAGGGATTCGGGCAGAAGAAGATCGCGGCGATCGAGGAGGGGGTGAGGAGGAGCAGGGAGAAACCCTTCCAGGTTCTCCTCCGCTCGCTCGGGATTCCGGAACTCGGCCAGAAAGCGGCCGAACTCCTCGTGTCTAACGGATTCACGACCATGAGCGGGCTCCTCGCCCTTTCCGACGCGGGGAAGACAGAGCCTCTCACGGCGATTCCCGGCATCGGCGAAAAGACGGCGGCAACCATCCTCTCCGAACTCGCGCGGCCTGAGCTGCGCAGGACCGTAGAGGCTTTGGCCCGCGCGGGTCTTCCCATGGAGGAACGCCCCGAAGCGGGGCGTGAGGAGCTTCCCCAAACCTTCGCGGGCCAGACCTGGTGTGTTACCGGCAGCTTCGAGCGCTTCAAGCCGCGCTCCCTCGCCATGGACGAGGTGAGGCGCAGGGGAGGGAAGGTGGTCAGCTCTGTGAGCGGGTCGACGACCCATCTCCTCGCGGGCACGGGGGCCGGCGGTAAACTGGACGACGCGCTGCGGCTTGGTGTAAGGATCGTACACGAGGAGGAGTTTCTCCGGCTTCTCGGCGGGCGGGGAGCCTCGGCCGGAGAGAAGCAGGCGGGCGGATCCCCGGCGGATGAGGGGGAACCCCGGCCATGAACGTGCGGGGATTCGAGATCAGCGAGCGGGAAGCGGTCGAGGCGCTCGAGCGTGAAGGGTACGGAGTGGTTCACCCTACGCAGTGGCGTATCGACATCGAGCCTTCCTTTCTCTCCTTGTGGAACCGTGTCAGGGATTTCACTCTCACTTCTATCGAGCGGGGATACGCCCTCTACAAGGGGATCGAATA
>CAZPZF010000097.1:0-3860 GCA_964590705.1 uncultured Spirochaetales bacterium | reverse complement strand
TTCCACGAATACCTCTGCCGGGCGGGAATTCCGGGCGAATTCGTGGAATGCGGCGTCTACCGGGGCGGATCGTGTATGCTCATGGCACTCTCCCTGTCGGCGATGGCAAAGGAGCGCCCCGCCATCCGGCTCTATGACACCTTTACCGGTATGCCGGATCCCGGCGAGGAGGATATCATCGCCTGGAACGGAAAACCGGTGAGCAGGAGGATAGCCGAAGCGCGCAAATCGGGATACCACGATTTTTGCAGATGGGCCGCATCGGAGGAGGAGGTTCTCGAGAATCTATCCTCCACGGGATACCCGATGGATCGACTTATATTGGTCAAAGGAGACGTCGCTGAAACCCTGGAACACGATCTTCCCGCATCGATCGCCCTTCTTCGTCTCGACACCGACTGGTACGCCTCGACACGGTTCGAGCTGGCACGCCTCTTCCCTCTCCTGTCCCGCGGCGGGGTCATCATCATTGACGACTACGGCCACTTCAAGGGCGCGAGGAAAGCGGTAGACGAGTACTTCGAACGTGCGGGAACGCCCATCTTCCTCTCCAGGATCGACTATACGGGAAGGATCGGAATCAAAGGCTGACCTCTCCACGGTTCCGTATCCGGATTAATGCAGGAGACCGATTCCCATTCCCACGGAGAACGATTCGGGGAGCGCGGCGTCAACGGCGTTCCCGGAACCGATCGGCCAGGAGCAGGCGGCGAAAGCTGAAATCACGAGAAAGGTCCCAGGCGCGAGGAAATGCAGCTCCAATCCCGTTTCCACCGGACCCGCCATTGAAAATGCCCTGTCGAAGCGTTCCGTTCGCACCGCTCCAGAGAAGCCGAACCAGAAAGGATCGGCCGCGGCGGCCAGGCCGCCCCTCAGATAGCCCCAAACGAGTGGTTCCGCTTCCATTGTCTGGTCAGCCGAGCCTTCGGGATCCCATAACGATACTGTCATCTGCGGAGCGATGAGGAGCCTGAGCCATGGTGGGCCGATCTCCACGGCCGCGGCGAACGAGACGCCGGAGTACGAGGTCAATGGGTCGGCTTCCTTGTTGTTCCAATATGAAAGTGCGGCCGCGAGCGCTCCCGAGATCCACGCTGAGTCGAATAGCCCGTATTTTACCGAGAGTCCCCCCCCGAAAGGCAGATCCTCCTGCCAGGCAGAAAGGCGCACCAGGCAGCCGCTTCAAGGGAATTGAGGAGTCCGCTCCGGGCCGAGAGGAGGAAGGGGCTGTTTCCATCCGGGTTTTGTACATCCACGGCGAGGAGGAAGGAACCCTGGAAGACTCCCTTGGACAGGGGAACGGCGGAGGGAGCGAAGAGAAGGCCTGCCTGTCCATGCCAGACGGGTCGATAGTCGATGCGAATCGAACTGTCCACGACGATCTCGACGCTCTCGACAACTTCCACGTCTCCCGCGGCTGACAGGGCGTGAATGGTGGCGGTGTACCTGCCGTCGTGCACGAGCGTTCCCGCCGTGTCTCCCCCGTCCCATTCTACGGCCTGGTTCCAGGTCGCGAATGGAGGGAATTCGTACGCCCAGACCTGGCTGCCCTTCGAATCGGTGATCGAAAGACCGCCGGATCCCCACGAGGAGACGGTGAAACCGATACGGACGGTTCCAAGCCTTCCGGGGCCTCCTGGGTTGAAGCGGTCCCTGTCTGCTCCGAAACCGCTCAGCTGGAATTTCGCCGGGGAGAGGACCACCTGGAGCGTGGTCGTCTCTCGCTCCGCGATGCTCACGAGCGTGTCGTAGGATTCGTATCCGAACGCGCGCACGGTCAGGGAATGGTTCCCGACGGGCAATTCCGCTACTCCCTGCCCGACGATCATCCCCGCCACGACGATCTCGGCATTTGCCGGCACGGAGGTGATCGAGAGGAAACCGGTGATTTGCTGCAGCGTGACCTGGAAGGAAAGGTCGGTGTTTTCCGTGTACGTGAACCAGAACTCGACCGGGTAATACCCGCTTTTCTTCACGGTCAGGCGATGAAGGCCCGGGGCGGGTTCCCCCGTCTCAACCGGAGCCCGGCCGAGAAAGACGAGGTCGAGGTAGACCTCCGCGTATGCGGGATCGCTTTCGACGGTAAGGGAGCCTCCGTCGTCGCTTCGCGTTTCCTCTTTCGACCAGACGTGCCCCGATACGTCGCCCATAATACTCTGCGGCCGGAGCGCGGCGGGAAGAGCGAGCCCCGCGAGAAACAGGCCGATGACGGCTGTCATCTTCATTCCGCCATTCTACCCCCTCGGACAGGGTTGTTCAATCGTGGGAATGGATGCCGTTAAAGACTTTATCAACTCGGGCCATGCATCCGATATATATAGCAGAGGGACGGATCCGCCGGTCCGGCGGATGATCCTCCCCCGGAAAGCAGGGATCATGCCGTATAAACAGAAAAAGAGCGCCGCAGGGGAGTACTGGCGAGTCCTTTTCCGCCGAGTGATCGCCGCGGTTCGGGAAGCCTATCGTCTCATCGCCAGGGAAAACGTGCCCCGCCTGGTTCTCATCATTCTCCTGGTCGTTATTGTGGGAGGCGGAATGGTGTTCCTCGCCGAACACAAGACGAACGGCGGCCAGTACGACAAGTTCTTCGACGCCTTCTATTGGGGATTCGTAACAATCACGACCGTGGGCTACGGCGACAAGTTCCCAACTACGGTTCCCGGTCGAATCTTCGCGATCATCCTCATGCTAACCGGTGTGGTCATCATCTCCCTCCTTTCGGGAACGATAGCCAGTATCTACGTGGATAGGAAAATCCAGGAGGGTAAGGGTTTGCAGGAACTAGCCCTGAAGAATCATATGCTCGTCTGCGGATGGAACAGGAATACGGAGGGAGTGCTTGAACATTTCCTTGCGATGCAGAAGGGCGGCAAGAGGACTGTCGTCCTCATCAATGATATGGCTCCCGAAGGATTCCAGGAACTCAAGGCGCGCTTCTCTAGTCTGGAACTCCGGTTCGTCAAGGGAGACTTCACCAACGAGAAGGTGCTTCGAAGAGGCTCGGCCAATCTCGCGCAGAGCGCGATACTCGTTCCCGACCTGTCGGGAGGAAAGAGCGTCGAAGATGCGGACCAGCGAACGATCCTTGCCGCCTTGGCCCTGAAATCGCTCAACCCGGACATGGTGATCTGCGCCGAAGTGATCAACCCCGACAACCAGCAGCACCTGCTCAGGGCGAATGTGGATGACATCCTCGTCAGTGGGGAATTCTCCGGCTTCCTCCTCTCCCATGGAACCGCTGAAAAGGGAATCCCACGGATCGTCCGGCAGATTTTAAACGGTACCGAAGGCAGGGGCCTCCGGCAGCTGTCAGTCCCTTCCGCGTTCATCGGAAAGACCTTTTTCGAGCTTTCCGAATTCCTTCTTAAAGGAGGGAAGGGGATCGCCGTCGGGATCCTCTCCGAGGAGAAGAAGATGAATCTCGATGATATCCTTTCGGACGATTCCTCAAGCATAGATGCGTTCATCAAACGTAAATTCATGGAAGCGGAGATTGACTTGGCCGAGGAACAGAAAAGCGCCGCCCAGGTACGGCTCTCCCCGCCCGCCGATTACGTGATGCGCGATACGGACAAGGTATTCGTGATAAGCGGCGGAACAGAGGCTGGCTGATATGCGGAAAACGGCGGGCAAAGACAGGAAGACGAGCGAAATCGAGGATAAAGCGGTCCTGAAAAGGGTCATCATCCTCTCGGATCTTACGGATGACGAGTTGGGAAAGATCTGGGGAATATCCTCTCGAGTCGAAATCCCGGCCGGCTCCGTGATCATGACGGAAGGGGAGATGGGCGATACCATGTTTTTCTTCGTGCAGGGAGAGGTGGACGTGACAAAGAACCTCACCCTGAAGATCGGCAGGA
>CAZPZF010000096.1:0-11546 GCA_964590705.1 uncultured Spirochaetales bacterium | reverse complement strand
CAGCAGGCGGAGCTGAACGGAATCATCCTCTCCGGCCCCCTCCCCCTTAAAGTCGCCACCTATGACGGCGATACGCCGCAGTCGAGCAGGGTGGCGGCCAGGGATACGGGACGGATCAGCATCACGAACCCGGACATGCTCCATTCCGGGATCCTCCCCAATCATCCCAAATGGATCCGGTTCCTCGGCAGGCTCTCGTACATCGTCATCGACGAGATCCACATCTACCGTGGGGTATTCGGAAGCCATATGACGAACCTCATCAGGCGGCTCAAGAGGATCACTGAATTCTACGGTTCACGGCCGTTGTTCATCCTCTGTTCCGCGACCATCGGCAATCCGGAGGAGCTTGCCAGGCGGATCCTCGAGGAAGACGTGGAAACGGTGGACGAGAACGGGGCGCCGTCCGGCGAGAAGCACGTGATCCTCTACAACCCGCCGTTGGTGGATCGGGTGCAGGGGATCAGGAGAGGAGTCGTGCTCGAGTCGAGACGCCTCGCGGTCCGCTTTTTGGAAAAGGGGGTGAAGACGATCGTCTTCGCCAGATCCCGCGTGAACACGGAGCTGATCGCTGGCTATATCAACCGGACGCTCGCAAGCTTCTTCACGGACAACCACCGGATACGGGTGGAGTCGTACCGGGGCGGGTACCTTCCCAACGAGCGCCGAAAGATCGAGCAGGGTCTCCGTGACGGCTCCATCCAAGGAGTGGTATCCACGAACGCGCTCGAGCTGGGAATCGACATCGGCGGCCTCGACGTGTCGATCCTCGCCGGGTTCCCCGGTTCGATCGCCTCGACCTGGCAGCAGGCCGGAAGGGCGGGAAGGCGGAACACGACCTCGCTGGTCATCCTCGTCGCTTCAGCCGCGCCCGTGGACCAGTACCTGATCACCCACCCCGACTACCTCTTCGGAGCCTCCCCGGAATCCGCGTACATCGATCCCGATAACCTCTTCATCCTCATGGCCCATCTGAAATGCGCGCTCTTCGAGCTTCCGTTCAAGGCTGGTTCGCGTTTCGGCGGGCCCGTGGACGAGCTCCTCTCGTACCTGGAAGAGGAGGGGGGCAGCCGCTACGCCGAGGGCACCTACTACTGGGCGGACAGATCGTATCCGGCCGAGCAGGTGTCCTTGCGGAGCGCTTCGAACGAGAACGTGGTCATCATCGACGTATCGTGCGGCGGCGGAGGCGAGGTGATCGGAGAGATGGACAGGCCTTCGGCAAAGGAGATGCTCTTCGAGGGGGCGGTCTACATCCACCGCGGCGAACAGTATATGGTGACCCGTCTGGACATCGCGAACAAGCGCTGCGAAGTCCGCCCCTGCGACGGCAATTTCTACACCGACGGAATCGTGAAGAGGGACATCAAGATCCTCCACAGAGACTTGGAGGAGGAGAGGATGGGGATGAACGTCATCCTCGGGGACATCCTCGTGCGCAGCCAGGTCACCAAATTCAAGAAGATCAGGTTCGCCTCCCACGAGAACATCGGCTACGGCGACATCTTTCTCCCCGAGGAGGAGATGCATACGCGGGCTCTTGCCTGCGTCTTCGACGGCGAGACCGCTGCGGGACGAGCCTTCCAAGCCCTGCCGGAGATGACGCGGGAGCAGGTCATGGCCGGCATCGGGACCCTGGTTCAGAACGTGTCTCCCTTCTTCCTCCTCTGCGACAAGGGTGATATCGGGGTTGCCGAACGGCTGCGGGATCCCGAGCTGGATCTTCCCGCCCTCTTCATCTACGACTCCTGCCCGGGCGGAACGGGCCTGTCTGAGGGTTTCCTGGACAGGATGCCTGAGATCTTCGCTGCGGCCTTCGAACTCGTGTCCGACTGCCCCTGCGAACGGGGATGTCCCTCCTGCATCGGACCGGACGACGGGAAGGGCGGCCTCGACAACCGCAAGGCGGGGGTGATCGCGTTCCTCGCCTGCCTCCTGGGAAGAGCCCATGCCTGACCGCGGTTCCCTGTCCGAACGGCTGCGGATCATCAGGGAGTCCGGGAAGGGGCAGGACAGCCACGCCGGGGGAACCGGGGCATCGGCAAAGCCCGGCGGACGCGGGCCGGCTCCGCTGACCGTCGACAGGCTTTCTTTCGAGTGGAAACGGATCGGTGTGTACACGTGGAAACGCGAGACCCTCTTCCCCGCGGCGGGTGCCGGACCCATCGCTCTATTCCATTCACCTCCTTCCCAAACCGGATCTGAGGGAATCGATCCCAGCCGTTTTGTCTTCTTCGACGCGGAGACGACCGGTCTTTCGGGCGGCGCGGGAACCATCATCTTCCTCGCAGGTTTCGGCAGGATCACCCCTGCCGGGGTTTCCGTGCGCCAGTACTTCCTCTCCGATTATCCCGGCGAGCGTGAATTCCTCTCCGCTCTTCTCGACGTCGAACTGTCATCCCCCTCGATCCTGACCAGCTACAACGGCAAATGCTTCGACCTCCCCCTCCTCCGAGGCCGCCTGATCCTGAACGGATTCACCCTTCCGGTTTTCGAGCAGTACGACCTCCTCCATCCGGCCCGTACCTGCTGGAAGAGCATGCTCAGCGGCTGCTCTCTCGGGGATATCGAGCGGGAGATTATCGGGATCGCGAGAAAAGGAGATATCCCGGGCTCTTTGATTCCCGCGCGATACTTCTCCTACCTCTCGTCCCGGGATCCGGCTCTCCTGTCCGAGGTGTTCAGCCACCACCTGCAGGATGTACGCTCCCTCGAGATCCTTACCCGGCGTCTCTCGGAGATCTGGACGCGCCCCGAAGCCGCCTTCCTCGTCGACAGGAGGAAGCTCGGTACAGCGCTTCTCCGGGCCGGAAGGAGCGAGGGAGAAAGGGTCCTGCGAAACGCGTTCAGCGAGGGGGACTGGTCCGCCGGGCAGGCCCTTGGCGCGTACCTGAAGCGGACGGGACGCGTACGGGAAGCAGCGGGGATCTGGGAAGCGATGGTCGAGAACGGGGGGTTTCCGAACGTCTTGCGAGAACTTGCCATGTACCACGAACATAAGACCGGAGACCTGCGAAAGGCGCTCCTGTTCACGGAAAGACTGCGTTCGGCAGCCATCGGCGCCGGCGGCGCGCCTTTTCTGACGGAGGACGCGCTCGTCGTCCGGAGAGAACGGATCCTGCGGAAGCTTGGGAAGGATCGGGGAGCGGACTCCCCGCCCAAGGATCCGTAGGAAGCTTCAGGACCTCCGACCGATGGCCTCGCGGTACACGTCCAGATAGTGCCGCGCCGAATCCTCCCAGGAAAACCGGCGGGACATAGCCCGTTTCCGCATCCGATTGATGTGGCTCCTCCTGTTGAACCAGGTATGGGAGGCCCATCCCACCACGTCGTAGAGAACCGAAGGGCTCAGGGAATCGAAGACGAATCCGGTTCCCTCGCCGCTCGATTCGCAGTAATTCTCCACTGTGTCGGCCAGTCCACCGGTACGACGCACGATGGGGAGGGTTCCGTACCGCAGCGAGTATAGCTGGTTCAAGCCGCAGGGCTCGTAGCGGGACGGCATGAGGAAGAAGTCGCTTCCCGCCTCGATGAGGTGGGCAAGGCGGTCGTCGAACCCGATGCGCACCGCGATGTTCCCGAACCGGGACCGATACCCGGACAGAGTCTCTTCGATCCAACGTTCCCCGGAACCGAGAACGACGAACTGGAGATCCATCTGCGAGAGCATGGCGGGCATGCTCCCGTTCGTGTGGTTGCACAGCTCGACGAAGCCCTTCTGTTCCACCATGCGGGAGACCATTCCGAAGAGGGGGGCGGCGGGGCGGACGGGAAGGCCGACCTCCCGCTGGAGAAAGGCCTTGATCCGTGCCTTGTTCGAGAGATCGCCGGCCGAATACCTGAAGGGGAGGTAGGGGTCGGTTTCGGGATTCCAGATTCCGTAGTCGATTCCGTTGAGAATACCGCGCAGTTCCGAGGAGCGGCTCCTGAGGATCTCGTCAAGGCCGTCTCCCTGCTCCGGGGTCCTCCTCTCGCGGGCATAGCTTGGGCTCACCGTCGTGAGAAGGTCCGCGGAGAGGAGGGCTCCCTGCATCAGGTTCAGGTTGTTCCCGCGGGCGAGCCCGTATCGATATACCTCCTCATAGGAGAGACTGCTCCAGCCCGCGCAGTCGAACGGGAAGACCCCTTGGTATCCGAGATTGTGGATGGTGAAGACGACCGCAGGTTTCTGTCCCCAGCCTTCACCCCGGTTCCTATACACCGGGACGAGGGCGGTGGGCCAGTCGTGGCAGTGCAGCACGTCGGGGATCCAGCCGTATTCCCGGCAAAAGGGGAAGACAGCTCGGGAGAGAAAGGAGAATCTCGTGAGGTTGTCGTGGAAGGAGGGCTCTTCACGGCTCCCGTAGATCCCGTCCCGGCCAAAGAGAAGTTCGTTCTCGAGGAGATAGACGGGGATGTCCCTTCCGGGGAGAAGGGTTTCGAGGATCTCGCCGATGAAATCCTGCCAGCCCAGGCGGATCGAGACGGTGATCCCCGTTGTTCGCGCATGGGAACGGTCGATGAAGTAGTACCGGGGCATGAGGATCCGGACATCGGCCCCGCTTTCCCTGAGCGCGGAGGACAAGGCGGGAATCACGTCTCCAAGTCCGCCCGCCTTTGCCAGGGGAACCGCTTCGCTGGTGACCATGAGGATCTTCAACGAGGGATGAGCCATCTCGCCTCCTTACCGATAGTAACTGATCCTGAATCGGTCGATGTTCTTGAAGCCCAGCCGGCGGTATACGGCGATAGCGGCGGCGTTCTGCGTTTTCACGAACAGGGAGACGGTCGGCGCCTCGAAGGCGATGAGAGAACAGAGCCGCGAGACGAGGGCGCTCGCGATGCCCCTCGAACGATACTCGGGAAGGGTGTAGATCCCCCCGAGCTGTTGGCAGGTGAATCCTTTCGCGTTGGTTCCCGCCTTTGCCACCGGTGTACCGTCGCATCTGGCGTATAAGGTCGTCTGCGTCGTCAGACTCTGCCTCAGGCAGGCCATCGTAGTCTCAGGGTTATGGAACGCGCCGTCGAGAATGACCTCCTCCCGCTCGTATTCGAATTGCAGCGGGAAGAGGCGGGAACAGTCTCCCGGTTCGGCCCGGAGGATCGAAAGTCCCTCGGGGCAGGGGATACGGGTGACGTCCGATGATTGCGCCGCCATCAGGTAATAGTCAACCCTGACCGAAGGAGGGCCGGGAAAGAGACGCTCGCAGAGCTTGACGCTCCTCTCCGTGCCGAGTATTGAGTGGGGCCTGAGACATCCGAGCCTTCGAGGCCTTTCAGAGAGTATCGCGCCGTCAGTCCCATATTCGTCGGGAAACACGGGAAGAACGAGGCCGGCCTGTGTATGGAAGACGGCTCCCCCGATCTTTCCTGAATCGGTCAGTCTGATATAGCCCGAGAGGCCGTCCTGCACGGTCCTCCCTTCGGTTTCCTTTCCCAGCCTGGATGTGATCCCGACGCACATGGGTTCGCGGGGAAGGAGGAAAGAGAGAAGCTCTTCCCTGTCGACCCTCTCCGCGCGAATCCAGCCGACGCCGCTCATCTTACCCCCTGCCCGATAGGCAGAACCCCTTCCGGTGCGAACTCGCCCGCGAGGACCGAGAATCCGGCGCGGAAGGAATCCCTCCCAGTGCCGTAGACAGCCACGGCGGATCCGACCCAGGGGAGTTCCCGGAGGTAGATCGGGGTGAGAACCGAGAGGACAACGATCCGGTCCGCGTATGCGGAAAGGGAGCGAAGGACGCCGAGGCTGTTCGGGTTGGCCAGACAGAAGACGATGGTATCATAGGAGCCCGCGATCCTTCCGAGCGAATCGGCTACGTCTGGATCGGGCTCGCCGAATGGGGCGTAGGGAAAGGAGAACTCGGCGGCTCCAGGGAAGATCCTCCTTCCCTCTTGGAAAAAGGTCTGGAATTGACCCGCCAGAAGGACCCTGCCGGGATTGCGTACGGGAATGTTTCTGTCTTCAAGCAGGGTGACGCTCCTGCATGCGGTCTGGAAGAAGAAATCGCCCGCTCCCTCTTCCGGTATCAAGGCCGCGACTGCGGCGGGCTGCGGATAGAGGGGGACCGCTTCCGGACCCTTTAGGTATTCGAGCTTGACCCTGAGGATGCGCGCCGCGGACTGCCGCAACCTCTCCCTGAATCCGGGAACGGTCCGGCAGGCGGAGAGGAGCTCGTTCCTGACCATTTCGTAATGCTCGGGGGTACGCGAGATCATAATCATGTCGTTTCCTGCCTCGAGAGCCTTGCGGGCGATGATGGAGATCCGGCCGCCGTTCGTTTGGGCGCCGGTCATCTGGAGGTCATCGGTCACGACGATCCCCCCGAAGCCCATACGGCCGCGAAGCAGTGCAGTCTGGAAGTAGGGGCAGAGGGATGACGGCGTTTCGTCCGCGACGATGCGGGGGAAGCCGATGTGTCCACTCATCACCGCCGGCAGCCCCTCGCGGATGAGGAACCGGTAGGGCAGGAGGTCGGTTTCCCAAAGCTCGTCAACGGTTACGTCGACGAGGGGCAGCGTTCCATGCGAATCCTCGTCCGCCCTTCCGTGTCCGGGGAAGTGTTTCGCCGTACAGATGATGCCGGCCTCCCGCATCCCCCGGAAATAGGCGACGGCGAGCACCGAGGTGAGCACCGGGTCAGACGAGAAAGCCCGCGGTCCCACGACATCGGCCTTGTGGCTGATGTAGACATCCACCGTGGGGGCAAAATTCATGTTGATCCCCAGGTGGCGCAGCTCCATGCCGATGTAGTATCCGGTTCGGTAGGAATCTTCCGGTATGCCGGACGCTCCAAGCGCGAGGTTCCCGGGAGTGATCGAGGTCTCCGCCTTGACATGGCGGACCCAGCCTCCCTCCTGGTCCGTCGCGACGAGGAGGGGAATCTTGAGGCGGGTCGTCTGCGATCTCCGCTGCATCGTCGAGATGGCCGCGGCAAGCCCATAGAGGCTTTCGGCGTTCCATCCGAAGATCTTGATCCCCCCGATCCCGTACGTACCGATCCATTCGAGGAATTCCGGGGAGGGATCGGTGCCCATGTATCCGAGGAGGAGCAGCTGCCCGACGAGTTCGGAGTCGCTCATCCCCGCGGCGAGGGTTTCCGAAAGAGTGTCCGCGGGGGTGTCGGACCAGAAGTCCGGCGTCGGATGGCAGAGGAGAGCGGGAATCGAGAGGAGGAATCCCAGGAGCAGGAAGCTCCGCATCAGCCTGGCCGTATCAGACGTATGCCTCGCCCTTGATGTCGTCGATGTACTGGGCAGCGCAATGCGCGGCGATGGCGCCGTCGGCGGAAGCGACAACGAGCTGCCTGAACGGGGTGGCGCGGAGGTCGCCCACGGCAAACAGCCCCTTCACCTCCGTTTCCATCCGTTGATCCGTCACGATATATCCTCCCTCGTCCTTTTTCAGATCAGGCACGAGCTGAGTCTGGGGTTCGGAGCCGATAAAGATGAACACCGCATCCATCGGTTCCTCGGAGATGGAACCCGTCGCGAGATCCTGAAGAACGACCCGTTCCACCTTACCCGATCCCTTAATCTCCTTACAAACCGTGTTGAACCTAATGGAGAGCCCGGTATTCTTCATGGTACGTTCAGCGAGCGCCTTCTGGGCCCTGAACCGTTCCCTTCGATGGATCAGCGTCACCTTTCCGCTCAGCTTGGAGAGGAACATCGCCTCGTCGCAAGCCGCGTCCCCTCCGCCCACCACGAGGATCTTCCTGTCCTTGAAAAAGGGTCCGTCGCAGGTGGCGCAGTAGGAGACCCCCCTTCCGATGAACTCCTTCTCGCCGGGGGCCCCGAGGTGCTTGTGCTTGGCTCCCGTGGCGAGGATCACCGCGTACGCGCTGATTGTTCCTTCGGAGGTTTCTACGACGAAGTGGTTTCCCTCCTTCCGCAGCGTCTTTGCCGTCACGTTCCTGATTTCGGCTCCGAACCCCTTTGCCTGCTCCTCGAAGAGCTGGGAAAGTTCGTATCCGTTGACCGCCTGGGGCATGCCCGGGTAGTTTTCGATGTTTTCAATAAGAAGCGCCTGTCCTCCGGACGCGAGTTCCTCAAGCACGAGAACGCCGAGGTTCGAGCGTGCGGCGTACTGGGCCGCGGTCAGCCCCGCCACGCCGCCGCCGATGATAAGAATATCCCTGTCTGGCTTCATCTGTTGGACTCCTTGGATAATGGTGTTTCCAGAATACCAGCGAAGCGTTCGTTTGTGAATACCATAAACCTCCCCTCCCCATTTTCCGATGATCAAGAGAGGGATACATACCTGTTTTTCATGGGAGGAAGGAATGACCGAGGCAGACAAGATCCGCAATAGACTCGACTCCGTCATGGAGAGAGAGATCGCTCTTCTGGGCGAATTCGGCGGGAACGAGGAGGCGATCCGTTCCTCCATCTTTGAAAACGACTGGAGCGGGCTGGAACGGATGCTGCGGGCCTGCGAACCGATCGTGGAGGCGATCGACAACCTCGAAAAGGAGAGATCCGGACTCTTCGACGACCTTAAGAGGATCCTCCGCGAGGATCCGAGCGCGGGGTTTTATCAAGTCATCGTGAGATTCCCGCATGAGGAGCGCGAGAGAAGCTCCACGCTGTACCGATCCCTGAAGCGCGAGGTCCTGAAGATCCAGGGGATCACGTGGAGCATCGACGCCCACGTGCAGTCGGTGACCGCGGTTATGCAGCAGATCCTGAACGAGCAGTTCCCGCACCGGAAGGGGAGGCTTTACTGCCGGAAGGGAAACGCGACGAAGCCCCAGGAAACCGCCATTGTTTTCAATCGGTCCCTATAGGAGGGAGACGTGCAATCGACATTTTCCGGAATAGAAATAGGCAAGCGGAGTCTCATCGCCTCCACGCAGGGGATGAACACGATAGGACATAACCTCTCCAACGCCTCCGTGGAAGGGTACAGCCGTCAGCGGGTCGAGCTGAAGGCGACGGATCCTCTCTCTATGCCAGGGCTTTCCCGCGAGGAAACACCGGGACAGCTCGGCCAAGGCGTCGATATCCAGAGCATCGTCCGGATACGGGACGGCCTTCTCGAGGAGAGGATCGTAAGCCAGGCCAACAGGCAGGGCTACTGGGAGAGCAGAGACAAGTACGTCCTGATGCTCGAGCAGGTCTACAACGAGCCTGGGGAACACTCGGTGCGGAACCTGCTGGATAAATTCTGGGAGTCATGGCAGGAACTCTCCCTGAATCCTTCCGAAACAGCGCACCGGAAAGCGGTTCTCGAGCGGGGAGTGTCCCTGATGGACGGCATCCACAACCGATACGCCAATCTCCAGGTGATCCGGGGGATGGCGGAAACCGAAGTGCAGGCTCTCGTCGAAAGGACAAACGCCATCCTCGATGAGATCGCCGGGCTTTCAGGCCAGATCGTCAGGGTGAAGGCCATGGGCGACAATCCGAACGACCTCCTGGACCGGCGGGATCTCCTCGTGAAGGAGCTCTCCGGCATCATCGACATCACCGTGGATTCCCGGGACAAGGACGAGTTCACCATCCATACCGGGGGGATCCACCTTCTCCAGGGAGGGGTCGCGAACAAGCTGACCCTGGAGATCGATCCCGGCAACGACGGGCTTTCACGCGTGGTATGGCGGAGGAACGGGGAGGAGGCCGTCTTCAGGGGCGGCAGCCTGGCAGGACTCCTCGAGCTTCGCGACGGTGACATCAGGGAGGAGATTCAGAGGCTGGATCTCATGACTGTGAACCTGGCCGACCTGGTGAACGAGGTGCATGAAAGAGGGTACGGCCTTTCCGGAGAAACGGGAACCCAATTTTTTGTGGAGTACCCGTTCGTCAACAACCGCCTGGGCAACTACGATAGGAACGGCGACGGAGCGTTCGATTCCACGTACATCTTCCGTATCTCCGGCGGGAACAGGCTTTCGCCGCAGGAACAGATAGGCATCGCCGGAACCATGACACTTCCCGCGAAGAGAGGGAGCGCCGCCATCGACTATTACCCGACGGACACGGTTCAGGATCTCGTGAATCGGATCAACAACTCGGGAAGCGAGGTGGTCGCCCGGCTCGACGTCGACGGGAGGCTCTCCCTGAAGGCCACACCGGCCGAGGATATCGCGAATCCGGATTTCGTCATCCGTTCCCTCGAGGACTCCGGTGAATTCCTCGTGGGATATGCGGGCATCCTGAACCAGTCCGGCCCCGAAGGCGCATATCGCTGGGACCAGGCTGACGCGGTGCTTTCTCTCCGCGACGGAGAGGCCGAGTACGCGGTCTCTCCTCTCTCCCATCCTTCGGGGTGGATCGAGGTCAACCAGGCGCTGATACGTAACCCATCCGCCATAGCCGCGGGATTCGGGGAGAACGGCAGGCCGGCGAACGCGGGCGATGGCAGCGCGGCGCTGGCTATCGCCTCGATCCGCAACACGACGGTCATGATCGGCTCCTCCCGGAGTTTCGACGAATACTTCGCGGACGCCGTGGCCGAAGTCGGTCTCAAGGGAGAGACGGCGGCGCGGGCTCTGGAGACGGAGAACCTCATCATGAAGGATCTCGAGGATACTCGCCAAGCGATCAGCGGCGTCAATATCGACGAAGAGCTCGCGCAGATGATCAAGTTCCAGCACGGATACTCGGCAGCTTCCCGCTTCATCAGTGAAGTCACCAAGATGTTGGACACGATCATCAACAGAATGGGGGTTTGATCGATATGAAACGAGTCAGCACCGATATGTCGAACTACGACATGCAGTACCATCTCCGGAATACCGAATGGAGGATGAACGATCTTCAGAACAGGATGGGGACGCAGAGCAGGCTCAAGAACCTCCGGGACGATCCCATAGCCGCGGCCCATTCGGTGCGGCTCCAATCGCGGATGCAGCGGATGAACCAGTTCACAAAGAACGTGGAAACCGTGCAGGGGAACTACCGGGTCGCGGAGACCTACATGCGTTCCGCCGTCGATATCGTCCAGCGGATACGGGAACTCGCCATCCAGGGCGCCACCGATACCTACTCCAGGGAGGAGAAGCAGTACATGGCCGAGGAGGTCAACCAGCTTCTGAACGAGCTCGTGGAGATCGGAAACGCCCGCTTCCCGGACGGTTCCACCATTTTCTCCGGGGACAGGACCCAGACCCTCCCGTTCAGAGCGACGTACGGCCGTGTGGAGGGAACCGAGACCGCGGTCATCACAGGACTGGAATACGTCGGTACGATCGACCGCGGAAAGGGGGAGATCTCCGAGCAGAGTTTCATTGAAACGAGGTTTCCAGGAAATGCGGTCCTGTGGGCCGAACAGCAGCAGATTCTGACGCCGTCCGACGTCACTGCGTATCAGGTCAAGGCCGATTCCTCGATCTTCGTGGACGGGAGGGAGATCCTCCTTTCTGCCGGGGATAACATCTCCGCGGTCATCGCGAAGATCAACGACGCGGGGCTCGCGGTCAAGGGGTCTCTCGATCCCGCAGACAATTCACTCGTTCTGACCACTACGGTTCCCCACCAGAGATGGCTGGAGGACGGTGCCGGGGGAACGGTGCTCCGCGATCTCGGCGTGCTTAACGGTTTTGGCAAGCCGCCCCAGACCCTTG
>CAZPZF010000095.1:0-11639 GCA_964590705.1 uncultured Spirochaetales bacterium | reverse complement strand
GAAACTGGGCAGGGCACGTGCGGCGCCATGGTTTCGGGGGATCGTGAGGAAGAGCGGAATGAACACCGAGAATCCCACGGGCGCCCCGATCGAGTACGCCCAGCCTCCGGAGACCCCGTACCTGATCCCCGCCTCGCCCGCTCCCAGGATGGACGTCGTCCACATCCACGAGGAGAAAACCGTAGCGGCCAGAAGCGGGTACGTCAGATTGCCGTTGGCGAAGTAGAAAAAGGCGGACGAATCGGGACTGGATGAGCGCTTCCGGACGAAACGAGCCACTGCGAAATAGGCAGCGAGGCACGAGAAGAACAGGAGATAACCGACGATCCGACGTGACATCGCGCGCGTTTATCCTTCTAAAAGAAGGGGCTGCCCCTGTCATGGAATGGGGCCTTTCCGGGCCCGGGGGCGGCGAAGGGCCTTCCCCGGGTCGGTTTCCGTTCAGTCTAATACATTTTCAGGAGATCTCCATAGGTATCGGGCCTTCTGTCCTTGAAAAAGGTATAGTACTCGTACCTGCGTCTCCGATGGAGGGTGAGGTCGATCTCCGCTGAAACGATCCCCTCCCGTTCCTCGTCGAGGGCTGCGATCGGCTTGCCCACCGGATCGATGATCTTCGAGCGGCCGAAGAACCCCAGGGTCTTGTCGAACCCGATCCTGTTCGCGGCCGCCAGGTGGAGGCAGTTGTCAAAGGCCCTGGCCCGCGTGATGAGATCCCAGTCGTCCGCGTAGGGCTTCTCCCAGTTGGTCGAGACAGCCAGCAGATCCGCCCCTTTCAGGGCATAGATACGCGCTACCTCAGGAAAAGCAGTGTCCCAGCAGATCATGATCCCGACCGCCCCGAACTCGGTCTGAAACAGGGGATACTCGCACCCTGGCCTGAAATACCTCTTCTCCGTATCGAAGAGGTGGACCTTGCGGTACACCCCCGCGAGGCTTCCATCCGGGCGAAGGAGCGCTGACGAGTTGTACAGGATGTCCCCAAGCGCCCGATCCCGTTCAGGAAAGCCGAATATCACGTGAACCTTCCCACTCCTGGCGAGACCCGAGAGCGTTTCGAACGACTCTCCCTCCCCGGCGACCTCCGCCAGGTTCTGGAACTCTCCCTCGCACTCGTACCCTGACGTGATCAGCTCGGGAAACAGGATGAGTCCCGTGTCCGGGTGATCCTTCAGCGCCCTTTTCACGAATTCAGCCATGGCCTCCAGGTTCTTCCGTCTCTCGCACAGAATGGGCCGCATCTGAACGCACGCGATCCTCAGTTTCATGCCGCTACCCCTTCCCGCCGTTCTTCCTGAGCATTCTCGCGATCTCAATAACCGCGGGAACGGCGATAAGGAAGAAACCGACCACGAACCAGATATAGGTACCCCAATAGTAGATTCCAAGTCCTATAGGGCCCATGTCATGCCTCCTCGCTCAACCGAACCTGGTGATCAGGCTCGAATTCCTTCAATGTGGCGAAATCGAAATCCTTCTCTGTAAAGAGGGAACCGATCACGACGACGACGATGGGGACGCACAGGGAGAGGATATTTCCCACGAACCAGTTGATGTCCCCGTTCGGAATGGCGAACCAGGCAGCGAGGCCGCTGCCCAGCCCAAGGAAGATGGAAGCCACGGCCACGGCCGGATTCGCCTTCTTCCATATCATTCCGACGAAGAAAGCGCTGCACGGCGCCGCGAAGATGATACCGCTGAAGATGTCCAGCTTGAGGAGCGACACTCCTTCGAGGAGCATAGCCCCAATCCCAACCACAACGCCGAGCGCCAGGGTGATGATCCTTCCGAAGCGCATCTGCTGCTTTTCGGTCGCTTCCCTGTTCACGTATTTCTTGTAGAAATCGACCGTGAAGAGGGCCTGCGCGCCGGCAAGGCAATTGCCCCCCGTGGTCATTCCCGCCATGAAGATCATGAGGACGAAGAGCACGCTGCCGAGTCCTCCGCCGTAGATGAGCTTCAGGATATACGGGGCCGCCTCTGAGGTCAATTCGATTCCGTGTCCGGGACCCACGCCAAGGGCAAGGGTGGCGCAGCCGAAGATGTTTCCGCTGATGATGGGGATGGGCGCCCAGGCGAACAATGTTCCGATCAGGTATGCCCTGAGCAGGGTCTTCGTGTTCACGGTCGCGATCGCCTTGGAGTAATACCCCTGATCGAGGAGAACCTGGCCCATGGCCACGACGACCGCGGTGATGCCGTAGCGGAAACCCGCCCCGGAAAAGAAATTCATAGCTTGGTCGTTGTAGTTCACGTTTTCGGGATTGGTGGCCGTATCCATGAGCCCTTCGTAGATATTTGCGACCCCCAGGGTCTTGAGCACCAGGGGAACCGTGACGAGGAAGACCAGCGCGATAATGAAGAACTGGATGATGTCGTTGAAGATGGAACCTCGCAGCCCGGCGCGCGCGATGTATACGGTCACGATGAGGACCGGAAGCAGAGCCGCGAGCTTGAACGGGATGCCGAAGATATGGCTGAAGGCGATCCCGATGCCGCCCGCCTGCTCGACAAAGACGTAGAGGATCACCAGGACGCCCATGACGAAGAAGATGTTCTTCACGACTTTTCCGTACCGTTGTTCCACGAATTCGGTGAAGGTCGTTGCCTTCGGCATAATCTTCCTGAGATGGATGACCATGGGGATGAAGATGAAGAACGGTACGCACGCTCCCCACGAATAGTTGAATCCTCCCGATATTCCGAACCACATTCCCGCCTCGGCCGCGCCCATGATCGTCGTGGTCCAGACCCAGGAAACCATGACGCTGGCGGCGATGAGCGCGTACGGAATACTCCTTCCCGCGGCGACGAAATCGTCCACCCCTTCAAGGGGAAACCGTTTGGCCACCAGCGTGGAGATCCCCAGAAAAAGGGTCCCGAACCCGAAGATGAGAACATACCCGACTGCACTGTTCAGCATCTCGCATCCTCCTTGCGGGATATGCCCGCTTTCGTTTGAACCATTGCCTTCCTCCTTCAACTGAAGCATTTTAATGTTTATTATTGTATTTTATAATTCATTATTGTTTATATTGTATCATCGGTTTTTCCACTTGTAAATACTTTTCTCGGATACGGAAAGCCGAGAATCCTCTCGATGAGCGCAGCGCGTGCAGCGGACGTTATTCTGATGGTTCCTTGCCGGGAGAGGAGGAACGGAACAGGGAGACCGCGCGAGCCGGTTTTCCTGAACGCTGAGAGAGGAGGGTGACGAGGAAAACGATCGCTGTATCGGTAAGGACGCCGATCCACATGAAGCGTATGAGATCGCCGCTCCCCATGAAGAGAAAAGCCAGGAAGCGGAGGAATGAAAACCCCATCGAGACGAGGACCGCGAGGGTCGTAACCCTGCGCGAGAACCAAGCAGCCAGATAGGGAACAAAGAGCACGCAGTTGGAAACCGTTATCCCGAGGATCCAGAGGTCGACGATGTTCTCCACGAGGATGGCGAAGGCGAATCCGAACGATCCCGCGACGAGCCCGAAGAAGCGGTTCCAGAATATGAGCTCCCGGTCCGAGGCGCCTGGGTTGATGAAGCTCCTCACGATGTCATTGGCGAAGGTGAACCCCGACGCGAGGAGAAAGGAGTCCGCCGCGGACATGATGGCCGCCATGAGGCAGATGAGGATGAAAACCCCCATCGGGGGGGTGAGCAACTCGAAGATGAAGCGGTAGGTGATGAACTCGGCCTCCCCCTCCGATATCAACCTGACACGCTGGAAAACGCCGGTGTACGCAGGAAGGAGGAGCCAGAGAAGCGCGACCGTCAATGGGAGGATATAGCCCCAGAATGCGGTCTTATCGTTCCGCGAAGAGATGACGCGCTGCCAGTCTCCCTGATCGCCGATGAGAAAGAACAGGCCGATCGGGATCAGGAACCTTCCGACCTGTTCCCACCAGTCGGCACCGGAGAGGAGACTGAGGAAATGTCCGTTTCCCGCTCCCTCGTAGAAACGGAGGATCTGAGGAAGCCCCCCGCCCATCTTCATGCTGTAGAAGAACAGGAGGAGAAGCCCAGCCGTCTGAAGAGCACCCTGGAGTACATCGGTCATAACCACGCCCCAGAGGCCGCTGAGGCAGGTATAGCTCGTAACCACGATGAAGATCGAAAGGATCGCGAGGTTTCTTCCAATGCCGAAACTGTACATCACGAAATAGGATAGGGCGCTGAACTGCATGCCGATCATCGTTACGTTCCGGATGAGGATGGTGACCGCGACCGGAATCCGAACGATTCCCCCATACTCGGGAAAACGCCTGGCAAAGAGATCGGTCAGGCTCGGCGTATCGAGGCGACGGAGGCGACGGACGAAGAGGAGGGCGAAGAAGAATCCGAAGAAATAGGGAACGCTGAAAACCCAGTAGCGGGAAACGCCGCTCGAATATGCCCAGCTGGAGAGACCGATGATGGTTCCCCCCCCGATCCACGTTCCGAGGTATGTGGAAAAGATGAAGAAAATCGTAAGGGAGCGCCCGCAGAGACTGTACTCCTCGAAGGAGTTGATTACTTTCCGGAGGAAGACTCCGCTCAGGAGAAAGAGAAGGGCCACGTATGCGAATACGCCGTACACCGTCACGCCGGTCATCGACCCTTCCGTTCCGCCTCCGGTTCAGTCTTCAGCGCTTTGCTGGTTGCTCCGTACCCACCTGACGACCTCGTCCTGGTCAAAGCGGACATTCTTTCCCAGTTTGATGAAGGGAAGCCCGCGTTTCTTCAGGTTGTATATGGTGGTCCGCGTCACCTGGAGCATCTCGGCGACCTGTTCCACCGTCAGAAAGCGTATTTCTGATGCCATATCGTTCCTATCCGTATGAAGAATTACATACAAGTGTATAACAGTATACGGAAAATATCCAGGATGAACAAGCGCTCAGGAACGTGTCCCGCTCCGGCCCGGCTCACTACCCGCTTTCCGCATGGCCGGCGACTCCGCGACAAGGCAGACCAGCACGAGATCCAGCACGGATAGAACCGTGAACAGGATCATAAACGCTCCGAGGTACACGCCCTGCCTCACGGTCATCCCGGCCACGAAGACGAGGCCGCTCAACTGGCCAGCCAGGAGGAGGAGCCCCTGCGATGTCGATTCCGGGGCGGGTCTGCTGATCTCCGCCGCGTACTGGAATCCGATAGGGCCCGCGCTCATGATGAAGAACCCGAGTATGCCGGAGGAAGCGAGGGCGATGGCGTTCACCGCCGCCGGATCGGAGGAGAGGGATCCCGCAAAGGCGAGACCGGCGACTCCAGGCAAGACCCCCGCCATCCCGATCACGAGGAACAGCTTGCGTCTGCCGAACCTGTCCGAGAGGGCGGGCAGCACGAGGGCGCCCACGATTCCGCCGCCGAGCATGAAGGCGCCGATTGCGCCGCCGCTGTTGCCGATCCCGAGGCCCGCGGCGATCGAGTCCACCGTCGAGCTTACCGCGTTAAAAAGACCAAGGCCGATGAAGAAGAGGACGAGGGTGATGATCATGTTCCTGTTCCGCAGGATGATTCCCAGACCCGCCAGGACAGGGGTTCTCGAAAGTTCCTCTTCCTCCGGAGGAAGGGGAGGCCGCTCCCGGAGCAGGACGAGCACGAGCGCCGCGGCTATGACCGTGACCGCCCCGTAGATCCGAAGCATCTGGGGAAATCCCTCCCCGAAACCGGGAGAGGCGGGATCGGTCTCGATGAAGAGAGGGGTGGCGATCATGGCCGTTATGATCCCGAGATACTGTGCGAGCGCGGCCAGCCCCGCGGCGAGACCCCGCTCACGGATGGGGAACCAGCGCACGGAGACCGCGGTGACCGCGTTCAGGATGAAGGGCTGTGCAATAGCGAGACCGATCTGGGCCCCGAGCACTGCAGAGAAGCTGGCGGGAAAGAGTCCCTTCACCACAGCCGATACCCCCGCCAGGGCCGACCCGATCCCGAGGCCGACCTTGATCCCGTACGTATCGATCACCGTAGATGCCGGGATGCAGACGACGAGGAACAAGAGCATGTAGACCATGGCGAGGGCGTCGATGTTTACGGCCGAAGCGGGATCGAACTGTCCCGCGTAGAAGGCCTCCGCGGCCCTGACCACCGGGGCGTGGGTCAGCCACTGGATCTCCACCGCCATGGTGATGAACATGAAAACCGCCAGGACGACCCACCTGTACGGATAGACCTTCGTGGACATGCCCATAAGAGACACCTCCTCGCTTTCGCTCACCGCCCCCTGTTCAGGACGGCGAAGTTTTTCCTGTTCCTCCAATAGAGGTTCCTGAAAACCCGATATCCCCTTTCATAGATCTCCGCGTACTCTGACCTGGGCGTGAGGCCGATGGCCGCTGGGATCAGGCTTCGCAGGTTCTCGTCCAGGGAGATTCCCCCAAGCCCTGAAACAGCGAGGATAGCCGCTCCGAGCGCCCCCGAATTCCGCGGGTCCTCGGGGATCTCGATTTCCTCCCCAAGGATGTCCGCGAGAACCTGGGCGGTTACTCGCGATCGCGCCCCCCCTCCCACAAAACGGATGGGGCCCCGCGCCGGTACCTTCTTCCTGATCGCCTCCAGCTGCCAGCGGTTGTGGTAGCCGATCCCCTCGACCACGGATCTGACGAGAGAACGCTTTCCGGCCCCTACGCCGATGTTGAAGAACATGCCGCGGGCAGACGAATCCTCGAACGGGGAACGGTTGCCATGGAGCCATGGCGTGAAGATCACGCCGTCGGATCCCGGCGGCACCTGCAGAATCGCCGAGTCCAGAAGACCGAACAACGCGGCGTTCCGTGTGTCCGGATCTGTTCCGACCGCGGCTGAGCCCAGGTACACGCCGATCTCGTCCAAGGCCAGATGATCGCGGACCCACTCCATGCATTTCCCGGAGGTTTCCTGCTCGGAGATGTAGTTGTACCGTCCGGGAACGGCCCCGAGGATTGAGGCGATAAAGGACCCCGTATCAACGATTCTCCGGTCCACGACGGTCGAGACCCAGCCTGAGGTGCCCATATAGAGATGGGTGTCGTGGGTGCGCACCGCCCCACTGCCCAGGGCGATGAGGGTGACGTCCCCTCCCCCGCCGAACACGGGTATGCCGGGCGGGAGCCCGAGTTCACGGGCCGGCCCGGGAAGGAGCTTCCCCGCTTCCTCGTCGCAGCGGATGACATCGGGAAGGTGCTCCCGACGCACCCCGAAGATCCGACACAGGAGATCGCTCCACCCCGGGTGCCCCGGCCTCGTATCGTAGAGGAAGGTCGCGTTCGCGGAGTCCGGGGTCATCACCGCGTTTCCCGTGCACTTCATGACGAGGCATTCCTTCACGTCGAGCCACCTGCGGACCTTCCCGAACGCGGCGGGCTCGTTGGCCTGGACCCACAGGTACTTCCAGAGGGGATCCTTCACGCTCGCAGACACCCCGCCGGTGATCGCGAGGGAGGGGAGAAGCCGCGAGGCGTCCATGCCCGCGATCCGTATCCCCCGCTCGAGTCCGCGCCTCTTCTCCGCCGATGCCCGCTGATCGAGGTAGCTCATGCAGGGGCGCACTGGCTCTCCCGCATCGTCCACCAACGCGAGGCCCTGCATCTGGCCGCAGAAGGAGATCCCCGCGATCGCGCTTCCCGGCACCCCGGTCCGCTCGAGGAGACAGCGGGTCGTGCTTCCCATCGCTCTCCACCAATCCGCGGGATCCTGTTCCACACCGCCGCCGGGCAGGAACCGGAGGCCGTATTCGGCCATGCCGCTTCCCACCAGCGAGAACCGCCCGTCGTAGCGGTAGAGGCAGGTCTTGGCTCCGGTGGTGCCAATGTCATAGGCGAGGACGAGGAGGCCGCTTTTCATTCCCGCGGATCCTCAGGCCGCGCATCCTTGAGTCGGGAGTATTTGTCCAGATACACCTTATGCATGAGAGCCGCCTCAAAACGGTTGATCGCTTCGGCTCCACCCAGGAATTCGGCGGCGATGAAGGCCCAGCAGCCCTTCTCGAGGACCTCGCAGCAGAGGAAGGCCTCGGCCATGTTCCTTCCGACGCAGACCGCGCCATGGTTGGCCAGGAGCACGGCGTTTCTGCCGCCGAGCGCCTTCACCGTTTCCCGGATGATCTTCCGCGTCCCCGGCAGGGCATACTCGGCTACCCGGATGCCGGCTCCGGCTATCTGCGCCAGGTCGTCGAGGATGGGCGGAAGCTCGCGTCTTGCCGCGGCCAGTACCGACGCGTTCGGCGAATGGGTGTGGATGACGGCGCCCGCATCCGGCCGTCTCAGGTAGATCGCCTCGTGGAGGCCCTTCTCGCTCGAGGGCTTTCTTCTAACGGAACCTCTTCCCGCCGGATTTCCTTCGGCGGAATCCGGAGCCGGGGCTTCGCCGGTCCGGAGATCAACCGCGACCATGTCGGACGGGGTGAGCCGTTCGTAATCGGCGCCGCTCGGCGTGATCACCATCAGATCCGTGTCGGCTCTGACGCTCAGGTTTCCCCAGGTTCCCACGACGAGGCCCGACCGCGCGAGCCTCTTTCCATATTCGCAGACAATCTCCCTCGCCTCGTTTTCAGTCATCGTCCTTCTCCTCCCGTATCCGCTGGTCTGCGCCGGATCGCGTCGATATCGACATTCCGGAAGACCCGTTCGAACCGGACCAACGCCTCATCGATCACCTCGTCGGTGTCCGCGGCGCTGGTGTACATCCGGCTTCCCGCCAACGTGACGATCCCCTCGGCCATATACGCGGCTCCATACTCTTCCATAAGCCGTTTCCGCTCCTTGATATCGGACAAGGTCCGCCTGAGTTTCAGGATGTTCAGGGGAACGAACATGGCTGCCACGGTCTCCAGATGGCATATGGAACCGAGGTTGTAGGCAACGAACGGCAATTCGTATCGGGTTATCAGGTCCGCGAGGCCGGCGGTCAAGCGGTTGCCTGCCCTGTTCGCCTTGGAGCAGGCATCGGTCCTCTCGATCTCGCGGAGGGTGAAGTATCCCGCCGCGGCGCTCAGCGGATTCGCCGCCATGGTCCCGCCGCAATAGGCGCGCCTCTTTCCGCTCTCGAGCCCCGCGGCGAGGAGCCTGATCAGATCCCTCCTTCCCCCCACTCCTCCGGCGGACGGGTACCCCCCGGCGATGATCTTTCCGAAAATGGTGAGATCGGGCCTGACGCAATAGTAGGCCTGGGCCCCTCCGAGTCCGATGCGGAACGCGGAAACAACCTCGTCGAAGATGAGAAGGGCGCCGTACTTGTCGCAGAGATTTCGGACGCCGCGGTTGTAGTCGAAGTCGACCGGCCGCGTGCCGCTTTCCGGTCCGATCGGTTCCACGATGACCGCGGCGGTCCCCCCCGCCAGGCGGTTGGCCCGGAGGACCCTCTCGAGGGAATCCAGGTCGTTGGGCGCGGCTTCACGGGTGCCGGAGACGCAGGCACGCGGGATCCCGTGCGCCTCGTACCTGCGGGTTTTGGGTACCTTGAGGCTGTAGACCATCTGATCCGACCACCCGTGGTACGCCCCGCCGATCTTGACAACCATCCTCTTGCCGGTTGCGAGGCGGGCTATCCGCAGGGCGGCCATTACCGACTCGGTCCCGCTTCCCAGCATCCGAAACATCTCCACCGACGGGATGTGTCTCGACACCTCTTTGGCGAGGAGGAGTTCGAATTCATGGAAGAGCCCGGTGGAAGGTCCTGTGCTCTCTAGAACCTCCATCACCTGTTTCCTGACGACGGGATCATTGCCGCCGAGGATGGTCGGACCTCCCGCCTGGAGCAGGTCGATGTAGCGGTTTCCGTCGCGGTCATAGAGCCAGGCTCCATCGCTCCTGTCGATCATGAGGGGAAACGGGAAGTTGAACGCCAGATTGTGCTGGACTCCTCCGGGAATGAAATTCCTCGCCTCCTCGAAGGCACGTTTCGACGCGGAGCATGACTCGGTAAAAAAGTCCATGTAGCGTTTCATGGCCTCGGTTCCGATCGGAATCGGGGGCATGGAGACGAGCCTGCGTATTTTTTCGTCTATTTCCGCTGCCCGCACCATGATAAGGGTTTCATCGTTCATCGCATCTTTTCCTGTTTGTCCATATGTGGATTTCGAGTGCAGAGAATGAGCGTTCACTCATAACCAAGTGTACCCCAGAAAGGAGAAAAAAATCAAGCGAAATATGGCGTTCCGCACCGGAAGAGACCAGCCTTGACCCGCAGCCGCTCTTTGTGGGAGACTCAGATCCGTGAACAGCTCCGAACGCGCCCACCGGCTTGGCAACGACCGAATACCCTCGCTCCTCGCTACGTTTTCCATACCGGCTATCGTCGGAATGATCGTCCAGGCGATCTACAATGTCGTGGACCGCATCTTCATCGCCAACGGCGTGGGCATGAACGGCCTGGCCGCGCTCACGGTGAGCTTTCCCATCATGCTCATCCTCATGGCGTTCGGAATGCTCATCGGATTCGGCGCGAACTCGATCATCTCCATTTCCCTGGGCCAAAAAAAGGAAGAGTATGCCGAGCGGGTGCTCGGCAACGCGGTCACCCTCCTCTCCTGCGGTGCGCTGGCCATAACCGCCGTCGGGGAGATCTTCCTCGAACCCATCTTGATCGCCTTCGGCGCCAGTCCGGAAACCCTGCCGGACGCGTTGATCTATACGCGGATCATCCTCGCGGGCTCGATCGTCAACGGAATCGGTTTCGGGATGAACAACTTCATCCGCGGCGAGGGGAACCCGCGGTACGCCATGGGAAGCATGCTGATCGGCGCGGGAACCAACCTCGTCCTCGATCCAGTCATGATCTTTTGGTTCGGCTGGGGCGTCGCGGGAGCGGCGATAGCCACCGTCATCGGGCAAGCCCTCTCCTGCGCCTGGGTTCTCACCTACTTCCTCTCGGGACGAAGTCACCTCAAGCTCAGAAAGCGGAACCTCCGGCTCGACTCGAAGATCGTATCTCGGATCTGCGCCGTGGGATCAGCCCCGTTTTCCCTCCAGATCTCCCACAGCGTCACCAACGCGATCGTGAACAACCAGCTCCAGGTCCACGGCGGAGACATCGCGCTGTCCGTGATGGGTGTGCTCTATTCGACTGTCACGATCTTCATGATGCCGATCTTCGGCCTGAACCAGGGGGCCCAGCCCATCATCGGGTACAACTTCGGGGCGGGACAGTATCGGAGAGTCCGCAGAACGGTCGGTTTTTCCGCCGCCGCCGCGACCGCGCTTCTCCTCTTCGGCTGGCTCTTGACACGGCTGGCCCCGGACTTCGTCATCTCCCTCTTCAACAGGGGAAACACGGACATGCTCGCGATGGGCGTTCACGCGATGGGCATCTATCTCATGTTCTGGCCTCTCATCGGTTTCCAGGTGATCACATCGGGCTATTTCCAGGCCACGGGCAGACCGGCGTGGGCCATGCTCCTGAGCCTCTCGCGGCAAGTCCTCTTCCTCATCCCACTAGTCGTGTTCCTCCCCCGCTTCTACGGCCTCGACGGCGTATGGTGGGCCATGCCTGTTTCGGATCTCCTCTCGGTAATCCTCTCCGTCACCGTCTTCATCAGGGAGCTGCGCTTCCTTCGAAGCGACCGGCCGTATACTGGTACCGCTTGATATTCCGCGAAGGCGCTTTCCGCCTTTTCGCTCCATGGATAGAAAGGGAACTCCCTTCCTCCGCGGCGAGTTTTCCTACATCCTGAAACCCCCCG
>CAZPZF010000094.1:10053-11710 GCA_964590705.1 uncultured Spirochaetales bacterium | reverse complement strand
TGTCATAGCGATCGTGCTTGGGGGGGGCAAGGGGACACGATTGTATCCGCTTACCAAGGAACGGGCCAAACCGGCCGTACCGTTCGGGGGAAAATACCGCCTCGTCGACGTACCCATCTCGAATTGCATCAACTCCGGGTTCAAACGGATATACATTCTGACGCAGTTCAACTCAGCCTCGCTGCACAACCATCTCGCGAACACGTACATCTTCGACGTCTTCAGCAAAGGCTTCGTGGAGATCCTCGCGGCAGAGCAGACATTCGAAACCTCGTCCTGGTACGAAGGCACCGCTGACGCGGTGCGGAAGAATTTCCTCCACTTCCGGACGCAGAACCCCACCCATTACATCATCCTCTCCGGGGACCAGCTCTACCGGATGAACCTGCAGGAGATGTTCAAGCAGCATATCGAGACAGGTGCGGAGATCACCGTAGCCGCCACCCCGGTGGTTCGCGAAAAGACGCACGCCTTCGGCATCCTCAAGGCTGAGGATGACCTGCGGATCACCGAATTCATCGAAAAGCCGGCGCCGGCCAAGAACATCGATCACATGAAGATTCCGCTTTCCATAAGACCCAGCGGGGAACGCAGGATGGAGGGGAAGGAGTATCTTGCCTCCATGGGCATCTACATCTTCGACGCGCGGATACTCGAACGCGCGTTGGACAACGACTTCAACGACTTCGGCAAGGAGATCATCCCGATCTCCATCGACACCATGAAGGTGTTCGCCCACATCTTCACCGGGTTCTGGGAGGACATCGGAACCATCAAGTCTTTCTATGAAACAAACCTGAACCTCGCCTCCCTCACCCCGGCATTCAACTTCTATGACGAGGACATGCCGATTTACACCCACCGGCGGCATCTTCCCGCGACTAAGGTCAATTTCTGCACGATTTCGCAGTCCCTGGCGGCCGAGGGAAGCATCATCACGAACGCCTCCATCGTCAACTCGATCATCGGTATCCGCACGCTCATCGAATCGGGGGCCAGCATAGACGGGGTGATCTGTCTCGGCGCCAACTACTACGAGACGCTTGAGGAGAAGGCCCAGAACAAGGAACGGGGCATCCCCAATATCGGGATCGGCGGCGGATCGATCATTAAAAGGGCTATCATAGACAAGAACTCCCGAGTCGGCGAAGGCTGCCGCATTGGGATAGACCATATAGTCCGGGAAGATGGGGATTACGACAACTACTTCGTCAGGGACGGGATCATCGTGATCCCCAAGAACGCGATTATCATGCCTGGAACGGTGATCTGATCCCCCCGGAAAGGAGACGTTCGACGATGACGGCATCCGAGTAGCCGCACGGGAGAGCCCGCATCTCGTCTGCTGTCACCCAGCGTATCGCGTCATGCTCCCGCAGAACCGGTTCCCCCGAAACGATCCGCACCTCGTAGACCTTCATGAGATAGCGCGTGCCTTCGTTCTCGAAAGGGGCATCGAGGATGAAAGAACCGACGTCTATCGTGAGGCCGAACTCTTCGAGGAATTCCCGTTTCAGGGTATCTTCGGGGTTTTCTCCGTTCCGGAGCTTCCCTCCGGGGAATTCCCACATTCCAGACAGAGGACTCGAACCCACTTTCCTGCGGGCCATGAGGTATTTTTCGTCACGTACCGCTACGCCCGCGGTCGTAATCCTCC
>CAZPZF010000094.1:9688-10011 GCA_964590705.1 uncultured Spirochaetales bacterium | reverse complement strand
ATGAACAGGACGCCGGGAAAGAGGAAGTGCAGAATACCGAGGATGATCCCGGCGAACCCGAATATCTGCCGGTTGGCGATGAGGAAGCCGGCAAATCCGCCGAGATCCTCGGCGTTCTCCGCTGAACGCTCCTGGTAGTATTCGATGCCGAGGATTCCACCCAGGGCGAGTCCCACCAGGGCGGGCAGCAAGTCGCCGATGATGAGGACATCTCCCTTGGTCACGCTGAGAAGCTTGAAGAGCCCTGTTAGGAAGGTTATCAGGGCGACGGCCAGTTTCAATCCCCCGTGTTCGGCGAGATAGTCCTTGAGAGTGACGAAAGC
>CAZPZF010000094.1:0-9678 GCA_964590705.1 uncultured Spirochaetales bacterium | reverse complement strand
TGGTTTCCGCGGTCAGCACGATCCCGCAGAAGACATTCGCCACGATGGACAGAAAATAGAACTGCAGCATACCCGATACTCCTTACCGTCCGAACCTTCCCGCGCGAGACTGTCCGCGATGGTTGATATCTGTAGCATATAAAAAGGATTCCCCATGGTCAACTCAATTTTCCCGGAGCTCCCCCTTTTCACTAATCCTCGGCATCTTTGATCTTCGCGGTAATCGTTCTTTCCCCGCCCCCGAAGGCCACGGTCGCGGATGCTTCCGCGATTTCCGCTTGATCGGGCACGGTGTCCCTGAGGACGATTTCCGATCCATAGGCTGGGAGGATCCCCTGCCGTTCGCGAACCTCCTCCCCGACCCGCAAACGGAGCTCGAAAGGACTCCCGGAAGGGCTTTCACGCTCCTTCTCGCTCGCGATCACCTTCAGGCTGATGAAGATCGTTCCGTCATAGCGAAAGGCCCGCAGTCCGATGGAATACCCGTCCATCCGGATCGTCGCGGATCTCGCTAAGAGGCGCGGGTATACGACCGCGATGAGGATCATGATGACAACGACATTGATGAACAGGATGATTACGTTTCTGTTCGCCTTGAACCAAGCCCGCCTGCCCGCCGGTGACTTCCGGAGCTGCGGGGCCATGGCCAGCCTCTCCTCGCGGTTGTAATGGAAGTTGAGCTGCCCTTTCCCGGATGTCTCGCTCATTTCGGTTCCTCCCCCCCGCTTCCGGCTCCGCAGGCTCGCGCGTGATAGGCGCCACGCGAAATGAAGGGAATCAGGTCGTCCGCGAGGAACCATCCCCTTTCCGCCGTGGCGAGCTCTCCCGCGCGCGCGTGTATCAATGCGCCCCCCGCGGCTGCGGTTGCCGGTTCTGCGCCTCCCGCAAGAAGGGCCGTTATGATCCCCGCTAGGACATCCCCCGATCCACCGGTCGCAAGAGCCGGATTCATCCCGTCCAGGACCCAGTACCTCCCGTCCGGTCCACCGATGAAGGTCGCGGCGCCCTTGAGCACGATGAAAGCGTTCCATCTTGCACATTCGCGGAGGAGGATGTTGACCGGATCGTTCTGGATCTCGTCCTTGTCGCACCCGGAGAGACGGGCCATCTCTCCGAAATGAGGGGTGAGGATCCAGCGCCCCCCCAGATCGGGGCGTGGATCGAGCTCCGCAAGAACCGCAAGCGCGTCCGCGTCGATGACGCCTTTCGGGAAGAGGTCGAGTATCTTCCGTAAAAGAGGAGCCCTTCCCTCCCTTCCCCAGCCGGGGCCGACGCACGCTGCGTCACTGTTTCTGACAGTCTCAGGCGCGGGAGGAGAATCAAGGGGTTTGATCATCACGGGGGAAAGCGAACCAGCGAGTATGGAATAGAGGTCGGGATCCACGAAGAGCGAAACGAGACCGGCGCCCGCGTATCCGGCTCCCCGGGCGCACAGGAGCGCCGCGCCAGCGGTTCCCCGCCTGCCCGCGAAAACCGAGGCATGCCCCCGGATATTCTTGTACGCGTCGGCAGCTATGGGGGGAAGGAGGGCGGCCTCGTCTCCCCGTTGCAGAAGGGTACCTGGAATCAGTGGATTCCGTACCAGGGGTTCAGGAAACCCGATCGGAACGACGAGGATCCTCCCGCAGAACCGGCGGGCGCGGGGCAGGTAGAGGCAAATTTTGGGAAGGCCGATGGCGAGGGTGACATCCGCCTTCACCGCGGGGAATCCATCCCGAAATCCGTCTCCGACGCCGCTGGGCACATCGATCGAGACGATCTCCCCCTCGACTCTTCCGAGCAATTCCACAATGCCTCGGTATTCCTCCCTGAGCGGTCCCTTCAGGCCGGTCCCGGCGATGCCGTCGAACACGACGGAGGCGGAGGCGATCAACGCATCGGCCGCCCGTTCCTTCCCGCTTCCTGCGCCGGGTCTCGTGAGGATGGGAATCCCCAACCGCCCGCAGATGGCCGCGTGAAGGGAGGCTTTCTCGTTCAGGGTTTCCGCGGCCAGGACCACGGCGATGTCTCGCTTGCCCATGATCCACGCGGAACGGGCCATGACAAGAGCGTCTCCCCCATTGTTGCCGCCGCCGGCGATGAACACAGCCGAGCCGGACGGCCACCGCCCCCCGTGAATGGCGGAGAGCCAGAGATCGAGTGCGCGTATTCCGGCGTTCTCCATGAGGATGATATCGGGCGTTGCGAACTCGTCCCGAGTCCGCCGGTCGATTTCAGCCATCTGCTGCGATGTTACGATCTTCATCTGGAGATCCTCTCTATGATGGAGTCGCTCCTCCACCAGACCACATCGACTCGGTCTTCGTACCCGATGAGTCCGCAGAGGATCCCCTGGGCGCTCACGAACAGGTTCCGGTACACGATCTCCCCGTCTTCCAAAACCAGGGTGACCCTCGATTCGACCTCCCCGTTTCCCCTCATGATGAGCAGCTCGTATTCGTTTTTCCCCGTGGGAGAAAGGAAGAAGAGGGCGTTGCCGGAGGCGATGCCAAGGAAATCGAAAAGAGCCTCCTCTTGCACGGAATCGATCCCATCGCTGCTTTCGGATGTAAAGATGTTTCTCGGAATGTCGAAACCCCGTCCGTAGGTCTGGGTCGCGAGGGAAAAGGGGACGATCATGGACTTCTGGAATTCCACGCTCGTTTTCCCGCGGACCGCTCCGGAGCCAACGTACCGATAGGAATCGAGCTTCAGGAAGAGCGTCTCCTCGTCAGGGTCCGGGAAAACCGCGTCAAGGGACACGACCCCTTGATCCGCTATAGTCGACGGAAGTTTCTCGTACTGGAACTCGACCGTGTACCGGAGGTAGCCGTCGGGGTTGTACCAGAATACGATCCCCGCCTTCGGTGTGCGGCAGAAGGCGACGATGGAGCCCTTCTCCGTGACCGCAAGCCGTTCGATGAATGGAAGCGGGGTTCCGCCGGGACCCTCCTGGCCGAGGAAATCGGAAAGGCTTCCATTTTGCGAGAAGCGGAGGATAACATGATTGAGCACGATACCGAGGCGCGCATCGAATTCCACACGATTCGCGGGAACCTCGTCCACGATCAGGATCTCCTTGTCCGGCGAAATCGCAAAGGGTCCCGGGCGCACGAAATCGAAGCGGTAGGCCCGTTTCGTGACGTTCATCTGCCCGGAACCGTCGCCGGCGAGGAGAAAGGGCTGCGGAGTTATCTCTGGATCGTAGAGCAGGGAGAGGATATCCCCGTACGAGGAAAATTCCATCACCTTTTCAGCGTTTCCGTTGGCGATGTAGAAGATGCCGTCGCGCATATACAGGTAGGTGGAATCCCGGACCGGCACGCCCGAAAGCTGTAGAAGATCGACCTGATCCTCGGCCCTTCCGAGGCCGCGCGAGAAAAGGGTTCGCATCTCGAGAGAATCCACCTTGGAGGATCGACAGCTTCCGAGGAGGGCCGGCACGATGCAGGAGAGGAACAGGAGGGTTCTCGCGGGCTTCCCGGTCATGGATCCATACTACTGTCCCCGCCGTGTGCATGTCAACGCGAGCCACTCGGGCCGTACGCAGGAAATGAAAAGGTGGTTCCTGTTCCGAAAAAAAAGTGGTATTTTAGGATCTATCGGATTCACGTCTGATTCCATGAAGGAGATGTCTGTACAATGGCGAAAAATGCGATAGCGAAAGCTATCTTCGGTTCCGAACACGAGAGGGTGTTGAAGACCCTCCTGCCCATTCTGCATCGGATCAACGAGCTTGAAAGCTGGGCGGTTTCCCTTTCCGCGGATGAGTATCCCAAGCAGACGGAGGAATTCAAGAGGCGGATCTCCTCCGGCGAATCCCTGGATTCCATCCTTCCGGAAGCCTTTGCCCTGGTCCGAGAGGCCGCCCGCAGACAGCTTGGCGAGCGTCACTACGATGTCCAGCTCCTCGGGGGCATCGTGCTCCACCGGGGTTCCATCATGGAGATGAAGACTGGAGAGGGCAAGACCCTCTCCAGCGTCACCGCCGCGTACCTGAACGCGCTGACCGGCAAGGGGGTCCATATCGTAACGGTCAACGACTACCTCGCCGAACGGGACGCGGGATGGATGGGCCCGGTCTTCTCGTACCTCGGCGTATCCGTGGGTGTCATCCTCTCCCACATGGACAACGAGTCGAGAAAAGCGGCCTACGCGAAGGACATCACCTACGGGACGAACAACGAATTCGGGTTCGACTATCTCAGGGACAACATGCAGTGGTCGCTGGAAGGAAAGGTCCAACGGGGGCATCACTACGCGATCATCGACGAGATCGACTCGATCCTGATCGACGAGGCGAGGACTCCCCTCATCATCTCCGGTTCCGCTGAGGATGATACCTTTAAATACTCAGAGACGAATAAACTGGTGTCCCAGCTCACCGAGTGTGAAAAAGATCCAAAGACCGGAGACTACCCGGAAGAGCCGGAAGGCGACTATAAGATCGACGAAAAGAGCAAGAAAGTATCCTTCACCGACCAAGGGATGAACAAGATAGAGTCCCTCCTCCTGAAACGGGGATTGATCAAGGGCTCTCTCTTCACGGACGAGAACTTCGAGTACATCCACTACTTCACCCAGTCGATCAAGGCCCATCGTCTCTTCAACAAGGACGTCGACTATGTCGTCCAGGATGGACTGGTGCAGATCGTGGATGAATTCACAGGCCGTATCCTCCATGGCCGCCGGTATTCGGACGGCCTTCACCAGGCCATCGAAGCGAAGGAGCACATCAAGATCGCGCGGCGGAACCGTACGCTTGCCACCATCACCTTCCAGAATTACTTCAGGATGTACGACAAGATCTCGGGAATGACAGGAACCGCGGACACCGAGGCCAAGGAGTTCGCCAAGATCTACGAGCTTGACGTGGTGGTGATCCCGACCAACCGGCCCCTTGTGCGGACCGACGAGGACGACGTCATCTACTACGACGAAGAGATGAAATACAACGCCATCTGCGGCGAGATCGAGCGGGTCCATAAGCTCGGCCAGCCGATCCTCGTGGGAACAGTCTCCATCGAGAAGTCTGAGATTATATCGAAGCTCCTTGCCCGCCGGGGCATACGCCATGAGGTGCTCAACGCAAAGAACCATTCGCGGGAAGCGATGATCATCGCGGAGGCGGGGGCAAAGGGCTCCGTGACTATAGCCACGAACATGGCCGGGCGCGGTACGGACATCAAGCTGGGGGGAAGTCCGGAGGCGCGGGCCCGGAAACGCTGTGGAACCGAAGCTTCCCAGGAGGAATACCTCGAAGCTCTAAAACGGGAAATTGAGGAGCACAGGAACCACTACGAGGAGGTCAAGTCCCTCGGCGGACTCTACATCCTCGGCACGGAGAGGCATGAGTCGAGGCGGATCGACAACCAGCTCCGAGGCCGTTCGGGAAGACAGGGTGATCCGGGCGTTTCCCGCTTCTTCCTCTCGCTCGACGACGATCTCGTGCGGCTGTTCGCCAACGACAACGTGAAGTCCATGATGGGAAGGATGGGCATGAAGAGCGGGGCACCGATCGTCCACCCCCTGATCAACAAGTCGATCGAACGGGCGCAGACGAGGGTCGAGGAACGGAACTTCGAGATTCGCAAGCACCTCCTGGAATACGATGACGTGCTGAACGAACAGCGCAATTTCATCTATCGGCAGCGCGACGACATCCTCCAGGACGATTCGCTCAAGGATCGGGTCCTGAAGGCGGCCATGGAGATCGTCCAGGAAACCATGGATACCTTTGCCGCGGAAAACGGCAGGGATCTCCAAGCCGCGTACCTCGCCTGCGCTGAAACCCTGAAAACCTCCTTCTTCTATCCCCTCCCATGGTCTCCCGAGGAGTTGCAGAAGATCCCCGCCGCCGAAGCGGTGAAACGAATCGGCGAGGACTTCGCCGCGGAACTCCGCTCCAAGGAGGATCAGATCGGGAAAGACCGCTTTAACTTGTTCATCCGTTTCGAGTATCTCCGCCAGATCGACTCTAAATGGCTCGATCATCTGGAGAGCCTCGAGGCGCTGCGCGAGGCCGTCTATCTGCGCGCGTACGGGCAGAAGAACCCCCTCCTCGAATATAAACTGGAGGGTTTCCAGATCTTCGACAACCTGATCTACGACATCAAGAACGCTATCGCGATGAAGATCATGAAGATCAGGATCGAGAACGCCGGAGAAAAGAGGCCTTCGGCCCGGCCCGCCTCCATGGAGGCGAGCCACAGCGACTACGGTCAGTTCAGAGACTCATCGGCCGGAGGGGCAAGGGGAAGCGGCCCGCAGGCCGCATCAGCCCCGGAAAGGGCGCAGGTGAAACGAGCCTACCCCAAGGTAGGGCGGAACGATCCCTGCCCGTGCGGGAGCGGAAAGAAGTACAAGTACTGTCACGGAAGATAAGAAGCGTCGCAGCCGCGGATCAGCGTCCGGCTGCCATGACGCTTCTTCCTGCCCTGATCCCGGAGGCCCAGGCTGCGGTGATCCCCCTGCTCGTTCCCGCGCCGTCTCCGATGAGGTAGATATGCGGCTTCGCCTGGAAGGATCTGTCCAGGAAGGTCGGCTTGTTAGCGTAGAGCTTGATTTCCGGGTAATACATGACGGTGCTCGGATGCAGGATTCCCGGAACCACGGTGTCCAGCATCTTGAGGCTCTTCCAGATCACCCTAAGGATACGGGCGGGCATGGCAAGGCTGATGTCCCCCGGCGTGCATCCCTTGAGGGTCGGTTCGAAATCGTACAGATCGCCGGTGAAGCTTTCCACCTTCGACCTCTTGCCCAGCCGAAAATCGCCGATCCTCTGCATGATCGGCTTTCCGCCGCCTAGAACCATCGCCATCCTTCCGAGCATCTCCGCGAACAGCTGGCCGCTCGCGAGGGGTTCGGTGAACGTGACGGTCTTGAGGATCGCGAAGTTGACCAACCCGGTCGTCTCGCTCCTCTTTGAAAAGGCGTGCCCGTTCACACTGTAGTAGGTCTCCCCGGACGCTGTTTCGTATTTCTCGCGGACGACGAAAGCGCTGCCGCTGTTCGTGCAGAAGGTCCGCACCTTGTCCGGAAAGATGAACTTCGGGTCGTAGTAATCCTGGACGATGGGATAGTTCGAAGTTCTGGTCTCAAGGCGGATCCCGATATCGACGATATGGTCGATGTACGGCACCCCTAGGGAATCCATGAGATGCTGGAGAAAACGGAATCCTCTCCTGCCCGGCGCCACGATGAGATCGCTGTAGCCGATTTCCCTTTTCGAGGTTGTCACGACACGCCTCGCCGGATCCACGGAGAGCATTTCCTCTCCCAGCGAAACCACGGCTCCTCTTTCAGCCAGCCGTCGCATGAGGTCGCGGATGAGTTCCTGTCCTCCGTCGGTGCCGAGATGGGTCTGCTTGATGTCGAGGAGGGTGACCCCGAGTTTCTCCGCCCGCTTGCGGTACACGGAGAGTTTCGTCTTCTCCATGATGACAGGATTGAGCTCGCGGCAGACTTCAGCTAGACATTCCTCCGCCTCTCCCTCCGTCCAATACTCCAAGGGAAATCCGATGGGATAGGTGAAATTCATCTTGCAGTCGTTGCGCAATCCTCCCGTGGAAACGGTTTCCTTGTCCATGAGGAGGATCGAACGAGGATGTTTTTCCGCGGAGAGGGTGAAGGCGGCTCCGAGCCCGGCCGGGCCGGTGCCCACGATGACTATATCATACTTTTCCATACATTCGCTTCCATGCAGAAACCCGGATCAATTTGCTGTATACTATCAGAAACGGTACCGAAATTATAGTGATCCCTACGTCGGGCATGAGAAAGTTTGCTATTTCTGAAAATCATCATGGAAAGGATGCGTATCTATGGGGAATTCATCCGCTTCCGACAAGCTCAGCCTCACCAATGACGGCACATTGACGCTTTTTTTCATCGGCGTCGGAAGCGCATTTACGAAAGTCCACTATCAGACCAATCTTCTGCTTATCAAGGGGGAAGATCACCTCCTCATCGACTGCGGAACCAAGGCAAGCCAGGCATTCTACGAACTGGGCCTGCCGATCACGGAGATAAGAAACTTCTTCATCACCCATTCCCACGCCGACCATATCGGCGGCCTCGAAGAGGTGATGCTCATGGGGCGCTACGCCGCCAGGCGGAAACCGAACATCGTCATCAATTCGGCCTATCAGCATCTCCTGTGGGACATGTCCCTTCGGGGAGGTGCGTCGTTCAACGAGGAAACGGCAAGCGCGAACCTCGGCTTCGGGGATCTATGGAACGTCATCAAACCCCGCTGGCTCTCCAACTGCCCTCGCGAGACTTGGGAAGCGGACGTGGGATCCATCAATCTGAAGTATTTCAGGACCAAGCACATCCCCGAGCTTCCGACGAGCTGGGAAAACTCGTTCTGGAGCTGCGGCCTCCTGATCGATAACCGGATCCTCTTTACCGGCGATACCCGGTTCGACCCGGAGCTAATTGAAAGCTTTTGCTCTCTGTTTCCCGTCGAGGTGATCTTCCACGACTGTCAGTTCTACACGGGCGGCGTGCATACCAGTCTGGACGAATTGATCACCCTTCCCGAGGAGATCAGGCGCAAGACGTATCTCGTACATTACGGGGACAATTTCAAGGATTTCATCCCAAAAATCGAACAGAACCGCTTCCTCGGCCTGACGGAGCAGTGGAAGAAATATCCCTTTCCCGCACCGTGAACGAAGTACTCCGAACCTACGCCTGCGGACGCGAGCTTCGGGATCCGGTCCCTGTTTGCGGCGGGAGCATGGGCCGCGGAGCCCCGATCACGCGTCAGTTGGGGCCCGTTTCCCCCGTTCCATGAGCATATCGACGTAATACCGGCGGCAGATCATGTCTTCGGTCACGCCGACACGCCGGAAGAGTTCTGCTATCTTCCCGATCGCGTCGCCCGCCTTCTCCGGTGAATCCACCAGAGCTTCGACCTCGACGAATCTTCCCAGATCCGTCACATCGCATATCTCTACGGTAAGTTCACCGTACCGGTAGGCCCTGCCCCGTTTCTCCTTTCGGATCACCTCCTCCGCGCAAAGGCGGGTGACCAGACGGTGGAATTCGGCCGGGTCAGAGACGGTGAACTCGCGCTCCTCGTTCACCTCCGCGCTTCCCTGCATCCGCTTCTCCTTCAGGGTCACCACCGCGGAACCATTTCCCGTCCGCAGGCGGAAAGAGGTCGCCTCCGGGTCTCCCGGAACATGGTAGTAGAGATCCATCTTGACGAAATCCCTCTCGAACCGGCACAAGGCGGCCACGCTCTCCTCCACGCGTGGGGCATCGTCGATGCGGGCTTTCATCTCGACCTCGTAGAGCATTCGGTCACCCTCAGCCCATCACGAGAAGACTTTCATCGTAATCATCCGGGGGAAGATAGCCGAGCAGGTGGATCACCGTGGCTGCGAGCGAGCTGATCCCCTTTCCCTTCCTGAGCTCCTTGCCGTATTCTCCTCTTCCCTCGGGATCGTAGATGATGCAGGGTACGGGATTCAGGGTATGGCTCGTCTTTGCCTTTGGCTCCCCGTTCGCCTTGAGCAGGGGCGCCCCGGTCTTTTTATCCAGCTCGTACATCTCCTCTGAGTTTCCATGATCCGCGGTTACGATCAGAACCCCGCCGGCCTTTTCAACCGCCTTCCTGATCCTCCCTAGACAGATGTCCACGCTCTCCACCGCGCAGACCGCTGCCTGGTACACCCCTGTGTGGCCCAC
>CAZPZF010000093.1:0-11796 GCA_964590705.1 uncultured Spirochaetales bacterium | reverse complement strand
GGGGATACGCGCGGCTGACAGGTGCGGTGTCGGGCTTCGGGGCTGGGGGCCCATCCGCCTCCTGACCTCCAGGCAGTGCCTTTTCCGCGGAAGAGAGGGGTAAGGCTGTCGAAAGGAATTCATGGACCGATCCTGCTACGAAGCCTGTTCGCGGAGCCTCGACTTTTCCGGGGCCGGCGGAGGAATCTTCCATGCCGTGAAAGAACCGTGGCAGGAGACACGCGTTTATAACGACCCCATCCTCTGGATTCCGGAGGCAGTTGCCCGTTTCCGGGGGAAGGCGGACCGCTTCCTGCTCGATTTCAGGAATTTTCCCTTTTTCCGGCTCCCCGTGCGGCAGAAACGGGAGATCTTCGATTTCTTTTCCCGCGTTGCCAGGGGCATTGACAGGGCACGGAAACCGGAGTACTCGCCCGCGTTTCCCGTCACCTCCGGGCTGTACAGGCGAGGCCTGGCGTGATCCATGCAAAGGACAGCTGTTTTGCCGCGCACGGGCGGGTTCGGGGACAGGCCCCGACAGGTGGTATACTTGATACGGAAGAGACTCCATCATTGAGCTGAAGGAGAGACGGGTGATGTTCGCTTCAGGATCGATCTCCGAAATTGCCCTCGTTTTCGTGACCGACGATGATTTCGACACGCAGCTTCGCAGGGCCTTCGCCGTCATCGGAAAGGGGCTGGGGATCTCCCGCTGCCATCTCTTCGTCGACTCCGCCGATGGCCTCACGTTCGGCTGCGCCAACGAATGGTGCGCGGACGGGATCGAGCCCGTGATCCAGCGTCTGGCCGGGTTTCCCTACGCGGCCATCCCGTCGTGGAAGGCGCTTCTCGACACCGGTTTGGTTCAAGCGATCTCGGATGTCACCCTGCTGGAGCGGGACATCCGGGACACGCTCGTTTCTTTCGGGATCAAGGCGATCATCAGCGCCCCCCTCCGCATCGCCGGCCGCGGCTGCGGGTTCCTCGCCTTCGACGAATGCGCCGGGCAGAGGGAGTGGAACGAGACCGAGATCGAGACCCTCAAGACCGCGGCCGGAATCATCGCGACCGCGTACTCCCGAAAGCATCTCGCGGAGATGCTCGCGACATCGGAGGAGAATTTCCGGAATCTCTTCAACACGGTCGACGACATCATCGCGATCAGCGACCTCGACGGGCGGATCCTGTACGTCAATGAGGGGGCCTGCAGGAAGCTCGGCTATTCCCTGGAGGAACTGCGCGGCAAGCGCATCCTCGACCTGCATCCCGAGGATAGCAGGCGGGAGGCGGAAAAGATCATGGGCGAGATGTTCAGGAGTGAACGCTTCACCTGCCCTCTCGACGTGGTCACCCGCGGCGGAGAACGGATCCCGGTGGAGACGCGGGTCTGGTTCGGTAAGTGGGACAACCGGCCTTGCGTCTTCGGCATCTCCAAGGATCTCTCAGCGGAGCAGGCGGCCCTCCAGAAATTCGAGCGAATGTTCAGGAGCAATCCGGCCTGCATGGCGATCAGCAGGACGGATGACGGAGTGATCCTCGATGTCAACGACGCCTTCTCGGAAACGCTGGGTTACTCCCGCGGCGAGGTCGTCGGGAAGACGGGCTCTTCCATCAACCTCTTCGTCGACGACGCGAAATGGCTGAAAGCGAGGGAGCGGATGGCCGCCGACGGGCATCTTCGGAACTTCGAGCTTACCCTCAGGAGCAAGAACGGGAGGTTGATCCGCTGCCTCTTCTCCAGTGACACGATCAGGAGCCAGGGGCAGGAGTTCTTCCTGACGGTGATGGTCGACATTACGAGGCAGGTCGAGCTGCAGATGCAGATCGAGGCGGAACAGAAACGGTTGGTGAACATCATCGAGGGGACGCGGCTGGGCACCTGGGAGTGGAGCGTACAGACAGACGAGACGCTCGTCAACGAACGCTGGGCGTCGATGATCGGATACACCATCGAGGAACTCGAGCCGATCACCATCGACACGTGGAAACGCTTCCTCCATCCGGAGGATCTCGCCGAGTCCATGAGGGAGATCGACCTGCATTTCAGGGGTAAGACCCCGTTCTACGAGCGGGAGAACCGGCTACGGCACAAGAACGGATCCTGGGTTTGGGTGCTCGACCGCGGCGCGGTCATCGAGTGGGACGAACAGGGCAGGCCCCTGAAGATGTACGGGACCCATACCGACATCACCGAAAAGAAGAAACTGGAGGAGCGGATACGGGATCTGGCCATCAGGGATCCTTTGACCGACGCGTTCAACAGGCGGTATCTCTACGAACGTCTTGGAACCATTGTTTCCGAATTCGTTAGGAGCGGGAAAGGCTTCTGCCTCTCGATGTTCGACATCGATCATTTCAAGAGGATCAACGACGAGTACGGCCATCAGGCGGGGGATTTCATCCTCAGGGAGTTCGTCCGCCTGATCGGATCCCGGACCCGTCCCTACGACCTCGGCGGCCGCTACGGCGGCGAGGAGTTCGTCATCGTTTCCCCCGGCATGGGCCGCAGGGAGAACGCCGTGATGGTCAGGCGGATCATGGACGCGGTCAGAGGAACGACGTTCCGGTTCGAGGATCAGGAGATCGTCTTCACCTTCAGCTGCGGTTTCGTGGACAGCCTCGAGTTCTCCCCTTCTGCGATCACGAGCGAGGCCATGATCGGGCTCGCGGACAGGAGACTCTATCAGGCCAAGGAGGAGGGGAGGGACCGCTGCGTGGGAACATAGCGGTCCGTTCTTTCAACACGCCGCGCCGGCGGCGAGGCGCGCCCGCTGAATCCGGTTCACCTGCAAAAGGAAGGCCTCGAGCTTCGCCTCCAGGATGGGCGGGAAGACCTGGCCGTCGACATCGATGACGAGGAAGGGGAGCTTCTTGAAGTCACGCATGACCTTCTCCACGAGCTCCGGATGCTCCGCCTTCTCCAGCTTGCGTTCACTGAGATTGGTGGCGAGGATGGCCTCCGCGATCCTTCCGGGCATGCAGCCGAAGGGTTGGATGGAGATCACCCCGTCCACCTCCTCGATGAGTTCCGCGATCGTGGTTCCCGTGACGAGGATGCTCTCGCAGATCAGGGTCTCCGGGACCAGTCCCCTGGCGGCATCGAGGACCCTCTTCACGTCGGCGTACCGGAGCCGGTAGAGGCCGGTTCCGGCGACGATCTTCTTAATCTCCTTTTCCATCCACCGCTTGGGCAGGTACTCGACGACTTTCCGGATCCGGTTGGCCGTGGTTGCGTTCTGCACGAGTTTCCTGCGCACCATGTGGTCCACGTAGAACAGCCATTCATGCAGGGTGCCCACCAGGGTGACCACCCCCTTGTCCGCCAGTCTTTCCACTATGCGCTGACGCGCGTAGTTGTTCCTCCGCACGTACATCTCGTTGATGAGCGCCACCGTGGGAACGGAGTCGAGCTCCGCCTTTCTGGGGATCGAGGCGAGCGTTCGCGACCCTTCGCTCAGGAAGCGTTTTACCCTTGGCCATGGGTCCCGCTCGATGCGGAGGAGGAGGTCGTCGTAAAAATCATTGAAGGTCTTGAGAGCAGACTCCCTGTCCCGCGCCGTGACGAGAAGGGCCGAATAGACCTGCTCCAGGATGTCCGTGAGGATGATGATCCTCCACAGGTTGAGGGTCGTCCGCGTGGAGAACCCGACGTAACCGTCCTCCTGAGACAGGTTCAGGAACGCCACATCGGGGATGCCCATCCGCTCCACCATGTTCTGGAGGAGGAGGTAGTAGGACCCGAAGCGGCAGGGACCCGAATCGCCGGGCATGAAGTAGACCAGGAGCTCGTCCGTGTCTTTGCGTTCGCGCAGATACCGGAGGAGGCTTCCCGTGGTGATGATGATCGGCAGGCACTCCTTTCCGGAGGTATAGCCCTGGCCCAGGCGGAAGTCGACCTCGGTGGGGTCGGGTACCGCGTCGGCCCTGATCCCCGCCCCGCGGAACAGGGCGGCCATGGCGCGCGAGGCGCGGTCCATCATGGACGGGATGAGGAGATGAACGCGGGGGTCGGACAGGGAATGCCGCCGGCCCGCGGAGTCGAGGACGACCAGCTTCTTCCCCTCGATGACCACCTTCGCCGGCCTGTACGGGGAGGCGGACCGGCCGGCGGAGACCGAGCCGGTCTCCCGGAGCTTGATGTAGGATTTGACGATGTCGATGAAGGCCTCGATCCGCGTGTCCATCCCGACATCCGCGGTGTGGTTGTCCAGTTCCAGCGTCAGGCTGGGCTTTTCCCCCATCTCCTTCCTGAAGAAGCCGACCAGGAAGGAGTCCGGGCCGCAGCTGAAATTAGTAACGTACGCGCCGAAGAGCCTCGGGTTTTTCCGCGCCAGTTTCGCTGCCTTCAGGTTGATCTCACCGTTGGCCCAGTAGATGTGCTCCGGATCCTCCTCCCCCTCGTAATCGAGGAAGTCGCACGGGATGACGCGGTAGCCGCGCGTGGCGAACTTGTGGGGGATCCCCTTGTTGCCGAGGCTCGAGAAGGCGTTGTACGGCCTGCCGAAGAGCACGATCCCCACCTCCCCCGGGTTTTCCTCTATGGCCTTCAGGGCCTTTCTCCCCTCCTCCTTGAAGGCGCGCTTGAGCGCCCTCTGCGCCTCGAGTCCCGCGCGGAAGGCTCGTTTCCCCTCGGCCGCCGTATGGCCCAGTTCCCGCGCCATGGCGACGAAGGCCTTCTCCTGCGCTTCCAGTCTTTTCGCGAAATCGAGGAGAGGTTCAAGGATCCGCCTTTTCCGAGCGTCCCGGAAGGTTCCCAGCAGATAGCTCGGTTCCGCGTGGATGAAGGGACAGGTGGTCCTGGTATTCACGCTGCGCTCAACGTCAACGGAACGGACCTTGGGCAGAAAGAGGATGTCCGGTTCCTGCTTCAGAAGATCCACGAAGGTCCCGTGAGCCGTTTCAACCGGATAGCAAAACGCGGAGCCGATCCGCTCGATCCCCTCCTGGTCCGCTGCGCGGGAGCAGATGACCCGGTATCCGAGCGTCCTGAAAAAGCCGCTGTAGAGGGGGAAGTAGGTGTTCGTCATGAGGGAGCGGTTGATCCCGACCACATCAGCCTTTCCCGGTTCCGCGGTCTCCTCCCCGAGTCTCCCGAAGGTGTGGAAGACCATTTCCTCGCGTTTCTTCACCAGGTCGAGGGACGCGATGTCCGCGTCCTCCGCCTTGTTCAGGATGTTGTAGTAGCGGTTGCACGCGCCGCCGAACGGATAGACCTTCCCTTCGATCACGATGCGGTTGATGGAGCAGCCGATGTCGCACTTCTCCCTGCCGCCGGCGCAGATGAAAGGTTCCCGGTAGAGGACCTCGCGGCCGGCGAGCCGGCGGAGATCGAAGGAGCCCGGTTCGAGGATCCCGAGGCGCAGTTTGTTCCGTACATCAAGGGCCACGCCGAAGGCGCCGATCAGGCCCGGCTCCGGGGGCACGATCACCTCCTTTCCGAGGAGCGCGGCCATGGCGACCGGCACCGCCCTGTTGTAGCAGACTCCGCCCTGCATAAACACCTTGGTCCCGACTGAGCGGGCTCCCTTCACCCGGTTGGCGTAGTTCAGGCAGATGGAGTAGACCAGACCGGCCACGATGTCCTCGGTCGGGATCCCCTCCTGGATCGCGCTCTTGATGTCGCTGTTGATGAAAGCCGCGCATTGGTCGCTGAAGTTCGTCGGGTTGGCGCTCCGGAGGGCGATGCCGCCGATCTCCTCCGTGGCGATGCTCAGGGACTCCTTTGCCGCCTCTTCGAGGAACGAGCCGGTCCCGGCCGAGCACGCCTCGTTCATCGCGTAATCAGAGGCCACGCCGTTGGTGAGGTATGTGTACTTGGCGTCCTGCCCGCCGATCTCGAAGATCGTGTCCACCCCGGGATCGTAGTATGCCGCGCCGATAGCGTGGGCGATGATCTCGTTGATGACAGCCGGGGATAGGGCGTGCAACCCGGCTATCTGCCTTCCAGAACCCGTGGTTCCAAGACCGACGATCCTGATGTCCTCCGGCACCTGTCCGGCGAGTTCCCGGTAGCAGTTCCTGGCCGCCTCTACCGGATTCCCGTTGGTCCGCAGGTACACGCTGGCGAGGATCCGCGCGTCGTCCCCAAGAGAGTTGATGAGGACCGCCTTGGTAGTGGTGGATCCCACGTCCAGACCGAGAATGCACTCCTCGCCGGGCTTGGCCTTTCCCCTCTCCTTCTCCTTGAAGGTGACCAGAGGGAGGGCGTTGGACAGGGGGGCATGGCTCTTGAACGAGACCCTGTGGCGCGGGGTGAGCCGGGAGAGGTCGTCGATCTCCGCCTGTTCGTTCTTCAACGCCCAGAGTGAGGCTCCCAATGCCTCGAAGCAGACAGAGTTCTCCGGAATGGAGAGTTTCGGGATCCTCCTCCTGAGGTAGTCCACCATGAGGGTGTTCCGGGTGGTGCCTCCCACGAGCAGGACCGAGGAATGGTGGGAATTCCGCTTTTGCTGCTCCACCCTGGCGTAGAGCTCGAAGATCTTGGAGGCCATCATCTCAGAAAGACCCGCGACAACGTGCTCCTTGGGTATGCCCTTGTTGAGCGCGTGGGTGCAGTCGCTCTTACAGAAGACGGAGCAGCGGCCTGAAACCTTGAAGGGGTGCTCGACATCAGCCGTGCCGGCCACGTCCTCGGGAGCCAGATCCATGCGCCGCAGCTGCTGGAGGAAGAACTCCCCCGTTCCCGAGGCGCACTTGTTGCCGGTCGTCACGTCCTCGATCCGGCCGTCCTTCGTGAGGCTGTACACCATCACGGTTTCCGCGCCCGCGCTCACGATCAGGTCCGTGGGATACCGGTCCTTGACGGAACGGTAGGCGCACTCGATGGCTTCGGGTTCCGAGATGGAGGGGGTATCCAGGAAATACCGGAACTTTCGGCCCGTCACTCCCAGGCGGGTCGTCCCCGTGAACTCTTTTCCGGTGAAGAGCTCCTTGATCACCCTTTCCGGATTCCCCTCATGGATGATGGAGCCGCTCTTCAGTATCCTGGGGGTTCCGTTTTCAAGGGAAGTCTGGACATAGCCGATATTCGAAGAACCGATGCACACGCCGAGGGAAATCATTCGCTGCTCCTGAATGCGTTGTAAAAAACGTAAAATAATCAGGACGAGCGTACCTTCCGGGGTATTTCAAGTCAATAGCGTGCCTATCCGGAGAATTCGCTATTCTCGAACAAGTCGAGAACGAGAATGAGTCTGGATTCAGGAAAGATGAAGACGATGGCGCTATGCCGGAGCGCTGTTATGTGGGATCCGGATCGCGAATTCCAGGATGTCCGGTTCGGGGAGTCTCGCTTTGATTTCCCAGCCGTGGCTCGAAATGACCGATCTGACCGACGCGAGACCCAGACCGAAACCCTCGCCTCTTCGCGACACGTCTCCTCGATAGAACGGCTCGAAGAGGAGCGGAAGTGTTTTAGGGTCGACCGGACTGACGGTGCGGTTGGCGCAGGAAATGATGATCTCTTCCTTATTCTCCCGACAGGAGAAGACGATCGGCCTTTCCGGATCCCCGTAATGGAACGCGTTCTGGACCAGGTTTTCCAACGCCCGGCCCACAAGTTCGGAGTCGAAGGGGATGACCGTTTCCGGGGACAGCGAGAGGCGGGATTGAAACTCCCGTTTCCTCACGGAGGCCTCCTCCCCCTGCAGTTCCGTGAAATCGGTCAGGAAGGGGAGGAGGGGCAGCGGTTCGAGGGACGCCAGGAAATCCCCCGTTGTGAGCCTGATATACTCGATGAGTTTATTGATCCTCCGCTCGAGGAGGCCCGATTGTCTCCTGATGATCTCCAGGTAGCGGTTTCTTGTCCTCTCGTCGTTGGCGAACCCGTCCAGGAGGGCGTCCGAGTAACCGGCTATCGAGGAAAGCGGGGTTTTCAGGTCGTGGGACACCCCCATGAAGAATCGATTCCTCCTATCGTATTCCTCCTTCATCTTTCTCTGCATCGCGTTGAACGATTCGGCCAGGGATGTGAAGGTCGCGTCGCCCCGCATGACGACGGGGGAATCGAGGTCTCCGTCGGCGATGCGCCGCGTCCCCTCGTGCAGGATCCGTATGGACCGTTCTATTGACCGAACCGAGAGAATCGCGGAGACACAGAGGAACAGGAGGAGTCCCCCCGCCACGAGTATCGGCGCCAAGGGGATCCCCATACGGGGCTGCCTCAGGCCGATCAGGATAGAGTACTCACCGCCGTCCTCGAAGAAGAACCGCTTCGTGAGCAGGGTGAGCTGCTGCAGCTCTGGGGCATAGAGCCATGAGGGATCGAGGTATTCCTCTCCCGTCAGGACGTTTCCCTCCCCGTCCATGAGGATGACCATCATATTCTCCGGCGCGCCGCGGATCTCCCTTTCCAGCCGCTCCAGGGAGGGGCGGTCCCCGACGCCCGCGATCATCCCGCCGATGGACCGCGCCTCGCGAATGCTTTCCTTCAGGGATTCCGGCGTGAGGAATGTGTAGACGAGGATGGATACGAGAATGGGTACCAGGATGGTCCCCGCAATGAGGATGACGAACCTGAGTTTAAGGGTCATGGGAGCTTTTCCCCGCTGAAGAGGTAACCCTTTCCATGGATGGTCCGGATGTATTCGGGCCGCCGGTAATCCTTCTCGATCTTCTTCCGTATCCGCTGGATGTATACCGACACGGCGATCGTGTCCCCGAATTCCCGGTTCCAGACTCTGTCGTATATTTCCTGGACGGAGAAGGCGATCCCTCCGTTTTCAGCGAGAAAGCGGAGCACCTCGAATTCGCGGGCAGGCATAGGCACTGTCTCTCCCGCGCGTTTGAGCCGGTACCCGTCGCAGTCGAGCTCGTATTCCCCGAACCTGATGGTTCGCCCGTTTCCGCCTGCCGGCGTCCTCCCCCGGCGCAGCAGCGCCCTGACCCGGGCGGACAGTACGCGGGGGGAGAACGGCTTGGTGACGAACTCGTCGGCCCCGATTCCCAGCCCCGTGACGATGTCCTCGTCCGATTCGCGCGCGGAGACGATCATGACGGGGGTATCGCTTTTCTTCCGGAAACGCTGCAGGAATTCGAAACCGTCCATGCCGGGCAGGTTGATGTCGAGGATGACCATGTCGCACGGAGAGACCCCGACGACGGCCAGCCCCGCTTCCGCCGTTTCCGCGCAGCGGACTTCGAGCCCCTCCCTCTCAAGGTAGAGCCTCATGAGGTCGGCCAGCTCCTTCTCGTCTTCGATTATCAGGATCCTTCCTGTCATCTCAAAAAGCGCCGCTCCCCAGGCTGAACTCGACGCGAAACCCGAGCCGGCTTCCGAACGGCGAATACTCTGCGCCGGCTGTCCCGTAAGTATACGGCAGGGAGGCGGTTATGTTAATATCATCCGATGCGGCCCACGATACGGAGAGCCTGAGGAGCCCCGACCGATCGGAGATGTCGCCCAGCCAGAAGGCCGACACGGAGAGGTCCTCGGTCATGGAAAGGGAGACAAGCGCCGCCCCGTAGTGCATCCCCGCCCCCAGGAGGTCCGAGGGTGAAAGCGAACCGCAGGCCATCAGGGCGGCGAGGATACCGGCGTTCGCGCTGGTGTTTATCGGCGACGGGTCGGCGTATCCAGCCCCGTTGAAGAGGTACTGGGCGGCAAGCGTCAGGGCCAGGTCGCTCTCGTCGTCGTTCCAGATGTACATTGCCCCGGCTGTCGCCTGGAAGAACCACTGGTCATCGTAGGCGGCGGTCGTGTACCCGCCGGGGGAATCGTCATCAGGTACCACGAAGGTCCTGTCGGACCCGTAGCTGGCTACTCCTTCCGCAAAAAAGGCGAGATCGGAAACGCTGCCGGTGCAGGTCAGCATGACAGCCGGAGGCTGTCCTTTCCTATAGTATCCACCCAGGCCCAGTTCGGAGGAACCGATAACGATCTCCATTTTCGCCGCGTACGCCAGGCCGGACAGATCCTCCGTGCCGTCCGGAACGACCAGGTACCCGTAGATGTTGTTCACCCCGAAGGGTATGTTCACCTTGACCGAAACCGGCCCCTCCAATTCCGCCTCGGGATCCTCCGGGTCGATCTCGGTGAGGTTGAGCAGGTCGGCGGGGCTGAAGAAATATCCCACGCCCCAGTTGATCGTCTGTTTGCCGGCCCTGAAAAACACCCGTTCCGCCATGTGGAAATCGCTGAACAGCTCGGTGATCCGGATGATGTCGTCGAAAACCCTGCTTTCATCCACCAGGGCGGTATCCGGGTCATCGTCGGCGAGGGTGAACGGAGAGGAAATCTCGACCTCGCCGTAGAAGCGAAGATCCTTGCTGGGCCTGGCGCTGAAGAAGATCATGGCCGAAAGATCCGTTTCGACCGATTCCGCGATGTCGCCGCTCTCAAGCGAGGTTTCCGGATCCCAATTCCAGTCCGATGAAAGGGCGAAACGATACTTCCCGCCCAGGTCAACGCCCCCCCCGGAGAAGAGCAGCGGTTCACCCGGTACGGCATCCGCGGCAGGCTCCTCGATCTCGATTATCATCCCCGCATCGCCGCTGAAAAGGGAATCTTCCGATATCTCCCCGTCCGCGAAAACCGGAAACGAGGGGAAGAAGCCTAGGAACGCGGCCATGACGATGGCCATGCTGATTCTGCTCATGTCGCCTCCCTCATTTATTCACGCGCTCGACGTAGGATTTCGTGAAGATCATGTCGGGCAGCGTCTCGGTGGAGATCTCGCTCATTGATATCCTCGTTTGTTTTCCCTGCACCAGTTCGTCACGGAAAATCACCTGGGTCGCCATGTACCGTCCGCCTATCCGGGTGTACGACGGGTAGTAGCTGGTGCGTATGCGGCGGCCTCCGGCGCTGTAGGCTTCCGATTTCAGCACGAGGTACGGCTCCGCGGTGACCCACAGACGCATGGTCGGATAGGTGACCTCGTCGTTCCTTGCGGACAGCTCGAGGACATAGACATCGTAGGTCCCGAGCCTTGCCTGTTCAACCCGGACGACCGTGTAGTCTTCGGCCAGCGACGAGGAGCCGAAATCCGAGTTGTTGGCCTCCGAATCGTTGAACTGCTCGTTGAGCGAGGTATGGGAAAATTTCCTGCTTTCCGGGTCGTAGAACCAGAGGTTGTCATCGGCCATGAGGTATCCCTGCCCTCTCTTGACCAGGGGTTCCTGGATCAGGAGGAGGAACTTGTCTTCTCTGTCGCGTCGGAACGAGCGGACGAGGGATCTCTCGATCCCCGTCTGCGGGTCCTCAGAGATCATGAGCATGAGGCACGAGAAATCGGTATCTCCGAAATTCCTCAGCCCGTCGATGATCGGGAGGATCTCCTGCGCCTCCCGCAGAGCCAGGGACGGGAGGGCCAAAAGCGGAGAGGGTGAAAGCGCGATGACCAGAATGGTCGCCGCAGTCAGTATGATCTTTTTCATGGGTATGCTCCTTGTCGTTCGGGATGGGACGGCGACGCTCATGCCATCGACCTGAGCGCGTCGGCGGGCTGCAACCGGGCCGCTTTCCCGGCGGGAAACCATGCGGACAGGAGTGTCGTCGCCGTCAGAAGCGCGGTCACCAAGAGGATGTTAGAAGGGACCAGCTGGGCCGAAATATGGCCGTGGTGGAGGATGATGGCCAGGACGCCGCTGTTCCGGAACGGGATCGCGCCGATGGCGAGGCAGAGGATTTCGGCCGCCGCGATTCCCGCCGCCGCGCCGCGCAGGGCGAGGAAGAGGGCCTCCAGGAGGAACAGCGAACGGATCGTCCGCCTCCTTGTCCCCATGGCCCGCCTGGACCCGAGTTCCCTGGTCCGTTCGATCATGATCATCCTGAAGGTGTTCACGAGGCCCCCCATGGTGATGAGGAGAAGGATGACG
>CAZPZF010000092.1:0-11892 GCA_964590705.1 uncultured Spirochaetales bacterium | reverse complement strand
GCCCGCGGGACCTACATCTTCCCGCCCATGCCCTCCATGCGGCTCATCACGAACATCTTCGCCTACTGTTCCAAGGAGATCCCCAAGTGGAACACGATCAGCATCTCCGGCTACCATATCCGGGAGGCCGGCTCGACGGCGGTGCAGGAAGCGGCCTTCACCATCGCTGACGGTATCGAGTATGTCAGGAGCGCGATCGAGGCGGGGCTGGACATCGATGACTTCGCGGGCCGCCTGTCCTTCTTCTTCAACGCCCACAACGATCTCCTCGAGGAGGTCGCTAAATTCAGGGCCGCCCGGAGGATCTGGGCCAAGGTGATGAAGGAGAAATTCGGAGCCAAGAACGAGAAGTCGCAGATGCTCAGGTTCCATACCCAGACGGGCGGATGCACGCTCACGGCGCAGCAGCCGGACAACAACATCATACGCGTCACCATCCAGACCCTCGCCGCCGTGCTCGGAGGGACCCAGAGCCTCCATACCAATTCGCGCGACGAGGCCCTCGCCCTGCCGTCCGAGGATTCCGTGCGGATAGCCCTCCGGACGCAGCAGATCGTAGGCTACGAGTCCGGGGTGGTCAACACGATCGACCCGTTGGCCGGTTCCTACTACGTCGAGGCGCTCACCGACAAGATCACAGATGAGGTGTGGAAGTACATCAACAAGATCGAGGAAATGGGAGGGATGGTCCGCGCCATCGAGAAGGGCTTCCCCCAGAAGGAGATCCAGGACTCGGCGTACCGCTACCAGCGGGACATCGAGGAGGGGAACCGCGTGGTCGTCGGCGTCAACAAGTTCACGATCAAGGAAGCGCCTCCCAAAGGGCTCCTCAGGGTGGATCCCGCGCTCCAGAAGGTCCAGACGGAAAAGCTCGCGGCGGTAAAGAAGAACCGGAACAACGCCGCCGTCAAGAAGCACCTGGACGCCCTGCGGGACGGGGCGCGCGACCCCAAAGCGAACCTCATGCCCCTCATCGTAGACGCGGTCCGCGAGTACGCCTCACTCGGCGAGATCTGCGGGGTTCTGCGGAAAGAGTTCGGCGAATACGAAGAATCGATCGTGTTGTAGGAGAAGGGAGACAGATATGGGAGACAAGAAGATACGGATCCTCGTCGCCAAGCCGGGTCTGGACGGGCATGACAGGGGAGCCAAATACATAGCCCGGGCCTTGAAGGACGCCGGGTACGAAGTCATCTATACCGGGATACGCCAGACGCCGGAGGCGATCGTGGCGACAGCTATCCAGGAGGACGTCGATTTCGTCGGCCTGAGCCTCCTCTCAGGCGCCCACAACGAACTCTTCCCCAAGGTGGTCGATCTCCTGGCAAAGGAGGGGGCTTCCGACGTGGTCGTGTTCGGCGGAGGCGTCATTCCCGAGGACGACATCCCGTTCCTCAGGGAAAGGGGAGTGCAGGCGATCTTCACCCCCGGAACCCCGATCAAGACAGTCATCGAATTCGTCGAGGCCACCAGGAAGGCGAGCTAGCGGGGATGGAACTTGTAGAGGGGGTTCTCTCCGGAAACACCCGGCTCATCGCGCGGGCGATCACCGTCGTCGAAAACGGCGGTGAGGAGAAGGAGGAATTAATAGACGCCTTGTACCCGTATACGGGCAAGGCCTCGGTATGGGGAATCACCGGTCCTCCGGGGGCGGGAAAAAGCACCTTGGTGGACCGGCTGATCACCCGGGAACGGAACGCGGGGAGGAAGGCGGCGGTCATCGCCATTGACCCCAGCTCCCCGTTTTCCGGCGGCGCTCTGCTGGGCGACCGGCTCCGAATGCAGAAACACGCCACGGATCCCGGCGTCTTCATCAGGTCCATGGCCTCACGCGGACACCTCGGCGGCATCGCGACCGCCACAGCGGACGCCGTGAAGGTTCTCGACGCCGCGGGCTTCGAAACCGTGATCGTGGAGACCATCGGGGTGGGCCAGACGGAGATCGAGGTGATCGAGCTCTCCGACATCGTGCTCCTGGTGCTCGTCCCTGGCATGGGCGATGAGATCCAGGCCATGAAGGCGGGGATCATGGAGATAGGCGATATCTTCGTCATCAACAAGAAGGACAGGGACGGAGCCGACAGGCTCAGAGCAGAGGTCGAATACGCGCTGGGGATCAAGGAGCTTTCGGAGGGGGAGGAACCAAGCCCGATCGTCATGGTCAGCGCAAGGGACGACGACGGGATAGACGAACTCCTCGAAACCATGACCCGCTTCCGGGAACGGGAGAGATGGAGGAACACGGTCGAGGAGCGCAGGCGCGTCCGGATCGAAAAGGAGCTGGCCAAGGTCTTTCAGCAGAAGATCGCTGAGCATCTGGACCGGGAGTACCGTTTTTCCGAAAATATGAGGAACTGGGCCCTCGCCGTGTACAACCGCGAGGAGCCCCCCTATCGTCTGGTGAAGGATAGGATGCAGACCATTCTGAGTATGAGGAGGGAGAAGCCTGTATGATCACGAATATCAATCACATCGGAATCGCCGTGAGCAAGCTGGACGATCACATCCCGTTCTACCGGGATGTCCTCAAACTTCAGTTCCTGGGCATCGAGGACGTGCCCGAGCAGAAGGTGAGAACGGCCATCTTTAAGGTCGGGGATGCGGAGATCGAGCTCCTGGAACCAACCAGCCCGGAGAGCACGGTCGCCAAGTTCATCGAGACCAAGGGCGAGGGGATGCACCACATCTCGTACCAGACCACGGACATCGCTGCCGATATTGCCTCTCTCAAGGCGAAGGATGTGCGGATGATCGACGAGAGCCCCAGAGGAGGGGTCCAGAATTCGAAGATCGCATTCATTCACCCGAAGTCGTCGTGCAAGGTGTTGACGGAACTGACCCAAATGCCGTAATGATTTACTAGATGAAGGATCTTTACGCAACTGTCACGCTGATATCCATCCTGCTGTACCTGATCGTCTTCGTGGCTGTCATGAGACCGAAGGGCAAGGGGAGCTTGAAGCTCCCCTTCTTCTTTCATATCGGCGGTATGCTTCTCTGGCAGATCATGGGTTTTCTCGTGATCCTCGATCCGGATCATGACCGGGCTGTCACCTATTACTTCTTCGGGATGACCGGAACCTTCGTCTCCTACGCCTTCTTCCTTCCAATCGTCCTCGCGCTCCAGGGGAGGAGGATCGCTCGAAGGGGATTTTGGGTGACCGCGGGGGTTTCTGCAATCTCTTTCGCGCTCATGTTCTGGGCGAGGGCCGACCTGCACGTCACCATGGGCGCGGGAGGTTTCTACGTTCCGGAGGCCACGACTTCCCTCCTTTTCGCCTGGGGTTCCTCCTTCATCCTGTATTTCACCGGGATCGTATTCCTTGCGGCAGGGCTGATCAGACCGAAGTCCCGTGTGGATTTTCACCGCACCCTCTATCTCCTGACCGCCGTATCGATATCCCTCTTCGGAACCTTGAGCAACCTCACCTTTTTGCAGGATTTCCCGGTGGATATCGTCCTCCAGGCTTTCGGGGCTCTGTTGACCGCGTACGCCGTGTTCAAGTACCGCATCATGGATATCCGCAAGGCCTACCTGGAGATCGCCCTTTTCCTGGTCCTCTTTCTCTTCCTCACCCTCCTCTTCATCGGCGTGCGCAGTCTCCTGTTCCTCCTCTTCCAGTTTCCGCAGCCGGATCCAAAAATCCTCCTGCCCGAAATCCTCTCGTTTCTGTTCGTCCTTCCGGTGCTTCTGTTTCTCATCAGGCGTTTCGGGCTTCTCCCGTACAGCAATTACGGCAGGAAGAGCATCTACACCGAACGCGCCTCGAGGCTCGCCGCGGACGCCCTCCGTATCGGCTCGCTCAAGGAAGGGGTTTCCTATCTCCTCCGCTTCTTCCGCGAGGCCTATGACACCAAGGACGTATTCATCGGCATCCGAAATCCGGACCGGAAGAGTTTCGCCATCAATACCCTTACGGGCAACAGGGATAAGGGAGAGCTGGTGGAAACGGTACAGGAGACTCATCCCGTGCTCGCCCATATCGACACCTTGAGAGAGCCGCTCCTGGTCGAAGGGCTGGAAGACTCCGTGGACGCCGCCGTGTGCGAGGGTTTTCGGACCACCGGTCCGCTGCGGGAATTCCTCGTCTCGCCCATCCGTTCCGACGGCTCGCTCGTCGGCTTCGTCATGGTGTTGACGAGCGGCAGGCGCTTTATCGTGGATTCCCAGGAGTTCCGGTTCTTCACGATTTACGCGAACACGAGCAGCTCCCTCATCCTCAGGACGGAGATGCTTCGGGTTCTGGAGCTTCGGGTCGCGGAGAAGGAGCTCCTCCTCAGGGAGATCCACCACCGAGTGAAAAACAACATGCAGGTGGTAAGCAGCATCCTCAACCTCTCGCTGGGGAAGGTCAGGGACGACGTTCTATCCCAGATGATACGGGACTGTCAACTACGCATTTTCACCATGGCGAATGTACACGAACACCTGTACAGGTCGAATTCCTTTACGGACATCAACCTTGAAAAGTACCTCGCCAGCCTCCTCCGATACCTCTCTTCGCAGAACAGGACCGATGCCCAGATCAACGTGCAATTCAGCTGCGGGCAGGCCTCCCTGGATATCGACACTGCCATGTACCTGGGGATGATCGTTTCCGAGCTCGCCTCCAACGCCTACAAGCACGCCTTCCGCGGCAAGGCTCGGGGCTCGCTTCAAGTCGACATCGACCTCTCCGGAGACTCGCTTCTCGAATGCCGCATCCAGGACGATGGGATCGGAATGAGTGAAAAAGGAACCGAGGCCGAATCCGGCGTCGGAACCCTTGTCGTCCGGGGGATCGTGGAGGCCAACCTGCGCGGAGAATGGGTCACCGGCGTTTCCGCCGCCGGCGGCGTCCTCCACACCATTCGCTTTCCTCTTCCCGGGCCCTCCTAAGCGTTCCCGCACTCTACAATCGCAGATTCCGGCCGATAATAAAGAGGACCGCATCCATGCGCGGCGACCGTCCGCGGCCGCGCAAGTCCAAGCAGACGAGGGAGCTTTTCGTTGGCCGAATCTCAGAACAGCCTGGATACCGTCTCTCCCGAAGAGGTTACGCGTTCCCGTGCGCCCTGCAAGGAGGGGATCATCAGGAAGCCGGATCTCGTCAACAGGCTGAACTTCCTCAATTTCACCGATCGTGCAGTGACGGTGCGCTTCCGACACAGGAGATTCGACACGACATTCTCGCTGCGCGCGAAACCGGAGCCATGCTCGGGGGATACGGTACGTTGCGTCTGGGAGAAGGCCGGGGACGGCGAATTCAGGACAGGAGGCTATACTTGCCTCGAGTTCTTCTTTCCGGACGATTCGGACATCATCGTGGTCGACGCGCGGATCGAAGAGATGAACGCCGGATGGGTCAGGTTCCGTCTTCCCGATACCGCAAGGCGGACGACCCTGCGCCAGACCCGCCGGGTCGACGCGTTCGGCGTCTCCGTGCGCCTCCTCCAGATGGGCGCCTGCTTCTCCGGCGTCATGGAGGATTTCTCCCCCCGGGCTTTCAGGGCGCGCCTCTCGATGGACAGGATACAGACTTTCCGCTGGATCGACCCGGAGCAACCGGTAACCATCATCCTCGAGTCAGGCGGAACGCAGATTTTTTCGGGAGAATGCATGATCATCAGGCACGAGAAACGGGGGGATTCTTACCTCGTCGTGGTCTCTCCCCGCGAGACCTCGATCCGCCGGTTCAGGCCCCGGCAGCACAGGAGTCTCAGGCATACCCTCTACCCCTCTCCGTGCGTGCGCTTCACCCACCCCGTGACGGGAGGCATGCTCTTTCTCAAGACGAGGGACATCTCCGGATCGGGCTTCTCCGTGGAGGAACGGAGGGGGACATCTCTTCTCCTGCCCGGCATGATGCTATCGAAGGTCTGCATCGAGCTTGCCGGCTGCAGGATCGCCGAGTGTACCGTCCAGGTCCTCTACACGCGGGATCTGGTCGCCGAGCACGGGGAAAAGCTGGTCCTCTCCGGCTGCGTCATCCTGGACATGAACACGGGAGACCAGATGCGCCTCTCCTCTCTCCTCCACCAGGCGGTCAACGACCGTATCTTCCTGTGCGGAAACGTGGATCCAGAGAGACTCTGGCGCTTCTTCTTCGAGTGCGGTTTCATCTATCCATCGAAGTACTCGTCTCTCGAGCCGATGAAGGAAGATTTCCGGAGGACCTACGAGAAACTGTACCTGAACAGCCCCTCCATAGCCAGACACTTCCTGTTCCAGGAACACGGCGCGCTCTACGCGCATCTCTCCATGATCCGGTTCTACCCGAACTCCTGGCTCATCCAGCATCACGCTGCCGGCGGTTCCGCGCATCCGTTGGCCGGTATCGAAGTCCTTGACCATGTGGCCTTCTACGTAAACGAGGTGTGTCCCATGGCCTCCGCGCACATGAACTACGTGATGTGCTACTTCCGGCCGGAAAACCGGTTCCCCAGCAAGGTCTTCGGCGGGGTCGTTCGGGACCTCAATTCGCCCAAGGAGGCCTCGCTCGACCAGCTCGGCTACTGCCGGTTCCGAATTTCTCCCCCCGTGGACAAGGCGGCAGAAGGGCCGCGGGAGCCGGAAAGTCCGGAGGACAGGGGATGCCGTCTGGAGCCGGCCGGCGCCATCGATCTTATGGAACTGGAGAGCGCCTATGAACGGATGTCCGGTGGATTGATGCTGGAAGCGTTGAACATCGGGCCCGACCCCGAACCTGACCGCGAGCTCGACTCCGAATACCTGGCTCTCGGTTTTCACCGCTCCCGCGAGATCCTCGCCGTGCGGCGCGGCGGCGCGCTCAAGGCCGTGGTCATGACAACCCGTTCTGATGTCGGACTCAACCTCTCTAACCTGACCAACTGCGTGCATATCTTCATCATCGATCGGGAGGATTTCCCGCCCGATGTCGTAGAGTCCGTCCTGACCGAGGCGGGGCGGGGATATGATGGCGGAGAGGTGCCGGTGCTCGTTTTTCCGAGAGACGCGGCTGACTCCCTCAGCTTCAAGGTAGAGAAGACCTACACCTTGTGGGTTATAGAAACTCATAACGAGAAGGGATATTTCTCCTCACTTCGCAACACCTTCAAGAGGCCCAAGTATGAATGAGGAAAAGGGCGAACCAGCCCTCTACAACAGCAGCATCATCAACACATACATCAAGATGATCAAGGTGAGGTATTCCTACGTAAGCATCAGCGAGCTCCTCTCATACGCAGGGATGGAGCCCTACCAGGTCGACGACGAGGGTCACTGGTTCACCCAGAAGCAGGTGGACCGGTTCTACGAGGCGCTCGTACGTGCGACCGGCAAGGAGGATATCGCCCGCGAGGCCGGCAGGTACGCGGCGTCTCCCGAGGCGATCGGAGGGAAATCGAGGTTTATCCTCGGATTCATCGGACCGGGCCTCGTCTTCGAGATGGTAAACAAGATCGCGGATAAATTCTCCCGGTCGGCCCGATACGAATCGACGCGGCTGTCCAAGACCGAGATGGAGATCGTCGTGACTCCGTACGAAGGGGTGGAGGAAAAGCCCTACCAGTGCGCGAACCGGATCGGCTATTTCGAGGCCATCGTCAGCGCCTTCAACCTGAAGATGTTGAAGATGGAGCATACAGAGTGCCTGTTCCGCGGGGGGAGCTGCTGCAGGTACCGGATCTCCTGGCGCGAGACAAAGGCGCTTCTCGTGAAGCGGGTGAGGAACATCATCATGGTTGCATCCGCCCTGTATTTCCTCGTTTCCATCTCGATCCTCCCCGGCGCTTCCTTCTCCCTCGCCGCTCCCCTGGCGGTCGCCGTCATCCTCGTCTTCACCCTCCTCGGGGAGTACCTGGACAAGAAGGACGCGGACGCCGCGTTCGAGAATCTGAGGTCCTCGAACATGAATCTCTTCGAGCAGATCAGCCGGAACTACGACCACGCGCTCATGATCAACGAAATCGGGTACAGCATCAGCAAGCATGTCCGCATCGATGACATCCTGAACGGCGCCATCGAGATCCTCAGGAAGTGGCTGGATTACGACAGGGGGATGATCCTCCTCGCCGACGAGGAACGGAGGTTCCTCGAATTCCGCACCGGTTACGGCTACCGGGAATCACTCATGCCCGTGATCGAAGGGGTCAGGTTCCACCTGACGAGGCCCGAGTCGAAGGGGATCTTCGTCCTGTGCTTCCGCGAGCAGAAGCCCTTTCTCGTGAACGACATAGCGGAGATAACGGACAGCCTGTCCCCGAGGAGCCTCGCCTTTGCCCGCAGGATCGGGTCGAAATCCTTCATCTGCTGTCCGATCGTATACGAAAACCAGAGCCTTGGCATCCTGGTCGTCGACAATATCGAAACCAAGCGGCCACTCCTCCAGAGCGACATCAATCTGCTCATGGGAATCGCTCCCGAAATCGGGGTCGCGATGCGAAACGCGACGCTCCTGCAGGCCCGCGAACGGCAGTTCAGCTCGATTCTCCAGGTTCTAGCCGCCAGCATCGACGCGCGGGACTTCCTCACCGCCGGGCATTCGGAGAAGGTGACCGAGTACGCCCTCGGAATCTGCAGGGAGATGGGGCTCTCGACCGACTACACGGAGATGATCCGCGTCGCCGCGCTCCTCCACGATTACGGCAAGATCGGCATCAAGGACTCGATCCTTAAGAAGACGGGCCCCTTGAACGAGACGGAGAGGGAGGAGATCAAGGCCCACGTGGTCAAGACCCGGGACATCCTGGAGCAGATCAACTTCGAGGGGATCTATCGGGAGGTGCCGGTGATCGCTGGTTCTCACCATGAGCGGATGGACGGGTTCGGGTATCCGGACGGCCTGGCCGGACAGGAGATTCCCCTTGGGGCCAGAATCATCGCCGTGGCCGATTTCTTCGAGGCGATCACGGCCAAGCGTCACTACCGCGAGCCGATGGTTCTCGAGAGCGCCGTCGAAACGATGCTTCAGGAATGTGGCACGCATCTGGATACGCAGGTCGTTCTGGCCTTTCTCTCGTATCTCGAGAATCAGGGCTTTACGATACGGAAGGAGGTTTCCGTCCCCAGCATGCGATGAGCGGGGTGTATGAGAATCTGCCCGGGTCCGTAAAGAAGCGCCTGAAATCCTCCTGGAATTCCCCTATAGACCCGTAGCCCGGGAGCGCCGCGTTGATCCGGCCGGGAATCACCGTGATCTTGGACATCCAGTTCATCTCGTCCGTCCCGCGCAGCGGGCCGTAGATTAGGTGATGAGCTTCCACATGCGCGGTGATTCCGGTGAAGCCGAGGCGGTAGAGGTGAGAGTAGAGTTTCCGGCCGGCGTAGGGATCGAAATTCGCCACTTTCTCCAGGATGGAGAGGGCGCTTTTCACCGCGTGCTCAAGTCTGGGGGAGATCCCATAGTGCGACATGCAGTTGTGATCCAGGTCGATCAGGCAGAGAGTGCCTCCCGGTTTGAGGATTGAGGCGCAGTTCTTGACGATGTCGAAGGCTTCGGCACGGTGGTATTCGAGGAGGAATCTGACCCATACGAAGTCGAAGGGTTCCGATTCGGGAAAGGGCTGCCGGAGATCGTGGATCACGAAGGAGACTTTTCCGCCCGGCTCTGAGCGCCTGTACGTCTCGGATGGCCCGCCCACGCCGGAGAGACTGGCGTCTTCGGGGCTGCCGGCGTCATCGGGAAGGAGGTTCAGTGGTCCGGTCCCGTACCTGCGGCGGGCGTGCTCGATCCGTTCCTCTGAACCATCGAAACCGATCGCCTCGCCCCCCTTGCCTGAAAGGCCTTTCCCCGCCAGCCGGCCGAGGATCGCGGTCGTCTTGCCCGGGCCGCATCCGATATCGGCCACCCGCATCCCCGGGCGGAGCCCGGCCATGAGCGCCTGTCTTTCCACTACCTCCGGATCCGTTTTTACCTCGAGCCGCTCTGTTTCCTCTCCGCTCTCCATCAGGTACGTGATCGGCATGCCCGGTCTCCTTTATCCCCTCGGTTTCGTTTCTTCTCGGGATACGTGTCGTGATAATGGGAGTTGACCCAGCTGGTCCTGAGCGCCTTGTTCAACCGGTACACGGCGTAGGTGCTCCCTATCCTGCGCAGGGACAGGAAGGAGCGGACCATTCGGTACGGGAAAACGGGAAATGAGTAGATGCGGCGCTTGATCAGGTTGTTCCCCCGGTACACGTCCCCTTCGTCGACCCCTTGGGGCGCGTGGGTGAGGTAGGAAAAACGATACTTCTCCCAGTCTCCCGGATAATCGGTGTAGATCATCCGCCCCTCCTCGGTCAGCCGCTCCATAAGCCGGGTCCCCGGAAGGGGGGTGAGGACGCTCACCTGAACGATGTCGATTCCTCCCCGTACGATGAAATCGGACAGCCCACGGTACGTGTCTTCCCCCTCGCCGTCGTTGCCGATGATGAAGGCGCCGAGCACCCCGATGCCGTGCCGGTGCAGGGCTGCGACGACGGATGCGTAGTTCCGCACGCCCGTCTTCAGGTTGATCCCCTTGCCCATGCCCGCGAGCAGGGAATCCTCCGTTGATTCGAATCCGATAAACACGAACATGCACCCGGCCTTTGCCGCGAGTCGGACTACCTCATCGTCATCGGCCACGTTGATGGAGGCCTGCATCCACCACCGCTTGTTCATCCTCTCCTCGATCATGCCGCGGAAGATCGCGATGGCCCGCTCTCGATTCTCCGCCGAATAGCCGATGAGGTTGTCGTCGAGAAAACAGACGTAGCGCTCCGGGATGGTCCTGAGCTCGCGGAGCACATCCTCAGCGGTCCTCTGCCGGTAGCGGACGCCGAGGTACCGCGAGACGGAACAGAAGGAGCAGTTGAACGGGCATCCCCTGGAGGTCTGGATCGGCTGCCAGAGGTATCCGGGGTGGAGGAGGTTCCGTTTGGGCATGAGGTGGGAGGTTGACAGATCGATCCGTTCTCCCGCGTAGATCCCGGCCATGGTTCCGGCCTCGAAGTCGGCCAGCAGTTTCGGCCAGGCGGTTTCGGCCTCGCCAGCGACAACCGCGTCGCCATGGTCGAGGGCCTCCTGGGGAAGCATGGACGCGTGGATCCCTCCGAGAACGACCGGGGTTCCCCCCGCGCGGAGCTGGTCCGCGATCTCGTAGGCCCGGTTGATGGTGCTCGTGAAGGCGGTGATCCCCACCAGATCCGCGGTCTCACCCCTCCATTCGTCGAAGTTCGCGCCAAGGATCGTCACGTCGTATCCGGGCGGGGTGGCCGCCGCCACGTAGGCGAGGCTCAGCGGGGGAAGACGGGAGAATTTGCTCAGCATATACCCGCTTCTGCGGCCCACGGGGTTGATCAGCAGCACTCTCTTCATACGACGCGGGCATTATATCCCAGGATCCGTCGGTTGCAAACAGAAAAAAATACGAGCTTTCGGCGCAGCCGCCCGGCGACTGTATTATACTAGAGGAGTGCGCGCAGCAAGGAGGACTCGCATCATGGTTTCGGAACGAACAAAAAACGGAATTCTGGAGGCCGTCGAAGGGCTCCGAGACGAACTTGTGGAACTGGTACGCGACATCGTGCGTGTGCCGAGCGTCAATTTGGTTCTCGCGGGTTCGGACGCGGGAGCCGCGGCCGGCGGGGAGACGGCCGTTAACCGGATTCTCGCCTCCCGCATGGAGGAGACGGGGCTCGTAACCGACCTGTGGGAAGAGGCTCCGGGAAGGGCGAATCTCGCGGGGGTCCTGAAAGGATCGGGAGGAGGGAGATCCCTCATCTTCAATGGGCATGTGGACGTTGTTCCCCCGGGCGATCTCTCGGCTTGGACAATCTGCGGTCCATGGGACGCCCTGGTGAAGGATGGGAGGATCTGGGGGCGCGGAACGGCGGATATGAAGGGGGGGAACGCGGCCGCGCTCAGGGCGGTCAAGGCGATTCTGAAGGCGGGTCAGCGACGGGCGGGAGCCGTGATCAGCGAGGGG